>CALACZ010000076.1 GCA_937890735.1 uncultured Bacillota bacterium
GGAACATACCAGACTAAAAAAAGAGGGGAGAGCACACTATGGGGCAAAGTGATATCCAGGCATGCGCGTGCCCGCACTGCGGGCAGCTGGTGCAATGCGAGGTGATGCCCGGCGAGCTTGCCGGAGAGGCAGCGGAGCGGGCGTGCGACTGCATCGGCGCGCGGAGCGCCAGAGAGCGCACAAAGCGCATCGAGGACAGCCGCGACCTGATCTATGAGATATTCGGCGAGGGATGCCGGGAGGACGAGCTGGAGCCGGTGGGGCACGACACCGCACAGATGCTGCTGACTGCTGCCCTGCTCATCATCGACGGAAAGATCAGCAAGGCGACCGTGGACGTGCCGCGCATCTGCAAGGCGTCGATCAAGGCAGACGGCAAGGGACGGGTGCGCGCGACGCGCAGTCAGAGCCGTACGATCGAGCGGACGGAGGGCACATGATGGCGGCGGTACGGAGGCGGCGGAAGAAGCCGAGCGAGGAGGCGGACATCCTCGCCCGGATCGACACAAATATCCGCAAGGGGATCGTGGCGCCGGGAGAGCGGCAGCTGGGTATCGACGCCTATGCCGCGAACGCCGCCGGGATGACCTACGGGCAGTACAAGGCACTGCAGCGGGAAGGGAAGATCAAGAAGTGACCAGAGTGGAGTGGTATCACCTGCTGAAGGAGCGCCACATCTGCCCGAGTTGCAAGCGGCAGGATGCCTATACGCTCGCCGGGCGGACATACTGCATGGAGTGCGCGGAGAAGATGAGAGAGTACCACAGCGTGCACGACAAGGATCCGGAGGGGCGCAAGCGCAGCGCAGCCCGCAGCAAGGCACGGAGAGAGAAGCTCAAGGCAGCCGGGCTTTGCACCGCATGCGGGAAGGAGCCGGCATATCCGGGGCTGACCCGGTGCGCGGTCTGCCACGCAAAGCAGCAAAGAGCATGCAGGGCGAGCTACAAAAGGCATCATGCATCGCCGCGGCTTGGCGGCGAGATCTGCTGGCAGTGCAATAAACGTACGGTAGAGGATGGGCACAGGCTGTGCAAGGTGTGCTACGTGGCAAAGCTGGCGGCGGTGAAGGACAACCTAAAAAAGGGGAGAGAATGCGATGATCGTATACATCGCCGGGAAGATCACGGGGGACCCGGACTATAAGAAAAAATTTGGGCGCGCCGAGGTGGCATGGCGCGCGGCAGGACACACCGCCATCAATCCGGCACGGCTGCCGGAGGGGCTGAGCGGCGCAGACTATATGCGCATCTGCACGGCGATGCTGGAGGCGGCGGACGCGATCCTCCTGCTTGCGGACTGGAAGGAAAGCCGGGGCGCGCAGATCGAGAAGGCGCTGGCAGAGTACACGGGAAAGGCAGTCTTTTACGACTGACACACAAAAAAGCTGAAAAGGGAGATAGCTATGACAGAAACGCAGACTGCGGCGATCGCCGCCATTGAGGCGCAGCAGCCGAAGGAGCGGAGCGCCGTCTGGATGGTGGGCGAGCAGCTCAAGGACATGGTCCGGGCGGAGCCGGGCATCGCGGAGCTGCTGCTTGCGGACCTTGCCGGGAAGGGCATGACGCTTGCCGATGCAGAGAAGCAGATCGCGGCGAAGGCAAGGGAAAACAAGGTGGGAAGCGTCGGCGTGGTGACGCCCGCCGAGGCGGAGGAGATCCTGCGCAGCTTCTACGGGCTGCCGCCGCGTGATGCGGCGGAGCCGGAGCGCGACGAGGCAAAGTTTACGCCGCCGGAGGGCATGCTGGATCTCAGCGCTTTCCTCTGACGGGAGGTGCGCAGATGGACGATCTGAAGGATCTTATCCTGCCGGAGGAAGCGCCGAAGGCGGTGCGGGACTGGGCGAGCGCCCAGCTCTGGGATGAGCTGGGCGGCGATCTGTGCATCTTCCGGCGCGAGAGCGTAACGCTCTATCCGGATGAGTACTTTCTGGGCACACCGGCGAAGGTCAAGACTGTATGGGGCGCGCGGTGCAGCTGCACCGCCTGCGGGGAGGATTTTACAGCCGGCTTTGGGAATGCGATGGTCCGCGGGGAGCGGATCAAGGGCATCCGGATGCTGCTGGGCGATGACGAGCAGCTCTATCCCGGCATCCCGGAGCAGGAGGACGGCGTATGGGATCGCAGCGCGGCGGAGATCGCCGAGGGCGACCGCTTTAACTGCCCTCTATGCGGCACAGACGTGCGGCTCATGCACGTCTCCCGGCTGCGGGGCGGCAGGACGTGGCGGACGCTCATCGCACAGGCGGACGCGGTCGCCGGGCGGCTCGTGCTGCTCTACTGGATGGCGTCGCGGGCGTGCGACGAGACGGGATGCTCCCGGCTGCCGCTCTACCCGCGGGATGCCGTCGTGCTCGATCGGGACATGCGGCTGCGCCGTTTGACGCACGTCCGCCACACGATGGGCGGCGACGGATACCAGAGCAAGTGGACGGAGACACGGCGCTTCCGTGAGCCGGGGGAGATCCGCTACCGGACGCCGGATGCGGTCAGCGCGGCGCAGATCGGCGCATACAGCTATCCCAAGGTGCCGGACCTCGCGGGCACGACGGGAGAAAAAACGGGAATCGAGGACTACATCAGGGGCGGCGGGACGTGGCTTGCCGCGTATCTGCTGCTCTGGCGGCGGCATCCGGGCGCGGAGAACCTCGCCCGGCAGGGCTGGGGACGCGTGCTGCAGGACCGGCTCGACGAGCAGGCGATGACCAACGCGCACACCGGGCAGACGCGCCTGCCGGCACTGCCGGAAATCGACTGGAGCAAGAAGAAGCCCCACGAGATGCTGGGGATGGACAAGCGGAGCTTTTATGCGCTCGCGGGGCGCTGGGGCGCGGACAGCCTGCACAGGTGGGCGGGGTATCGCGATGCAGCCGGAGATCTGCGCGCGGAGCAGCTCGCAGACGCGGAGCGGGAGCTGCACCCGGAGACGATCCGGTGGATCACGGAGCGGCTCCGCGCCGGGGAGACAGATCTTGCGCTGTCGCGCAGTCTGCCATATCTCCGCAGGCAGGCGGCGCGAAGCGGACGTCCGCTCCGGACCCTTGCCGGGATGCTGACGGACTACCGGGAGATGCTGCGCGCACGGCACGCAGAGCCGACGGAGTACGAGCGCTATCCGAGAGACCTTGCCGCCGCGCACGACCGGGAAGCCGAAGCGCAGAAGGCGCGGGAAAAGACGAAATTCGCAGGCGATTTCATGCGGCTGCGGGAGAAGTATGCGCCGCTCAGCTGGAGTGACGGAGAGATCTGCATCCGCGTGGCGGCGACGCCGCAGGAGCTGACCGACGAGGGCGCCGTGCTGCATCACTGCGTGGGCGGCTACCACAGCAAGCACGCGGCGGAGACGGACGTCATCTTTTTCGTCCGGCACGCGCGTCGTCCGGAGCGGAGCTGGTACACGCTGGACATCCGCATGGACACGGACGTGCCGCGCGAGGTGCAGCTGCACGGGTACCGCAACGAGTGGTGCGACCGGGGGCGGCTGCGCATCCCGCAGCGGGTGCGGGACTTCTGCGACCGGTGGGAGCGTGAGGTGCTGCTGCCGTGGGCGGCAGCGCAAAGAGACGAACAGAAAGGCACAAAGAAACGGAAAAGGAGGATTGCATGAGCGAGATCGTGACGGTGCGGGACATCGGGACAGTGACCACGGAGATCCTGATGATCCGCCGGCAGGTGGAGCAGACGGCGCTCTCGGGCGCCATCGAGATCGGGCGGCGGCTGACCGAGGCGAAGGAGCTGCTGCCCCACGGGGAGTGGGGCAAGTGGCTGCAGGAGGAGGTGAGCTTTTCCCAGCGGACCGCGAACAACTTTATGCGGCTCGCCGCCGAGTACGGCGACGCGCAGGTATCGCTCTTCGGCGGAAATTCGCAGACGCTTGCCGATCTGCCCTACACCAAGGCGCTGCAGCTCCTCGCGGTGCCGGAGGAGGAGCGCGAAGCCTTCGCCGAGGAGCACCACGTCGCAGACCTGAGCAGCCGGGAGCTGGAGAAGCTCATCCGCGAGCGGGACGCCGCGCAGGAGGAGACCGCGCAGGCGGAAGCCGTGCGGGATGAGGTGCAGAAGCGTCTGACGGCGGCACTGGATGCCCAGAGCGAGGCAGAGCGGGTCAGCGCTGCGCAGAAAAGCCGCGCCGAGGTCGCAGAGCAGAAGGTCAGCGAGCTGGAGGAGCGGCTGCGTAAGGCGCAGGAGAAGGCGAGAAAAGCCGCCGCAGATCTGGCGGCGGCGAAGAAAGAGATCCCGCAGGATGCGATGGACAAGCTCCGACGGGAGGCGCAGGAAGCCGCGGCGGCGGACGCTGCGAAGAAGGCGGAGCGGGAGCAGGAGAAGCTCCGCACCGAGAAGGAGCAGGCGGCGCGGGATGCGAAGGACGCGCGGGAGCTTGCAAGGCAGGCGGAGGCGCAGCGCGACGCCGCACAGCGCGCGCTGGCGCTCGCCAACCCCGACGCGGCGGTCTTTGCCGCGCTCTACGGACAAATCCAGGAGGCGTGGAACCGCCTGCACGGGGCGTGGATCAAGGCAGCGGCGGCGGATGCCGCGACCGGCGAGAAGCTGAAGACTGCGGCGAAGGCGCTGGCGGAGAAGTGGCGGAAGGAGGACTGGTGATGGACTACATCGATCGCCAGCAGACGCTGGTGGAGCTTTTTACGATCCATCAGCGGATGCGGCAGCAGCACGACACCGAGGGCGTGCGTGGCATCACTGAAGCGATCCGCGCCGTGACGCGCATGCCGCACGGAGAAGCGGAGCTTGCGCCGCCGCGGGGAGCGTGGCGCAGGAAAAAGGGCGTCTGGAGGTGCTCCGTCTGCGGAAGGCTCGGCTTCCCGAAGTGGATCGCGTGCCCGTGGTGCCGGGCACGGATGAGGAGGCGGCAGGATGGCACATAGAGAGAGCCGGCACAAGCAGCGGTACGGGCTGAAAAGCATCCGCGTGACCGGGATGACGTACCACCATCTCTGCATCATGGCGGAGCAGAGCGGCTTGAAATCGCCGGGCATGGTGGTGGACAAGCTCCTGCGGACGATGCGGACGGAGGCAAAGCATGCAGATCCGCATCACTAAGGATCTGGCGGGCGTCTACCCGGAGCTGCAGCCGGAGGTGGGCGGCATCTACACGGCGGTCCCCGGAAAGCCGCGGAGCGGGATCGACTTCTGCGTGCTCACGATCAAAGATAAGTATATCGTGGTACGCGAGGGAGAGTATGAGATCCTGCGGCGGGATCCGGAGGACGAGAAAAAACAGCCGCCTTTATGGCGGGAGAAGGAGAAGAAAGTGGAGTACATCAAGGAGGCGCTGCCGGTGCAGGAAGCACCGAAGGAAGAAAAAAAGCCCGCGCCGAAGAAGCGCGGACCGAAGCCAAAGGAGAAAAAGCCGGAGAGCATGCTGCCGCCGGAGACGGAGCGCGCCATGGAGCGGCTGCAGATCGCCGATCTGCAGGAGATCATCCACGATCTGCGCTTGGAGCTGGCGGAGGAGACGACGAGGCGATACAAGGCAGAGCGGGCGCTGCTCAAGCTGACGATCGAGCGATACGGCGGCGAGTGAGCGTAAAAAAACCGAGCCGGGGAGACCGGCTCGGGCTTTGCGCCGGATGTCCGACTTATCGGACATCCGGCGGAGAGGGCTAAGACTTACATGGGGCATGCGGAAAGGTGTATGCTTGAGAAGGGCGTCAGCTGCGGGCGGCTTTTGCGGCTTCGAGGAAGGCTTCGGGATCGAAGTCGCAGCCTTCGCCGAAGGCATCGCAGTCGAGATCGCACCAGTAGGCGATGAAGTCCCACATGGCGGGATCGAGGAAGTCCCAGCTCGGGACGGCTTCTGCATAGGCGATGAGGTCGTCCACGTCGAGGCTGTCAAGCTCCCGCATCTCCTTGGTGGTGAGGCAGTCGCTGGAGTACCAGGTCATATCGGCAGTGATCCGAGCGTCGCGGTCTTTGAAAAAAGTAGTCATCGTAAAAAATCCTTTCCTTCACCGGCGGTGCCGGGCGTGTGGCTTTCCTTTATCTTATGGTTATATTATATATCCAAAAGGATATAAAGTCAAGAGGGAAATGCAAAAAAATCAGAATTTTTTCAGATCAGGTCACGCAGGTCGCAGCCGAGGACGGCAGCGATGCGCTTGAGGGTGGAGACGCGAGGCTCACGCTCCCCGCGCTCCCAGCGCGTGACGGAGACCTGCGCGACGCCGAGGGCATCGGCGAGCTGCTGCTGCGTCATGCCCGCCGCCTTGCGGGCGGCGGTGATGGGCGAGGTGGCTTTGGGGTCCATGGCGCATCCTCCAGATCAAAGGATCTCGACGCCGAGCTTATCGGCGGCGGCGAAGACGACGGACTCGAAGGTATCGCCGTCGGCGGCTTCGTAGGCGTCCAGCATGCCGGCTGCGTCGCAGAGGGCGCGGCACTGGTCGGCGTCCCAGATCTCACTCGTGCGGATGGCTTCGGCGATGGCGTTGATCTCGGTGGTGGTGTACATAGTCAATGTCCTTTCTTTCTCCGGCGGTGCCGGGCGGGGTTTGCTTTCCTTTATCTTATGGTCATATTATATATCCAAA
This sequence comes from uncultured Bacillota bacterium, assembly GCA_937890735.1. Taxonomy (GTDB): domain Bacteria; phylum Bacillota; class Clostridia; order Oscillospirales; family Oscillospiraceae; genus CAG-170. The sequence goes on from CALACZ010000076.1 coordinate 6,545, forward strand.
AGGATATAAAGTCAAGAGGGAAATGCAAAAAAATCAGAATTTTTTCGAGGGGCGTTTGCGGTCTGCGCCCGGCGGGAGCCGGACGCGGACCGGAGACATCCAGGACGGCGGGCGGCTGCCCGCCCTTTATAATCGCGTGCGCACGCGCGCGATTTGGCGGACTTGTTTAGAGCCTAAGTATACGACCACTTTTATATAGTATACGCAGAGGAGGGAGAAAG
>CALACZ010000077.1 GCA_937890735.1 uncultured Bacillota bacterium
GCCTTGACGAAAAATCTCTCGCCGAATCTGCTTGCCGAATTGCGCGGTGCTGCCTATAAGAAACGCAAAAAACGAGGGTGCTGCGATGCAGCACCCTCGTTTTTATACTAATTTATGCGGCTTTTTCGAGCTTGTCGATGGTCATGAGGATCTGTGCGCCCTGCGCGCGGGTGGCGCTGGAGACCGCGCCGAAGCGACCGCCGCCCACGCCGGTCATGAGCTTGGCGGCGGTGCAGTAGGCAACGCCTGCCATCGCCCAATCGCTGATGGTGTCGGTATAGCTGACGGCGTAGGACGTGACCTTATCCGCGCCGTTCAGCACGGCGTATTTATACAGGATGGTTGCAAGCTCCTGACGGGTGACCGCCTGGTCGGGCTTGAAGACCTTGCCGTATCCGTTTACGACCTTGTTCTGCGACGCCCAGAGGATGGCGCTGGTGTACCACGCGTCGTCCGCGCAGTCGGTGAAGCGGTCAGACAGCTTGCCCTCGACCGCCGGTGCGCCCGCCAGCCGGTAGAGCATGGTGACGATCATGGCGCGGGAGATGCTGGTGTTGGGCTGGAACGTCGCGCCAAAGCCGTTCATGAGCTTTTGCTCGGTGACATAGTCGATGGCGTTTGCGTACCACTGATCCGCTGTGACGTCCTGATAGTTCAGGATGCTGATGCGCCCCTGCGGCTTTTCATACTGGCTGCCGATCTTACCGCCGAGCTTGGTGGTGATGTACTCGGTGACCATCTTGGCGTCGGTATACTTGGCATCCGGCGCCTTGATGACCTTGGCGCTGTCAAACATGCTGAAGCCGTCGCCGCAGTAGAGGATGGTGTAGTCGATGCCGCCGAGGGTGTAGGTTTTGTTGACGTTGATCGGCTCATATTTGCCGGTTTTCTGGTTGAGGACCTGGACGTTGCACACGCGGCGCGCGCCGGCGACTTTCACAAATTCGCCCTGATCGGTCGTCTCGATCGTGGAGGCGATGCGCGGCAGGATGCTGTATTTCAGACCCGAAACGTGCAGGAAGCCGCCGCTCTCGGACGGGTACTTCATCGCGCCCAGCTCCAGCATATCCAGAATGGTCTGCCCGGTGACGGAGACTTTGCAGGGAAGGTTGCCCCACGGGAATACGCTCATCAGCGTACCCAGCGTGATGTCGCCCTTTTTGATGGGCTTACGGATGCCGCCGCCGTTCATGATGCCGATGTCGGCGTCCATCATGATGCGGAAGGCATCGGCGCAGAGGTCGCCGAGGTTCGTTTCGGTGTTGCGCACGAGGCGCACGCCGTTTTCGTCAGAGTCGATCAGATCGACCTCGGACGTTGCCACGACCTTGCTGAGCTCGGCAGAGAACTGGTCGGTGATCTTGGTGATATAGTCGGTGATGTGCGCGTCCTTTTCGGTGTAGTCCTCGCTGCTGATGAGCTCGGAGGTGATCGCGCCGTCCTTGGCGATGGTCAGCTTGCCGAGGTTGGCAAGCTTCGTGCCGGTCTGGGCGAGCGGTATGTCCTTGCCGGACTTGTTGGCGACCGTTTTGGTGAACGCTTCATGGGAATGACCGTCGAGCATGGCGTCGATGCCGGTGGTGTTTTTGATGACCGCCTCGGACGTCCAGTAGTCGGTCGTGCCCTCGATGCCGAGATGCGCGATCGCGACGACATAGTCGGCGCCGTCGGCGCGGGCGTCATCGACTGCGTCCTGCACGGCGGTGTAGAGCGCCTGACCGGTCTTGTCCTCACAGAAGGTATAGATGAAGTTGCCGGCGTCGTCCTTAAAGTATTTGGGCGTGGATTTCACAAAGGTCTCCGGCGTGGTGATGCCGACGTAGGCGACCTTCGTATCGCCATAGGTCGCGATGGCATAGGGCGCGACCTTCAGCGCGTCCTTCGGCTGCGTGCCGATATAGCGGAAGTTGCAGGATACATACTGATATTTTGCCATTTTGACCAGCTCCTGCAGGCGCGGTATCTTATAGTCGAACTCGTGATTGCCGAACGTGGCGTAGTCGTAGCCGACCTCGTTCATGATGTCCACCAGGTAAGACCCTGCGGACAGCAGACCGATCGCCTCGCCCTGTATGGCATCGCCCGCGTCGACGAGCGCGACGTAGTTATGTGTCGCCTCCATCTCCGCCTTATACGCCGCAACGCCGGCGTAGCCGAGACCGTCGGTGACACCGCAGTGCACGTCGTTGGTGTGCAGGATCACGATGTCGTCTGTTTTTGCGTCTGCCGCAAACGCCAGCGTGCTCATCATCCCGAGCAGCAGGCAGAGCGTCAGCAGAGAGACTATCCCGTACTCTGTGTAAACCTCCAATGTGGTGTATAATAGGCACACCACACTGGAGGTTTACACAAAATTAGGGATGGTCTCTCAGCAGAAGAGCCAAGAATCTTTTCATAACTCCCTCCTTGATTTTTCCCGCTTGTGCGGGAAGGTACGATCCTATTATAGCGCACCCGGCGGGGAAGTTCTAGTGGCGGAAGAGGCAAAAAGAGCCTGATTTTTTGTTAAAAATGCACAAAAAATCAGGCTGATTCACAATGACGGGCTGGCGGTATGACCGCTATTCGCCGAACGGCTGCCCGGTGAGCACAGTGGTGCGGATGAAGCGGAACGTCTCCTGCTCGCCGCGCTGCGCCAGCATTTGCAGCAAATATGCAAGCTGCGCGCCGGTTTTGGGGTGGATCAGGCGCGTTTCTCTCGCACGCTCGAAGTAGTCAAGAGGCGAGGCGTCGGTATATGCCGCGCCCTGATACGTCCTGCAGGCGGCGATGCGGTCCATGACCATTTCGGCGAGGTAGCGCGGCGGCATGGGGACGGACTCATAGCGCCCGGTTTTCATATTCAGATCCGTCCAGTATTCAAAATGGTGGCGGTTGCGCCCCTTGTGGTGCATCCACGCCTCGGAATAGCCCTTTTCCTCGCGCTCGGCGGCGTTGGGGCTGCGCGTGCCCTGATAATAGCGCACGCCCGTCCAGAACTCTGTGGGGCTGTATTTGGAAAGGTCGTGGCACAGCCCCTGCCAGTACAGTCCTACGCGGAAACAGCCGCGCAGGACGAGATGGCGGTGGTGTGTGATGGTCTTGAAATGACCGATGATGTTTCGCAGTGTGATTGCGTGCGGCATGGCTTCACCTCATTTTCTCCATTGTATCATATTGTGCGGTATGTTACAATATTGCAAAATGCGAAGGAGGTGCGCGGCATGGTCGTAGGGCGCTTTGCGCCGAGCCCGAGCGGGCGGATGCATCTGGGAAATGTCTTTTCTGCGCTGCTGGCGTGGCTGTCGGTGCGCGCGGCGGGCGGAAAGATGGTGCTGCGCATCGAGGATCTTGACCCGGACCGCTGCCGCGCGGAGTACGCCGCGCAGCTCCGGGATGACCTTTTGTGGCTGGGGCTGGACTGGGACGAGGAGCAGACGCCGCAGAGCCAAAAGAGCGCGGACTACGCCGCCGCGTTTGAAAACCTGCGGGCGCGGGGACTGGTGTACCCGTGCTACTGCTCACGCGCGCAGCTCCACGCGGCGAGCGCGCCGCACGCCGCCGACGGGCAGGCGGTGTACGCCGGGACGTGCCGGGGACTGACGGACGCACAGCGCGCCGCGATGACGAAGCCGCCCGCGTGGCGGCTGATCGTGCCGGACGAAGAGGTCTCGTTCACCGACGGCTTACAGGGCGCGTATACCGAAAATCTGGCGCGGGACTGCGGCGATTTTATCCTGCGGCGCGCCGACGGCGTGTACGCCTATCAGCTCGCCGTGGTGCACGACGACGCGGAGGCGGGCGTGACGCAGGTGGTGCGCGGGCGCGACCTGCTGGGAAGCGTGCCGCGGCAGATGTATTTGCAGCGGCTGCTGGGCTATCCCACGCCGGAGTATTATCACGTCCCGCTGCTCACCGCGCCGGACGGGCGGCGGCTGTCCAAACGGGAACGCGATCTCGACCTCGGCGTGCTGCGTGAAGCGCTCACGCCGGAGGCGCTGGTGGGCAGGCTCGCGTATTTTGCGGGGCTGCGCCCGACGGCGAAGCCGGTCGCGGCGCGGCAGCTTGCGGCGGACTTTTCGTGGCAGCGCGTGCGGCGGGCGGATATTTCTGTCGGAAAACCGCAAAATTGTCTGTAATTTTGCATCAGTTCGGTTTGCAATGGCGGAACGGGTATGCTATAATCGAACTGTATGAGAGTTTTGCATAGTAGCAAATAACCAAGTTTGTTTGAAGGGATGAAAACTATGTACAGAATCGTGCGCAAGAAGGAACTGAACGCTGCGGTGACGCTGATGGAGATCGAAGCGCCGTTCGTTGCCCGCAAGGCAAAGGCGGGTCAGTTCATCATTTTCCGCGTGGATGAGAGATCCGAGCGCGTGCCGCTGACGATCGCGGGCTATGACCGCGAAAAGGGCACGGTCTCGATCATCTTCCAGAAGGTCGGTCTGTCCACCGAGCTGCTGGGCAGCCTGAACGAGGGCGATTACATCCAGGACTTCGTCGGTCCGCTGGGCAAGGCAACGGACGTCGAGGGCAAAAAGCGCGTGTGCGTCGTCGGCGGCGGCGTGGGCTGCGCCATCGCGTATCCGTCGGCAAAGGCATTTAAGGAAGCGGGCGTGGAGACGGACGTCATCGTCGGCTTCCGCAACAAGGACATCGTCATTTTGGAGGACGAGTTCAAGCAGGCGTGCGACCATCTGTATCTGATGACCGACGACGGCTCTTACGGCGAGCACGGCTTTGTCACCGTCAAGCTTCAGGAGCTGCTGGAAAAGGGCAATCAGTATGACGAAGTGCTTGCCATCGGTCCGATCCCGATGATGAAGTTCGTCGCCAAGACGACCGAGCCGTTCGGCGTCAAGACGATCGTGTCCCTCAACCCCATCATGGTGGACGGCACGGGTATGTGCGGCGGCTGCCGCGTGACCGTGGGCGGCGAAGTGAAGTTCGCGTGCGTGGACGGTCCTGACTTTGACGGTCACAAGGTCGATTTTGCGGAGCTGATGAACCGCAACACCGTGTACCGTGAGCGCGAGGCGGAGGTCCGCGAAACGCATAAGTGCCGGATGCAGAAGCTCGGCGAAGAGCTCATTAAGTAAGGGGAGGATACGAATATGGCAAACATGACATTGACGAAAACTCCGATGCCGGAGCAGGACCCGAACGTCCGCAACCATAACTTCAAGGAAGTCACGCTGGGCTACACTGCCGAAATGGCGATCGAAGAAGCCGGCCGCTGCCTGCACTGCAAAAAGCCGAAGTGCGTCGAGGGCTGCCCGGTCAATATCCATATCCCCGAATTTATCGCAAAGGTCGCCGAGGGCGATTTCGCCGCGGCGTATGAGATCATCACCTCCACGAACGCGCTGCCCGCGCTGTCGGGTCGTGTGTGCCCGCAGGAGACGCAGTGCGAATCCAAGTGCGTGCGCGGCGTGAAGGGCGAGCCGGTCGCCATCGGCCGTCTGGAGCGCTTCGTCGCCGACTGGTATCGCGAGAATGTGAATGCCATGCCGCAGAAGCCGGAGTCCAACGGCATCAAGGTCGCGGTGGTCGGCTCTGGTCCGTCTGGTCTGACGTGCGCGTCGGAGCTGGCGAAGAAGGGCTATCAGGTCTCGATCTTTGAGGCGCTGCATACCGCCGGCGGCGTGCTGGTGTACGGCATCCCCGAGTTCCGTCTGCCGAAGGCGATCGTTGCCAACGAAGTCGAAAAGCTCAAGGCGATGGGCGTGGAAGTGATGACGAACATGGTCATCGGCAAGGTGCTCTCCATCGACGAGCTGTTTGAGGAGATGGGCTTCAAGGCAGTCTTCATCGGCTCTGGCGCAGGTCTGCCGATGTTCATGCACATCCCCGGCGAGGCGCTCAAGGGCGTCTGCTCGGCGAATGAGTACCTCACCCGCGTGAACCTGATGAAGGCATATCAAGAAGAGAGCGACACCCCGATCCTCGTCAGCCACGCGGCGGCGATCGTCGGCGGCGGCAACGTCGCTATGGACGCGGCGCGCTGCGCCAAGCGCATGGGCGCGGAAAAGGTGTATGTCGTCTACCGCCGCGGCGAGGCGGAAATGCCTGCGCGTCTGGAAGAGCAGCACCATGCCAAGGAAGAGGGCATCGAGTTCATGACCCTCACGAACCCGGTGGAGATCCTCGGCGGCGAGGATGGGCGCGTGAACGGCATGAAGTGCATCAAGATGGAGCTCGGTGAGCCGGATGCGTCTGGCCGCCGCCGTCCGATCCCCGTGGAGGGCAGCGAGTTTGTGCTGGACGTCGATACGGTCATCATGTCCCTCGGCACATCCCCGAACCCGCTGATCCGCTCGACCACGCCGGGTCTGGAGACGAACAAGAAGGGCGGCATCATCGTGGACGAGAACGAAATGTCCACGCGTGAGAACGTCTTTGCCGGCGGCGACGCCGTCACGGGCGCTGCCACCGTTATCCTCGCCATGGGCGCGGGCAAAAAGGCTGCCGAAGCCATTGACCGCAAGCTCCAGGGCAAATAAGAGAATAAGGAGCGCCCCCGCTGCACCAGCAGCGGGGGCGTTTTGCGTCCTGTTCGGGGCGGTATCTCGCTTCTACCTACTGCAAGGCAACGGTGGGGCTGGCGGTGTAAAGAAAGACAGTCAAGGGGAGTTTTGAATCTCCCCTTGACAATCCTCTGAACGACCAAGAAGGGGTTGCGACCCCTTCTTGGATCTTTCCCGGGGCGTATAACGTGGGTGCATCGCACCGCACCAAAGCCTCCCTTGTGTAAAGGGAGGTGGCACGGCGAAGCCGTGAC
>CALACZ010000078.1 GCA_937890735.1 uncultured Bacillota bacterium
TCGCTGTCGCCCTTCTGGAAGCGGTAGATCTGCTTTTCGGTCTCGCCGCCGCCCTTGGCGAGCAGCACGTCGGCGGCTTCGATGGCGGGCGTATCGAGCGGGGTAAAGCCGTACAGGCTGTACGTTTTGCGCAAAACCTCCATGATCGCCTCCATCTGAAGCTGCGGCGCGGGCAGCAGCTCCATAAACCCGGAGAGCGTGTGCGGTCTGATCTGTGCCATAGTGTTACCTCTTTTTATGATTTTTGAGTCCCCAAGGCTTCCCCTTGGGGGGAAGCTGTCGGCGAAGCCGACTGATGAGGGGAAGAGTTCTTGTTTTTGAGATGTCGCCACGTTTTGTCGTAACGTAGGGGAGGGGCTTGCCCCTCCCGCGCAGAGTGCAAAAACAAATTCGCACAACGAACGGCGACAACGTAAAATCTCCGTAGGGGTCGATGCCCACATCGACCCGGCAATACGCAATCGCAAAATTGCAGGCATTTTCGGCGACCTCGTACAATGTCCTGTAGGGGCGGACGACCCTGTCCGCCCGTTGGGCAACGGCAAATTTGCCGCGGCGTATCGTAAAATCGGTCGTGCCCCGTGCGGGTCGATGTGGGCATCGACCCCTACAAAGGTTGTACGGATTCGCATCGGTGCGTCCGTGTTTGCGGGTGCATACCGCCGGGCGGACAGGGTCGTCCGCCCCTACGGGTGCGTGCGTGTTCGCATTGGCGTGTGCGGATTTGCAGCGTTGTACCGCCGGGAGGGGCAAGCCCCTCCCCTACGTTACGACGAAATACGGGGCTGTACTTATCGTTACGAAAAAAGACACTCCCACCCCATGTCCATGGGACGAGAGCATCTGCTTCGTGGTGCCACCCAGGTTCAGAGGGGCTTGCCCTCCCTTGTGTGCCGCGGCTTTCGGGGCGGCTGCCGGCGATTTCGGCGCTGTGCGCCTTATACGCGCGCTCGGCGGATGTCCTTCGCACCTGCTGCCGGAGGGAGCTTTCAGCAATTGCTCCCCTCTCTGACCGGCGTTCGGCGGTACTGCTTCCGCGTCACAGCGATGATGAACTTTTAGCGAAGTCCGCGGTTCTGGCGGTTGACCATACGCCAGTCAAGATCGCCGCGCTGGAGACCCAGGATCAGCATTTCCGCCGACGCAAGGTTCGTTGCGCACGGGACGTTATAGGTGTCGCACAGATGCAGCGTGCGGATGATGCGCTGATCCTCCCAGGGGTCATTGTCGTTGGGATCGGAGAACATCAGCACAAGGTCGATCTCATTATACGCGATGCGCGCGTCGATCTGCTGATGCCCGCCCTGATTTTTTGACAGAAACAGCGACACCGGCAGCCCCGTTGCCTCGGATACCAGCCGCCCCGTCGCCGCCGTGGCGGAGAGACTGTGCTTGGAAAGAACGCTTTTATAGGCGGTGCAGAACTGGACCATCAGCTCTTTTTTCTTATCATGTGCCATGAGTGTGATATTCATAAGAAAGCTCCTTTCCGTCGATGCAATATTTATAAAATGAGAATTTCAGAATTAGAGGCGCAGTAATGGCATTTTTTTGCCGCACAGCCGACGCGCGATGTTCAGGCACGCCCGCGCCGCGCCGCGCCCGGTGTACTGCACCAGCGGCAGACCCTCCGCCGCTGCGAGTGTGACGTTCGCGTCCTCCGGGACGATGCCAAGAAGCGGCAGCCCCACGGTATCCATCACATCGTCGATGGTGGCGCGCATTTTTACGAACATCCGCGCGCTCACGCGGTTGACGATGAGCCGCGCGGGGATGGCGCGCTCCTGCAAAAGAAGATCGGTCGCGTGCGCGGCGTCCCGCAGGGACGCCGGGTCGCCGTTTGACACCACCACAGCTTCGTCGGCAAAGCGCGTCGCCAGTTCAAAGCCAGCACCCACGCCCGCCGGGGCGTCGATGAGCACCCAGTCGAACTGCGCGCGCGCCTGCTCTAACAGCGTGCCGAACTGCGCGGGGTCGATGCTCTCCGGCAGCTCCGTGACCGGCGCGGTGAGCAGATAGAGATTTGGGACAACGGCGCTCTGCGCCGCCTGCTCAAGCGCATATTCTCCGCGCATGACCGCCGTAAACGGCAGCACCGCTTCATTGCTCATGCCCAGCGAGATGTCCAGATTGCGCAGCCCCAGGTCGGCGTCGATGCACAGCACGCGCAGCGAATCGGCGGCCAGACAGCTTGCGATCCCGGCGCACAGCGACGTTTTGCCTGTGCCGCCCTTGCCGGAGATCACCGCCAGGACTGTGCCCATGCCGCATCCCGCCTTCCGTCCAGAATGAGACCATTATATACGACGCGGGCGGTAAATTCAATACGGGCGCGCTAAAAAATGCGGTCTGTTTTGCACAAAACGCCCATAAACTGGGACGGGAGGAGATCGTATGAACAAACGCTGCCTGCAAAATTTCTGCGCTGCCCTGATGATCTTTGCCGCGCTCATCCGCGCCGCCGTGGCGGCGGGGCTGGACGGCGCTGCGCAGACGGACATCGAAACGGACGAGCCCGCACCCGTCTGGACGCTCGTCGTGGAGCGGGACGAGCCCGCGCCGCAAGCGCCGGTCGAGGCGGAAGCCCCGCCGGAGATCGCCGAAGAAGCGCCGGACGAGCCTGCCGGGCTTACCATGGATTTTACGGACGCGGAGGCGGATGCGATCGAGATTTCCGGCGCGTGCAGCTACGACGTGGACAAGCGCGCACTGCTGCGCCAGCCGACCACGCTCGATTTTTCGCAGGACGGACCGAAGATTTTGATCGTACACACACACTCGTGCGAGGCGTATACGCCCACAGCCGCGTGGGATTACGAGCCGAGCGATTCGTACCGCACGCGTGACGAGACGCGCTCCGTCATCCGCGTGGGGAGCGAAATTCAGGCGGTTTTGGAGGACGCGGGCATCGAAACCATCCACGACACCGCCCTCAACGACGACCCGGCGTACAGCGGCGCGTATGCGCGGATGCTCACGACCATCGAGGGCTATCTCGCGCGCTATCCGTCCATCCAGATGGTGCTGGACGTGCACCGCGACGCGGTGGAGAACCCCGACGGCACGCAGGTGTGCTACACGACGGAGCTGGACGGCGAGCGCTGCGCGCAGGTCATGCTCGTCGTCGGCACGGACGAGGGCGGCATGGAGCACCCAAACTGGCGCGAAAATCTGGCGAACGCCCTCAAATTGCAGGCGCTTTTGAACCGCAGCCATCCGGGGCTCTGCCGCCACATCGACCTGCGCACCGAGCGCTTCAACGCCCACACCAGCCCCGGCGCGCTGCTGGCGGAGTTCGGCGCGGCGGGCAATACGCTGCCCGAAGCCATCCGCGCGGGGCGGTATTTTGCGCAGGGTGTGGTCGAATTTATTCGGGCAGCAGCACGCACAGGCGCGTGAGCGCCGCGCCCGCCGTTTCGGGACTGAGGTCTGCGTAGTGCAGCACGATGCAGCCCCGCGCCGACTCCGGCGGCGCTTGCAGATAGAACGAGCTGAGCAGCTCCGCTTCCAGCCCCGCCTGCTGCAAAAGCGCCGCCAGCTGCGCATCGCCCAGCGCCGTGCGCACGCGCAGCAGCAGATGCAGCCCCGCGCCTGCGCCCAAAACGGCAAAGCGTCCGGCGCACGGCGGCGCGGCGAGCTGCGCCAGAAGCCGTTCGCGCACGGTGCGGTAATATTTTTTTGCCCGCGTCAGGTGCTTTTCAAACCACCCGCCGGATAAAAACCGCGCCAGCGTGAACTGCTCGAACGACGGCACGGTGCAGCTGTAAAAGCCCATCGTCTGCTGCCAGCGCGGCAGCAGCTGCCGCGGCAGGATGAGATAGCTGATCCGCAGCGACGGCGAGAGCGTTTTGGAGAACGTGTTGAGATACAGCACCCGCCCGCAGGGATCCATGCTCTGAAGCGGCGGGATGGGCAGCCCCGAAAAGCGGAACTCCGCGTCAAAATCGTCCTCGATCACCCAGCGGCCCTCGTCCTCCGCCAGCCAGCGCAGGATCTGCTGCCGCCGCGCGATGGGCATCACCGCGCCGGTGGGGTACTGGTGCGCGGGCGAGATGTGCAGCACCTGCGCGCCGCTCTTGCGCAGCGCCTGCGGCAGCACGCCGTCGCCGTCCATCTCGAGCGGGCAGACCGCCACGTCGTTCGCGGCGTACACGCGCGCGAGCTTGCGATGCCCCAGCAGCTCCGCGCCGTAGCGCCGCTCACGCCCCAGAAACTGAATGAGCAGATTGTAAAAATACTCCGTGCCCGAGCCGATGAACACCTGCTCGGGCGCGATCTTCATGCCGCGAAGCCTGCCGAACTCCGCCGCGATGGCGCAGCGCAGCGCCCACACGCCCGCGCCGGGGACGCTCTCCAGCAGCGCCGGACGGTCCTCCAGCAGCACGGCGCGCATCAGCCGCGCCCACACCGAAAACGGAAACAGCGCCGCCGACGGCGTTTCGGCAGCCTCCGCCAGGGCGGGAGCGGGTGCAGTCTGCACCGCCGGGGCGGCAGCAGGCGCGAGCGGCGCGAGATGCTCGGCGTAGTAGCCGGAGCGCTGCCGCGCGGTGATGTAGCCCTCGGCGAGGAGCTGGGCATAGGCGGTCTCCACCGTGATCTTGCTCACGGACAGGTGCTCCGCCAGCGCGCGCTTGGACGGCAGCCGCTCCCCGCCCGCGATCGCGCCGGTGAGCAGATCCTGCCGGATGGCGCGATAGAGCTGTTCATACAGCGGCGTTTTGCCGCCGTGTTCGAGTTCATATGTCCGTATCATAAATCTGACCCTGTAAAATATTATAGTTTTGGCAATTTCTAAAATGCCAGTTTCCACTATAATCATAGGCACACAATGGCGGCTTGTCAAGTGCTGCCGACAGGGGGGAAGCTGCGTTGCAGTATCAGCGCATTTTAAGCGTGCAGGATATTTCCTGCGTGGGGCAGTGTTCGCTCACGGTGGCGCTGCCCATTTTGTCCGTGTGCGGGCTGGAGACGGCGGTGCTGCCCACGGCGGTGCTCTCCACGCATACGGGCGGCAGCTTTGCGGGCTCGGGCTATACGTTCCGCGATCTGAGCGACGATATTCCCGCCATCTGCGCGCACTGGAAGCGGGAACAGATCCGCTTTTCCGCCGTCTGCACCGGCTATCTCGGCAGCCCCCGGCAGGTGGAGGACGTGCTGACGCTGATGAGTGATCTGCTGCTGCCGGGCGGCGCGCGCATCGTCGATCCCGCGATGGCGGACGGCGGGCGCTTATACGCGGGTCTGCCCGAAGCACTCGTGCCCGCGATGGCGCGGCTGGCATTTTCGGCGGACGTGATCCTGCCGAACCTCACCGAGGCGGCGCTGCTGACAGGGCTGCCGTACCGCCCGGTGTGCGACGAGCAATATGCGCGGGAGCTGACCGACGCGCTTTTGGAGCGCGGCGCAAAGACCATCGTCCTCACCGGCGTCCGCCGGGACGATCGGACCACCGGCGTCGCCGTCCGCACGCCGGACGCGCTGCAAATCTACACGCACGAGCGCGTCGAGCGCGTCTGCCACGGCACGGGCGATATTTTTACCGCCGCCTTCACCGGCGCGTACCTGCGCGGGCAGGACGCATTTTCCGCCGCCAGACTCGCCGCCGATTTTACGCTCGAGTGCATCCGCAAAACGATGGACGACCCGGCGCACTGGTACGGGGTAAAATTTGAACTGGCGCTCCCATGGCTCATGAAACGGCTGGGGGAAAGCTGACGGCTGGACGCGGCTCATGCAGGGAGCGCCGCCGCAGGCGACGGAGCGGGAACGTCCCTCCTCTGCGCGCGTCATGGATGCTGCTTTGCTGCGGCAAAAATATCCCCGGGGGCTTTGCCCCCGGGGATATTTTTGTAATGCCGTTTTATTTTACGACACCTTTTTGCAGGATGATATTGGCGTAGATCGCCGTTTCACCGCTTTGGACGATGCAATAGGTGTTGCGCGCCTCTTCATAGAACGCGAAGCGCTCGACGCTGCCGAAGGCTTTTTCGCCGCGGGCGTCGTATTTGGCGACGATCTTTTTATACTCGTCCCAGATGGGCACTTCCATGCCCTTGTCCTTGTCCGCAACCTGCATGATCTGCACAGGGTGCTCGACGTATTCGTCCAGCGGGATGACCTGCAGGATCGCGTCCAGCAGCGCGGGCACGCCGTGCCCGTCGGCACGGACGAGGACGCAGTTATGCGGCTTTGCCATCGACGCGCCGGGGAAATTGCCGTCGCCGATGCAGATACGGTCGCCGTGACCCATCTCCGCCAGGACCTTCAGCAGCTCCGGGGAAAGAATGGGGGGGATGTTTTTCAGCATAATGATTCTCCTTCTTATGATTGCAGCAGCGCAAAGCCTTCCCCGTGTGGGGAAGGTGGCTCGCGGAGCGAGACGGATGAGGAGAAGCGTGGTACGTTCTGAGATGCTGCCACGTTTCAACTCAAAAACGTGTTGCAGCTCAAAAACAAGTACCCTTCCCCTCATCAGTCGGCTTCGCCGACAGCTGTCCCTACCCTCTTTGTCCCTTCGGGACATTTCCCCCTGATAGGGGGAATCTGCCCCCCAGGGGGAAGCCATGGCGCTCTGAATAGGGTAAATCAGCGAATGTTCTTGTACATCGGGCCGTAGGCGGCGCAGGCGCGGTAGTCCTGACCCTCTTTGTCCATGCCGAAGGCGTTCCAGGCTGCCGGGCGGAACACGTCCTTGTCCGCGACGTTGTGCATACACACCGGGATGCGCAGGATGGAGCAGAGCGTGATGAGATCCGCGCCGACGTGACCGTAGGAGATCGCGCCGTGGTTCGCGCCCCAGTTCTGCATGACGGAGTAGGCGCTCTCAAACGGGCTGCCGGACTTGCCGTCGCAGCGCGGGGTGAACCAGGTGCAGGGCCACGTGGGGTTCGTGCGCTCCATGAGCGTATCGGTGACCTCGTCGGGCAGCTTCACGGTCCAGCCCTCGGCGATCTGGAGGACAGGACCGAGCCCCTTCACCAGATTCAGGCGGATCATCGTGGCGGGCATTTCCGCACGCGTGACAAAGTGGCTGGAGAAGCCGCCGCCGCGGAAGTTATCAAAGCCTGCCTCGCACCAGACGGTGGCGTCGGTCATCTTCTTGATGTCGTCCTTGGTGACGTCCCACCACTTCTTCATAACGGCGTTGCCGCTTTCGTCGGTGCATTCGCCGCACGCGTCGAGACACGCCGCGCCAGAGTTCAGCAGGTGGATGATGCCGCCGTTTTCCGCTGCCTTGCCTTCCAGATCATAGCCTGTGACGCGCTTCGTCGCTTCGGGCGACCAGTAGGTGCGCACGTCGGCAAAGATCTGCGCGCGGTTCGTCAGCAGCTCCATGAAGAGCATACCCAGACCGTTGAGCACGTCGTTTTCGGTGGCGAACACCATCGGCTCTTTCGCGCCGGTGAAGTCGAAGGACGAGTTCAGCACCGCCTCCGGGTAGTCGCAGTTGGGCCAGTGGTCCGTCCACTGACGCTGACCCTGGAAGCCGGCGGCGATGGCGTTGTGACCGACCTTTTCCTCCTCAAAGCCGTCGGGGAGGTTGGGGTTGCCCTGCATCAGATCCTTGATGATGCAGTACATCTTGATGGTGAACTCCCACTGCTTTTCCTTTTCTTCGGGGGTGAACTTGATGCGGCGCTGTTCGCCGAGGAACTCGACCGATTCGGGGTTATCGTCGCGCCCCTCCTTGCAGTGCTCCTTCGTCCACGCCAGCGCCTTTTCATACGCCTCATGGTCGTAGATGCCCTCTTCCATGCGGCGGAGGATCTCGACCTCATCGACCGATTCCACACGCAGACCGAGATACTCTTCCATGAAGTTCTGATCCATGATCGAGCCGCCGATGCCCATCGTCACCGAGCCGATCTGCAGATAGCTCTTGCCGCGCATCGTGGCAGCCGCAACGGCGGCTCTGCCGAAGCGCAGGAGCTTTTCCTTCACGTCGTCGGGGATGCAGGTGACCTGATCGCGGTCCTGCACCTCGTGACCGTAGATGCCGAACGCGGGCAGACCCTTCTGCGCGTGCGTCGCCAGAACGGAGGCGAGATACACCGCGCCCGGGCGCTCCGTGCCGTTAAAGCCCCACACGCCCTTGATGGTCATGGGATCCATGTCCATCGTCTCCGAGCCGTAGCACCAGCACGGCGTGACGGACAGCGTGATCGCCACGCCCTCCTTGCGGAACTTTTCCGCGCAGGCGACGGCCTCGGGCACGCGCCCGATGGACGTATCGGCAACGACGACGCGCACGGGCTCGCCGTTGGAGTAGCGCAGGTTTTCCTCAAACAGCTTCTTTGCCGCCAGCGCCATCTCCATGGTCTGACCTTCCAGACTTTCGCGCAGCTGCATCGGGCCGCGGCGGCCGTCGATGATCGGGCGGATGCCGATCGCGGGGTAGTCACCGACATAACGATTCTTTGCCATAAATACTCCTCCTGTCCGCTGCCGGGGCAGCGATTTTTATAATAATATGTGTTTATGGATATAAGCAGCGCGGACGCGCCGGTTATACAGAGTTACGCCTTTCGCGGGTTTTCGTGGACAATACAAGGTAAACGCGTCAGTTTTGCGGGCTCGGTGCTGCCGCCCAGACGCGCCAGCAGATACTCCGCCGCGAGCTGCCCGAGCTGCTGCTCCGGCTGCTGCACCACGGGCAGCGGGGGATTGAGCATCGCGCAGGTGTCCACGCAGTCAAAGCCGAACAGGTCGAGGTCCTTGCCGATGTTCACGCCGCGTTCGCGCGCGGCGGTGATGAGCCCCATCGTGATGTCATAGTTCGTGGAGAAGATCGCCGTGGGCGGATCGTTTTGCGCCATAAGCTGCGAAAAGCCGCGGTAGCCGGTGGCGAACGCGTTCGGTCCTGAAATAACGAGCGCGTCGTCGTAGATAAATTCGCGGTCGGACAGCGCCCGCAGGTAGCCCACCAGACGTTCCTTCGCGGTCATAACGGATTTCGGACCGGCGACGATCGCCACGCGGCGGTGTCCGCGGTCGATGAGGCGGCAGACGGCGTCGTACACAGAGCCGGTGTTGTCCACCAGCACGGTGTCGGTCTCCACGCCCTGGATCATGCGGTCCACCTGCACGACGGGCACGGCACAGTTGGCGGTCAGCTCCTGAAATTCCTCGGCGGACAGATCCTCGGGCATATACAGCAGCCCGTCGATGCCGTTACTTAATAAGAAGCGCAGATTGTCGCGCTCCAGCCCGTGGTTCGCGCCGTAGCAGGAGACGAGCGTGTGATAGCCGTTTTCGCGCATGATCTTATCGAACGCCGACAGGACGCTGCCGAAAAACGGCGCGGTCATATCCGGCGTAAGGATGCCGATGGAGCGCGGATGGGGCGTTTTGAGCCCGCGCGCGTAGGGATTGACACGGTAGCCGAGCTCCGCGATCGCCTCGCGGATGGCTTCGGCGTGCTCCGGGCGGACGTTGCCGCCGTTCATATATTTGGAGATCGTAGAGGGCGCGACCTGCGCGCGCTGTGCGACGTCTTTGATGGTTGCCATGTCGGTTTTCCGCGGATAAGCGCGAAACGATTCGCGTTTTACCGTATCCCTTTCACTTTGTATGTACATATAGTACAAAAAACTTTTTCGCGTGTCAACCATAAAAATTTAAAAAATGTCTTGATTTTTTTGAAAAAATTGATTATAGTGATTAAAAACAAGCGAAACGGAAAATTCATTTTGTGCAATTTGAAGGTGAACACAGCGCGAAATCGTTCGCGGAGCGGGTTTGTTCGGGATAGTGCAACAACGAAACGTTTCGTGTTTGTGCATTTTGACGGCGCGCATCGTTTTCTCTTTTGAAAGCGCCCGCGCGGGTTAGATAAAGCGAGAAAGGTGATGTTGGGATGGGCGAGATCATTCTGCGGATGCACGGCATCCAAAAATACTTCCCCGGCGTGCACGCGCTGGACAACGCGCAGCTGGAGGTCCGCGCCGGCGAGGTCATGGCGCTGATCGGCGAGAACGGCGCGGGAAAATCCACGCTGATGAAAATTCTCACGGGCGTGTACACCAAGGACGCGGGCGAGATCGAGCTGTTCGGCAAGCCCGTGGAGATCCACTCCCCGCGCGACGCGCAGGCAAAGGGCGTGAGCATCGTGCACCAGGAGCTGAACCTGATGCAGGATCTCACGGTGGCGGAGAACATCTTCATCGGGCGCGAGCCGTCGAAGGGGCTGCTGCTCGATCAGAAGGAGCAGAACCGCATGGCGGATGAGCTGCTCAAATCTCTCCATCTGAATATTGACGCCAAAACGCAGGTCAAGCGCCTGACGGTCGCCAAGCAGCAGATGGTGGAGATCGCAAAATCCCTCTCCTATAATAATACGAAGGTGCTCATCATGGATGAGCCGTCCGCGGCGCTCACCGAGAGCGAGATCGAGGATCTGTTCACGTTCATCCGCCGCCTCAAGGAAACGGGCGTCGGCATCGTGTACATCTCGCACCGCATGGACGAGCTCAAGCAGATCACCGACCGCATCACTGTCATGCGTGACGGGCAGTACGTCGATACGGTCAACACCGCCGAGACCACCATCGACGAGGTCGTGCAGATGATGGTCGGGCGCGTCATTTACGAAGAGCCGAAAACGCACTCCAACGTCGCGCCCGACGCGCCGGTCGTGCTCGAGGCGGAGCATCTGGTGTCCGACGATGTGAAGGATGTGTCGTTCCAGCTCCACAAGGGCGAGATCCTCGGCTTTGCGGGACTCATGGGCGCGGGGCGCACCGAAACGGCGCGTCTGCTGTGCGGCGCGGATCCCCGCACCGGCGGCACGATCAAGATCAACGGCAAGGCCGCGCGCATCCGCAATCCGCACGACGCCGTGGCGGCGGGCATCGGCTATCTCTCCGAGGACCGCAAGCGCTACGGTCTGTGCCTGGGGCTGAGCGTGGCGGACAACACTGTCCTCGCCTCGCTGGAGCGCTTTTCCGCAGGTCCGCTGGTAAACGACGGCAAGATCGAGGCGGCGTCGAAGGAATACATCGAAAAGATCCGCACGAAAACGCCCAGCCACAAGACGCTGGTGCGCAGCCTCTCCGGCGGCAACCAGCAGAAGGTCGTGCTTGCCAAGTGGCTGCTGCGCGACTGCGACGTGCTCATCTTTGACGAGCCGACGCGCGGCATCGACGTGGGCGCAAAGAGCGAAATTTACAAGCTCATGAACCAGCTCGCCGCCGAGGGCAAGGCGATCATTATGATCTCGTCCGAGCTGCCGGAGCTGCTGCGTATGTCCGACCGCATCGTCGTCATGTGCGAGGGACGCAAGACCGGCGAGCTGATGATCGACGAGGCGACGCAGGAAAACATCATGATGTATGCGACTAAGAGAGAAGTGGGGTAAAAAATCATGCAGAATCATAAAAAACTGGATATGCAGAAGCTCCTCGCGCCGCTGGCGCTGGTCATTCTGTATATCGTATTCTCGATCTTCGGCACGAACTTCCTGTCGCTGGACATGGTCAAGAACATCCTCGAGTCCAGCTACTACATCGGCTTTATGGCGTTCGGCGTCACGTTCATCATCATCACCGGCGGCATTGACCTGTCGCTCGGCACGGTCATGATGTGCGCCGCACTGCTCGGCGGCTACACCTTCAAGCAGGGCTGGCCGCTCATCCTCTCCGTGCTGCTCACGATCCTTGTCGGCGTTGTGTTCGGCTTTATCAACGGCAACCTCATCGCCAAGCTCCGCCTGCCGCCGTTCATCGCAACGCTCGGCACGCAGATGATGGCGGGCGGTCTCGGCTCGCTCATCACCAAGGTGCAGTCCCAGACCTGGCCCACCGCCACGGCAGAGGTCGGCGGCTGGTTCAAGAAGGTGTTCATCCGCGCGGAGCTGTTCGGCGTGAAGGGCTTCCCGGTGGGCGTGTTCTGGCTGGTCGGCTTCTTCATCATCGCCGCGCTCATCCTGCACAAGACCCGCTTCGGGCGCTATGCCTTTGCCATCGGCTCGAACGAGGAAGCGACCCGCCTGTCCGGCATCAAGGTCGGTAACTGGAAGGTCGCGGTCTACACCCTCTCCGGCTTCTTCATCGGTATGTCCGGTCTGTTCTACGCAGCCGCGTATACCACCATCACTCCGGGCACGGGCGCCGGTCAGGAAATGAACGGCATCACCGGCGTTATCATCGGCGGCACGTCCATGTCCGGCGGCTCCGGCTCGATGGTCGGCACGCTCATCGGCGTGTTCATCATGTCGGTCCTGAAAAACGGTCTGTCCTCCTGCGGTCTGCAGGCGCCGTGGCAGACGTTCCTCACCGGCGCGGTCGTCATCGGCGCGGTTCTGCTCGACATCGCCCGCACCAACGCCGCCAACCGCGTGAAGAAATCCTAACTCTGTATTAAGCGCCCTCCCGGCGTTTGATAAAAAACGGTAGAATACCGAAATAAAAATGTTGGAGGAACATGAAATGAAGAAACTCATCGCTCTGCTTCTGGCGGTCGTGATGGTGTTCGGTCTGGTCGCGTGCGCGTCCAGCAGCACCAGCACCGAGACTCCCGCCACCGAGACCCCGGCAACCGAGACCCCCGCCACCGAGACCCCCGCTGCCGACGATACCACCACGGACGAAACTCCCGCTACCGAAGAAAGCGGCGAGCGCCTGTACATCCCCGTCATGGCAAAGGGCTTCCAGCACCAGTTCTGGCAGGCTGTTGCCAAGGGCTCTGAGGATGCTGCGAAGGACTACGATGTAGACATCTACTTCGACGGTCCGGCTTCCGAGACCGAGATCGACGCGCAGGTCAACATGGTCAAGAACGAGCTTGCCAAGAACCCAAAGGCCATGGCTCTGGCGGCCCTGTCCACCGACGCTGTTACTGAGATCCTTGAAGAGTGCGCAGAGAAGAACATCCCCGTCATCGGCTTTGACTCCGGCGTTCCCG
>CALACZ010000079.1 GCA_937890735.1 uncultured Bacillota bacterium
AGCCGACATAGCCGGGAGGCGAGCCGATGAGCTTGGAAACGCTGTGCTTTTCCATATACTCCGACATATCCAGCCGGATGAGCGACTCGACCGACGAGAACAGCTCCGCCGCAAGCTGCTTGACCAGCTCCGTCTTGCCCACGCCTGTCGAGCCGACAAAGATGAACGACACCGGGCGGCGCTTGGGCGAGATGCCCACGCGGTTGCGGCGGATGGCGGCGGACACGGCGTGCACCGCCTCGTCCTGTCCCACGATGTGCTGCTTGAGATGCTCCTCGAGCGAGCGCAGCTGCTCATATTCCTGCGCCTGAATTTTGCTGGCGGGGATGCGCGTCCACATTTCGATGATGCGCGCGAGGTTTTCGATCGTCAGCGCGGGCTTCGGCTCTTCCTCCAGAAGCGCGATCCTCTGCTCCAGCTGCATTTTGCGGCTGCGCAGCGTCGCCATGCGCTCAAAATCGTCCGGCTGCTTTTCCGCCGCGTCCAGCAGCATATTGAGCTCCAGATCCAGATCGTCGCGCTCTTTCTTCGCCGCCGCGAGGTCGCTGATGGACTTGCAGCGCAGATTCACATCCGAGCACGCCTCGTCCAGCAGGTCGATCGCCTTGTCGGGCAGGAAACGGTCGGTAATATAGCGCTCCGACAGCACGACTGCCTGCCGCGCGATCTCCGGCGAGATGGAAACGCCGTGGAAGCTCTCATAATAGTGCGCCACGCCGCGCAGGATGGCGATCGCCTCATCCATCGTCGGCTCGTTCACGGTCACGGGCTGGAAGCGGCGCTCGAGCGCGGCGTCCTTTTCGATGTGCTTGCGGTATTCGTTGAACGTCGTCGCGCCGATGACCTGGATCTCGCCGCGCGAGAGCGCGGGCTTGAGGATATTTGCCGCGTTCATCGAGCCCTCGGCGTCGCCCGCGCCGACGAGATTGTGCACCTCGTCGATGACGAGGATGATGTTGCCGAGCTTGCGGACCTCCTCGATCAGCCCCTTCATGCGGCTTTCAAACTGCCCGCGGAACTGCGTGCCCGCGACGAGCGCGGTGAGGTCCATCAGATAGACCTCCTTGTCCTGCAATTTGAACGGGACTTCCTTTTTGACGATCTTCTGCGCCAGGCCCTCGGCGATGGCGGTCTTGCCGACGCCCGGCTCGCCGATCAGACAGGGGTTGTTCTTCTGACGGCGGTTCAAAATTTGAATGACCCGCTCGGTCTCCACCTCGCGCCCGACCACTGCATCGAGTTTGCCGTCGCGCGCCTTCTGCGTGAGATTCTGGCAGTAGGTGTCCAGATATTTATGCTTTTTGCTCTGCTTCGGCTGCTTTTCGCCGCCGGAGCGTCCACTTTTGGGTTCGGGCTGGGTCGCGGGCAGGTTTTGCTCGCCATCCTGATCGCCGGCATTGCCGAAGAGCTTATTGAGGAACGGGAACGTCGCCGTCTGGCTGTCCTGCTCGTCATCGTCGCTGCCGTCCTGCTCCTGCCCGGAGAGCATCCCCTCCAGCGAGCCGAGCGCCTCCGACATTTCGCCGCTCAGATTTTCCAGATCGTCGTCGGTGATGCCCATGCGCTGCATCATGTCGTCCACAGGCTTGATGCCGAGCGAACGGGCGCACTTGAGGCACAGACCCTCATTGACGGTAGTTCCGTTTTCGATTTTTGTGATAAAGATCACGGCAAGATTTTTCTTGCATTTTGAACATAAGGTCGGTTTCATAACTGGGGTTCTCCTTATATCGCGTTTCTTGAAAAGAAGTATAGCATACGCTCCGCCGCCGCGCTACGTCCAAATCTCGGCGCGGCGGGCAGGTCCTGTCAGGGGATATACAGCGAGCCGCTGCCGCCGCTGATAAGGATGGCAGAGCCGTCGGCGCGCTGGATGACATCGGTCGCCGCCGCGACGTTGTCGGTCGAGGCGTAGAGCGTCATCGTTTCGTCATAGATACGCAGGTCGCTCGCCGTGAGCACGGCGATATACTTGCCAGCGGCGGAAAGATCGAGAATTTCCTCGCCGATGAACAGACTGCCCTTTTCCGTCCCGTCCGTGCCGAGCGTCACGACCGAGTAGCGGCTGCCCGCCTTATACATATTCAGGCAGAGCGTCAAAAATCCGCTGCCGCCGTCGTCAAAATCCTTGAGATAGGAGTCGGCGTAGGAATAGCGCCCGAGCAGCGTGCCGTCGAGCTTCAGCCAGCTCGCGGTCTGCTCGCCGATGGCGAGCAGCGTATCGTCGGAGAGAAATTCGAGGTCAAAGATCAGCTCGTCGCCGAGCGGGAGCTCGTGCAGCGGCTCATCCTGCGCGGTGTCAAACAGCACCACGCTGCTCTGGAACATTCCCTCCTGCTGCCCGTATGCGACCGCCGCGAGATACTTTGCCCCCGTGCTGACGGTGCAGACCGGCAGATAGCGGCTGGACGACAGCCAGCGGTACGTTTTCGCGCCCGCGGCGTTATAGACATAGAGCACCGAACGGTAGCCGCTCTCCGACGTGGAGTAGCACACGCAGTCGTCGGCGGAAATATCCGCGTCCAGAATGGCGCGCTCGCTTGTGATCTGCAAGATCGTCCCCTTGCGGCGGCTGACGGCGCACAGGCTCGTCCCGCCCGCGTCAAAGCAGAGCGCGGCATCCTTGCCCACGCGCAGCTCCGGCAGGCTCATCTGCATTTGCAGCGACGCCTGCTCCGCGCCGTTCGCGTCAAACACCGTCACGCCCGAGACCGACGCCAGCGCCAGCCCGTCGCCGAGTCCCGCATAGCGGTTGCCGCTGTGCGCGTCAAACGAAAAGTGCCCGGTGTGGCTCGTTTCGGTGACGTTCAGGTACTTAAAATAGCGCCGCAGCGCGTCGGTGTTGAGGCTGTCTCGGAAGATATACAGCGCGCAGCCGCCCAGCACCAGCAGCAGAATGAGCGAAAAGAGCAGAATGCGGCGCAGGAGCTTTTTGCCCTGCGGCGTGTGCATGCGGGATACGTTATCCGACATGGAAGCTGACCTCCCCGTCCTCATACCAGAGCTTTGTCATATACAGCCCTCCCGGCGGCACGGTCGGACCTGCCGCGGTGCGGTCGCCGCGCGCGAGCAGCTCGCCGATGGCGTCCGGGTCGATCTTGCCCTCCGCCGCCCAGACGAGCGTGCCCGCCATGGCGCGCGCCATGTTGTAAAGAAAGCCGTTGGCGCACACGCGCAAATAGATCATATCCCCCTCGCGCTCCACATCGTAGTAATAGACGTGCCGGACGGTGCTCTTCACATCCGTGCCGACCGAGCGCACGGCGGCAAAATCGTGCTCGCCGACGAACTGCTGCGCCGCGCGGCGCATGACCGTCTCATCCAGGCGCTTGGGATACAGCCATGCGCGGTTAACATAAAACGGGTCGCGCAGCGGCGAATTGTATATCTGATAGGTATATTCCTTGCGCACGCACGAGCCGATGGCGTTGAAGCTGTCGGGCACGTCCATCGCGCGCATGACCGCAATATCGTCCGGCAGGTGCGTGTTGAGCGCATACGGCAGCCGGTCGGTCGGGATGCGGGCATCGGTGCGGAAATTTGCCACATAGCAGCGCGCGTGCACACCCGCGTCGGTGCGCCCGCAGCCGGTCATATGCACGCGGTGACCCACGACCATCTGCGCCGCGCGCTCGAGCGTCTGCCCGACGCTCACATCGCGCTTCTGCACCTGCCAGCCGTGGTACGCCGTGCCGATGTACTTGAGAACGAGTGCAATGTTCCGCATAGTAATTGTTCCTTAAATGTTCGTTAAAGTCCGTAATTTCGCAGGACGATCGCCGCCGCGAGCACCACTGTGCCAAGCCCCAGCGCGAGCACGTCGCGCCGCGCATAGCGGAGCTGGTGCAGCCGCGTGCGCCCCTCGCCGCCGTGGTAGCAGCGGCACTCCATTGCCGTTGCCAGCTCGTCGGCGCGGCGGAAGGCGCTGATAAACAGCGGCACAAGAATGGGCACCATCGCCTTGGCGCGCGCGAGGAGGTTGCCGGATTCAAAGTCCGCGCCGCGCGCCTTCTGCGCGGCGATGATCTTGTCGGTCTCCTCAATGAGCGTGGGGATAAAGCGCAGCGCAATGCACATCATCATCGCAAGCTCGTGCACCGGCACATGGAGCTTCTTGAGCGGCCCGAACAGGTTTTCCAGCGCGTCGGTGAGCGCGATGGGCGAGGTCGTGTAGGTTAACATAAATGTTCCCGTCACCAGCATGGAGATGCGCAGCACCATAAAGATCGCGCTGCGGATGCCCTCGCGCGTAATGCGGAAGATCCAGAACGAGACGAGCGTCTCGCCGCTGGTGTAAAACAGGTTGAGGACCGCCGTGAGGATGATGACCAGCAGCAGCGGCTTGAGGCTCTTGAGAATGACAGACAGCCGGATGCGCGAGGCGGCGATGACCGCCAGCAGCACGATGAGCATCATGCCGTAGCCCGCCGCGCCCTTTGCCAGAAACAGCGCGACGATGTAGAGGACCGTCCAGATGAGCTTTGTGCGCGGGTCGAGCCGGTGGATGACCGTATTTCCCGGGAAAAACTGCCCGAGCGTGACGTCTTTAAGCATGGCGCGCACCTCCCTGCCGGAGCTGCAAAATGACCTGCGCCGCCTGCTGCGGCGTAAAGACCGCCGTGGGCACGTCCAAGCCGCGCCGCCGCAGCTCCAGAAAGACGCGCGTCAGCTCCGGCACGTCCAGCCCGATGCGCTCCAGCTCCTGCGCGTGCCGGAATACCTCCTGCGGCGTGCCGGTCATGGCAACGTGCCCGCCGTTCATGACGATCAGGCGGCTCACGTTCGCCGCGACCTCCTCCATGGAGTGGCTGACCATAATGACGGTGGCGTTCTGCGCCGCCTGATAGTCGCGGATGTTCTGCAAAATGCTCTCGCGCCCCGCCGGGTCGAGCCCCGCCGTCGGCTCATCGAGAATGAGCACGTCGGGCTGCATGGCGATCACGCCCGCGATGGCGACGCGCCGCTTCTGCCCGCCGGACAGGTCAAACGGCGAGCGCTCCAGCTCCGCCTGCGAAATACCCACAAAGCCTGCCGCGCGCAGCACGCGTTCGTGAATTTCGTCCTCGCCGAGACCCATATTTTTCGGTCCGAATGCAATATCGCGGTACGCTGTCTCTTCAAAAAGCTGTGCCTCGGGGTACTGAAACACCAGTCCCACGCGAAAGCGCACCTGCCGCGTGAATTTTTTATCCTTCCAAATATCCTCGCCGTCAAACAGCACGCGCCCGGATGTCGGCTGAAGCAGCCCGTTGAGGTGCTGGATGAGCGTGGACTTGCCCGAACCGGTGTGCCCGATCAGCCCCAGAAATTCGCCGCGCTCTATTTTCAGGTTCACATCCTGCAAAGCGACGTGCTCAAAGGGCGTCCCGGCGCTGTACAGGTGTGAAAGGTTTTGTAGCTCTAAAATCGGATTCAAGTCGTTTGTCCTCCCGATGGGGATCGTATCTACCGTCGAAGGTCACGGATATAGTCCAGCAAAAGTCCGGCGCACGCTTCCGCGCTGTACGCGCCGAGCGGAAAATCACAGCCCGCTTCATTGAGCGTGTATAAAAGCTCCGTCGTCTCCGGCACGGCGAGCCCCGCGCTGCGCAACAGCTCGACCTGGGAGAACACCTCGTCCGGCGTGCCGTCGGCGAGAATTTTGCCCTCGCGCATGGCGATCACACGCTGCGCGCGCGCCGCCTCCTTCATATGGTGCGTGATGAGCACGATCGTGATGCCCTGTTCGCGGCTCAGGCGCTCGATGGTGTCGATGACCTCGCGCCTGCCCTGCGGATCGAGCATCGCCGTCGGCTCGTCGAGCACGATGCACTTCGGGCGCATGGCGATCACGCCCGCGATGGCGACACGCTGCTTCTGCCCGCCGGAGAGCAGGTGCGGCGCATAGGCGCGGTAGTCATACATCCCCACCTGCCGCAGCGCCTCATCGACGCGGCGGCGAATTTCGTCCGGCGCTACGCCGAGGTTTTCCGGCGCGAACGCCACATCCTCCTCGACCACGTTCGAGACGATCTGGTTATCCGGGTTCTGAAACACCATGCCGACGCACCGCCGAATCTCCAGCAGTAGCGCCTCATTCTTTGTATCCATGCCCCAGACGTGCACGCTGCCGCCCTGCGGCAGCAGGATCGCGTTAAAATGCTTGGCGAGCGTGGATTTTCCGCACCCGTTGTGCCCCAGCACCGCCACAAAGCTCCCCTGCTCGATCGTGAGGTCGAGATTGTCAAACACGACGTGCTCCGTCTGCCCCTCGGCGGCGGGATAGCTGTAGCGCAGATGCTCCACGCGGATGGCGGAATTTGAATTTTGTTCGCTTCTAAGTTCCATTTATCTGACCCACCGACCCGTACTGCCGCACGGCAGCACCAAGCCGGAATCGCGCACGGGAAGCCCCAGCTCGCCGCATTCGGTGCCGCCGCCGTGCTTCTTGGTGATAAGCGTATCGAGAATGTAGCCCAGCACCGAGGGTGCAAGCCCCGTGGTGTAGGAATTGATGATGACAAACAGCGG
>CALACZ010000080.1 GCA_937890735.1 uncultured Bacillota bacterium
TGATCTCCGGCGTAAAGGCAAACGGCGCGTCAAAGTCATAATAGAAGCCGTTGTCGATCGACGGGCCGATGGCGAGCTTGACCTCCGGGTGCAGACGCTTGACCGCCTGCGCCAGAACGTGGGAGCAGGTGTGCCAGTAGGTGCGGCGATACTGCTCGTTTTCAAAGGAAAATTCGTTGTTTTCAGACATTTACATTGCCTCCTTGTTGATTTGGGGCAAAACAAAACTGCTCCACCCCCGAAAAGTTCAGGGGTGAAGCAGAAAGCTCCACGGTTCCACCCTGCTTACGGAAACATTCCGTCGCTCGTGATCTCGGTAACGGGAGAACCCGTCGCCGCTTACTCGTCATTTCAGCGGCGCAGCTCAAAAGGGGTACTTCCGCGGCAGACGTCGGGCTTTTTTCACCAGGCAAAGCCCTCTCTGCGGCGCTGCGGGTGCGGAAGCGTGTCTTTTTCAGCGCTTTTATCGCCCCTACTATACCACGCGGAGGCGATTCTGTCAATTTTGAAGTGATGAAATTTATTTTTAACTATTTTGTTATTTTTTGTTCCGTTTTATTCGATAAAATATTACATTATCCGCCAGATTTGTTCCTTTTTACGCGCTCAAAAATTTTGAATTTTTCGCAAAAGTTGTCGCAATTTCGTGTTCTATCATAAAGTTCTTGACTTTTCACGCAAAATAGTTATAATTCATATCATGTGATGTTTTGCATATAACTGTAACACATTTGTAACCGACCTCGTCGGCTACTGTATCCGAGAAAGGAGGCTTCCCGATCATGAAGTCCTATCGAAAGATCCGACCGCTTCTTCCGGCTGCCGCCACCACCGCTCTGCTGTGCATCTGCATCGTATTCAGCAGCGTCGCCGCCGTCGGCACGCAGCCTGCCGTGGAGCAGGTCACTGCCGCGCCCGCTCCGGCTGCCGTGGAAACGACCGCCGCCGCGCCCTCTATGGAGGTCGAGCTGCTTGCGGCGCAGGAAGAGACGACCTTCCCCGCGACCGTCCTGGCGCAGCCCGCGCAGCCGCTGCCCATTTCAGATGAGGATCTGCGGCAGATGGCAGCCGATGCCGAGGCGGAGGCGGCAGAAGCGGAGGCTGCGGCAGAAGCCGCTGAGCCCGCCGTGCCCGACGATCTGGTGCTGATCGACTACTTCACCGCCACCGCCTACTGCACGACCGGCACGACCGCCACAGGTACATACACCACCGTAGACCGCACGCTCGCCGTGAACCCGGCGATGATCCCCTACGGCACGCACGTCTGGCTGTTTTTGCAGGATGGCACGCTCGTCGGCGACTACTACGCCGAGGACACCGGCTCTAACATGATGGCGCATCCCTATGTCATTGACATCTACAAGGGCGCGGATTCCTACGACGAATGTATGCAGTGGGGCGCGCAGCCCGTGAGCGTTTACGTCAGCGCGTCGGAAACAAACTGAGCTTTGGATTGAAAATCCGCCTTTCATCTGCTAGAATAGCAGATGAAAGGCGGATTTTTTATGGATCTTTGTAACATTACCGAAATCAAAGCCTTGCTCGCGCGGCACGGCTTCCATTTTTCCAAGGCAAAGGGGCAGAATTTCCTCACCGCCGCGTGGGTGCCCGAACGCATCGCGGAGGAAGCCGGCGTGGACGAAGGCTGCGGCGTGCTCGAGGTCGGACCGGGCATTGGTCCGCTCACAAAGCAGCTCTGCCGCCGCGCGGGCAAGGTCGTAGCGGTCGAGGTCGATACGTCTCTCCAGCCGCTGCTGGCGGAGACGATGGCGGGTTGCGAGAATCTGGAGATCCTGTTCCGCGACGTCCTCAAAACAGATATTCCGGCGCTGGTGCGGGAAGAATTTGCGGGACTGCGCCCGATGGCGTGCGCCAACCTCCCCTACTACATCACCACGCCCATCCTCGCCGCGCTGCTGGAGAGCCGCAGTTTCTCCTCCGTCACCGTCATGGTGCAGAAGGAGGTCGCGCAGCGCATCTGCGCCCCGGCGGGCAAGAGCGAATACGGCGCGTTTTCGGTGTTCTGCCAGTATTACGCCGAGCCGCGGCTGTTGTTTGACGTGCCGCCGTCGTGCTTTATCCCGCAGCCCAAAGTCACGTCCGCCGTGCTGACGCTGCCCGCGCGCAGCGCGCCGCCGTGCGAGGTCGCGGACGAAACGCTCTTTTTCCGCGTCGTGCGCGCGAGCTTTGCCCAGCGGCGCAAAACGCTCCTCAACGCACTTTCGGCGGGATTCTCCGAGCTTTCCAAGGCGGAGCTCGCGGCGCTCCTCGAGGCGTGCGGCTTTGCGCCCGCCGTGCGCGGCGAGACGCTGGATATTCCCGCCTTTGCCGCAATCGCAAACGCGCTCGCAGCGCGGCTTTCGTAATGTATTACGTCTATATCGTCCGCTGCCGCGACGGCAGTCTCTATACCGGGCTTGCAAAATACCTCTGCCGCCGGATGCGCGAGCATTCTGCGCGCACCGCCGCCTGCGCCAAGTATACGCGCAGCCGCCCGGTCACGGCGCTGGAGGCGGTCTGGCGCACCGAGACGCGCAGCAGCGCTGCCTCACTGGAGGCGCTCATCAAATCCCTCCCGCGCGCGCAGAAGCTCGCGCTCATCGCCGCACCGGATACGCTCCTCCCCCGCTACGCCAGCCGCCTCCCGGCGCAGGATTATACCCC
Organism: uncultured Bacillota bacterium; assembly: GCA_937890735.1. GTDB lineage: Bacteria > Bacillota > Clostridia > Oscillospirales > Oscillospiraceae > CAG-170. The sequence goes on from CALACZ010000080.1 coordinate 2,668, forward strand.
GCTTGCGGGCATCACCTTGGAAGCCTGCCTGGATGGTAGCGCCATGCTGTAGACACTTGTGTTTGTGGTATGGATTTTTGTAGTTTTTGACGATTGACTTTATCGCCTAAAAGCGTTAAAGTATCCCCAACAAAATTCAAAAGGGGCGATCTGTATGCAGCAAATGAGCCGCCGCAACCAGCATTTTACCGATTCTGTGATCCGCCGGATGACGCGCGTCAGCCTGTCGTGCGGCGCGATCAATCTCGCGCAGGGCTTCCCTGACTTTGATCCGCCGAAAGCGATGACCGACCGTCTGGCGGAGCTGAGCCCCATCGGTCCGCACCAGTATCCCATCACCATGGGCGCGCCCAACTTCCGGCAGGCACTCGCGCGCAAATGCGGGCGTTTTATGGGGCGCACGCTCGATCCCGAGACGGACATGGTCGTCACCATCGGCTCGACCGAGGCGATGGTCGATACGCTTTTTGCCCTCACAAATCCCGGCGACAAGGTCGTCATGTTCTCGCCGTACTTTGAAAACTACCGCGCGCAGACGCTCATGGTCGATTGCGAGCCCGTGTTCATCCCGCTCGTTCCGCCCACGTTCCAGTTTGACCCCGAACAGCTGGAGGACGCGTTCCGTCAGCATCCCAAGGCGATCCTCATCTGCAATCCGTCGAACCCCAGCGGCAAGGTCTTTACCTATGACGAGCTGCGCCTGATCGCCGACCTGTGCATCCGCTACGACGTCTACTGCATCATGGACGAGGTGTACGAGCATATCGTCTATGAGGGGCACAAGCACACCTACATGAACAGCCTGCCCGGAATGTGGGAGCGCACCGTGAGCTGCTCCTCGCTGTCCAAGACGTACTCCGTCACCGGCTGGCGGCTGGGCTATGCCATCGCGCCGCAGCCCATCATGGACCGCATCAAGCAGTACCATGACTTCAACACCGTCGGCGCTGCCGCGCCGCTCATGGAGGCTGCCGTCGTGGGGCTCGACTTCCCGGACAGCTACTACAAAGAGTTTGCCGCGCATTATGCGCATATGAAGGAGCTGTTCACCGGCGGGATGTGCTCACTCGGCATCCCCTTCACCGACCCGGAGGGCACATACTTCGTCCTTGCCGACATCGCGCCCTACATGAAAAAGGGGCAGTCCGACGTGGACTTCTGCCTGGAGATGGCGCAGAAGGTCGGCGTTGCCTGCGTGCCGGGCAGCTCGTTCTTCCAGGAGGACGTCAATCACATCGTCCGCCTGCACTTCGCCAAAAAGGATGAGACCCTGAACGCCGCCCTCGACCGCCTGAGCAATCTCAAAAAACTCGCAAACGCATAAAGCTCCCGCCCGCTCCATATTTGGGGCGGGCGCTATTTTGCTTCAGGCGGTTTGACAATTTGTATCTGCCTATATATAATTATCGTTATATAACGTATGTTATACATATATCGGCGCAATATCTGCGGCACAGGAGGAAATGGTATGAAAAACAGCGCATTGGTCGTGATCGACCTGCAAAATGACATCACGAAAAACTATCGGGAGATCATCACAAACGTCAACAGGGCGATCGGCTGGGCAGCACAAAACAAGCTGTGGGTCGTTTATATGTTGTTTCCGCTGTTATCACTCTGCTCGTAGCAGTCATTACCACTTTCCTTAT
>CALACZ010000081.1 GCA_937890735.1 uncultured Bacillota bacterium
TCAGATCACACCCTAGCCCGGCTCGTGGTCCTTCCGGGGAGGATGGGCGCCTAATCAGGCAGCCAGAGCAACAGTATTGTTGTCAGTTAATTTTAGAAAAATTGCCCGGTTTAAGGAGGTCAGACACCTCCGCCCGCTTATCCTGCCGCACTGCCCCCGTCGAAACCAGTACAGCCCCAGATAATATATATTTAATATGTGATTGCATCACATATCAAAACAGTCCTTCCAGCCTTGGGGAGAAGAGATTTTTAATATGTGACTGTGTCACATATTAAAAATCCCGCACAGCCCCTGTCCCCCGCGTGGGGGGGACAGGGATGCAAAACTTACCGATGATACGGGTCGGGGAGCTTATCCGGCTCGGGGTACTCCTCGCCCTTCGTGTCCACGCGGATGGTGGCGATCTTCTGCTCGTCCAGCGGGCGATCCTGCCCGTTCGTCTTGACGGCGGCGATCTTGTCGACCACGTCCATGCCCTCGAGCACTTTGCCGAAGGCGGCGTACTGCCCGTCGAGGAACTCGCCGTCGGCGTGCATGATGAAGAACTGGCTGCCGGCGGAGTTCGCCGCCTGCGCGCGCGCCATGGACAGAACGCCCCGCTTGTGCGAGAGGTTATTCTTCACGCCGTTGAGCTTGAACTCGCCCTTGATGCAGTAGCCCGGACCGCCCATGCCCGTGCCGTCGGGGCAGCCGCCCTGGATCATAAAGCCGGAGATGACGCGGTGGAAGATCAGCCCGTCGTAAAAGCCCTTGTTGGCAAGGGAGATGAAATTGCGCACGGACTGCGGCGCCTTTTCGGGGTACAGCTCAGCGACGATCTTGCCGCCGTTTTCCATGGTGAGGGTCATAATGGGATTTTCCATTGTGTGTGCTCCTTTATCGTGTGTGCTTCTTTAATGCTGCTTCATGGCGCGGTCGATCTGGCGCTTGGCGTCTTTCTTTGCCGCGTCCTCGCGTTTGTCATACAGCTTTTTGCCCTTTGCCAGCGCGATCTCCACCTTCACGAGCGAGCCCTTGAAGTAGACCGCGAGCGGGATGAGCGCGTAGCCGTCCTGCTTGACCTTGCCGAACAGCCGCGCGATCTCGCGCTTGTGCATGAGAAGGCGGCGCGGGCGCAGGGGGTCTTTGTTGAAGATATTGCCCTGCTCGTAGGGCGCGATGTGCATCTGGCGGAGGATCAGCTCACCGTCTTTGATCTGACACCACGCCTCCTTGAGGCTCAGCGTGCCGGCACGGATGGATTTGACCTCCGTCCCGAATAGCTCGATGCCGGCTTCAAACGTCTCCTCGATGAAATATTCATGCCGCGCCTTCTGGTTTTTTGCCATGATCCGGCGCTCTTCCGCAGCCATACGCCCACCTCCCTCCGATACACCTTGGGATTCTATTATAGCACGGCTGTCAAGAGATCATGTGGTAAATTATGAAATGGCTTGCAAAATCCACGCGCATCGGTTATAATAAAACAAACATTCCACGAAAAAACGTTCGGAAAGGAGGCGCACCGCATGGCTGCCGCCAATTTACCCGTGCAGGTGATCGCATGCTGCGACGCAAACGGCGCGATGCAGCCGCTGCGCTTCCGATTTGAGGACGCGGCGCACGCGCTGCATACGGTGCAGGTGCGCGAGGTGCTCGACTGCCGCGAGAGCGGCTATGTGGGCATTGAGGCGTTTTTCTTTGTCTGCCGCGCGGTGCTCGACGGGCGGGAGAAGCTGTATGAGCTGAAATACACCGTCCACACGCACCGCTGGGCGCTGCTGCGGGAGATCTACTGATGGAAAATAAAGTGGTGTTTCATATCGACGTCAACAGTGCGTTCCTGTCATGGACAGCGGCATACCGCGTGCGCCACCTCGGCGAGGCGCTGGATCTGCGCGATGTGCCGTCGGTCATCGCGGGGGACAAGTCCTCGCGGCACAGCATCATTCTTGCCAAGAGCATCCCGGCGAAAAAATACGGCGTGCGCACCGGCGAGCCGCTGGGCATGGCGATGGAAAAGTGCCCGGGGCTCGTGATCGCCGAGCCGGATTATGAGCTGTATGTGAGCGCGTCGCGCAGCCTGATGGCGCTGCTGCGGGAGTATTCGCCGCTGGTGGAGCAGTTCTCCATCGACGAGGCGTGGATGGATATGACCGGCACGGCGGGGCTGTTCGGCCCGCCGGTGCTGGCGGCGGAGCAGTTAAAAGACCGCATCCGGCGCGAGCTGGGCTTTACGGTGAACATCGGCATTTCGTGCAACAAGCTGCTTGCCAAAATGGC
>CALACZ010000082.1 GCA_937890735.1 uncultured Bacillota bacterium
GGCAACGCCATCAAGCTCACCGCCTGCAACGCCGCCTACTGGCGCGGCGATTCCAACCGCGAGACGCTCCAGCGTATCTACGGCGTCGCCTTCCCGAAGAAGGAAGAGCTGGACGAGTATCTGGCGCGCATCGAAGAGGCGAAAAAGCGCGATCACCGCAAGCTCGGCAAGGAGCTGGGGCTGTTCATGCTGACGGAGGAAGGCCCGGGCTTCCCGTTCTTCCTGCCGAAGGGCATGGTGCTCAAAAACACCCTGATCGACTACTGGCGTCAGGTGCATAAGCGCTACGGCTATGTGGAAATATCCACGCCGATGATCCTGAACCGCCGCCTGTGGGAGCGTTCGGGTCACTGGGATCATTACAAGCAGAATATGTACACCACCGTCATCGACGGCGAGGACTATGCCGTCAAGCCCATGAACTGCCCGGGCGGCATGATCGTGTACGCCAGCGAGCCGCATTCCTACCGCGACCTGCCGCTGCGCGTGGGCGAGCTGGGTCTGGTGCACCGGCACGAGCTGTCCGGCGCGCTGCACGGTCTGTTCCGCGTGCGCTGCTTCACGCAGGACGACGCGCATATCTTCATGACCTGGGATCAGATGAAGGACGAGATCAAGAACGTCGTGAAGCTGTTTGACGAGGTCTATTCCACGTTCGGTCTGACGTATCAGATCGAGCTGTCCACCATGCCGGACGATCACATCGGCGACGAGAAGGACTGGCGCTTTGCCGAGGAGACGCTTGCCGCCGCCATCACCGAGATGGGCAAGGAGTATATCGTCAACGCCGGTGACGGCGCGTTCTACGGTCCGAAGCTCGACTTCCATCTGGCGGACTCGCTGGGACGCACCTGGCAGTGCGGCACGATCCAGCTCGATATGCAGCTTCCTGAGCGCTTTGAGCTCGAGTATATCGGCGAGGACGGGCAGAAGCATCGCCCGGTGATGATCCACCGCGTGGTCCTCGGATCGATCGAGCGCTTCATCGGCGTCATTACCGAGCACTTTGCCGGCGCGTTCCCGACGTGGCTCAGCCCGGTGCAGGTCAAGATCCTGCCCGTGACCGACCGCGCGAACGACTACGCCGCCAAGCTCTCCGCGCAGCTCGACGCACAGGGCTACCGCGTGGAGGTGGACGCGCGCAACGAGAAGATCGGCAAGAAGATCCGCGAGGCGCAGCTTGAAAAAGTGCCGTATATGCTGATCGTGGGCGACCGCGACATCGAAAACAACACCGTCTCCCCGCGCCACCGCGCCGAGGGCGACCTGGGCGCAATGAGCATCGACGCCTTCACCGCCATTCTCAAAGAGGATGTGGACAACAAGCTCCGCAAGTAAATAGTCAGAAAATACCCGCAGGTTCAAAACCTGCGGGTATTTTTGCTGCGTTATGCGTACCAGTTATTGACCTCTTGCAGCAGTCTGCGGTATTTTTCGAGGTTTTCTTTTGTGACGAGCGGCGCGTCGAGGGAACGGAAGAAGGGAAACTGGTTGCCGCGCAGGATCGCGTCCATGGCGATCACGCCCATCTGCCCCTCCTCATACAGCGGCTGCGCCACGAACGCGTCCAGCTCGCCCCGTTCAACGAGACGGATGCTTTCTTCGCTGTAGTCTGTGCCGACGAGGACCAGATCGTCGCGTCCGGCAGCGCGGATCGCCGCCGCCCAGTTGACGCAGGAGAAGCCCGCCGTGGTGAACGCGCCGACAAGATCCGGCATATTGCAGATATACTCGGTCAGCATATCGGTGCGGTCCGTCTGCACAAAGTCAAACTCGTTGCGGACGGTGACATTCGGGCATTTTTCGCGCATCTGCGCGATGAGTTCGCGCGTGATGGACGATTCGAGCATATTGTCGCTGCTCTGCGAGACTGCCAGAACGCCGGTGCGGTCATGCAGACGCGCGGTGAAGAACTGCGCCACCTCGGCGGCGATCTTCGCGGGGTCCTCGGCGATGCGCGCCTGCTCGCCGAAGCCTTCCATTTCGCGCGTGACGCCGTGCAGCGTGACGACCGGGATGCCGCGCTGCGTAAAGCAGTCGAACGCCCCCGGCTCGGCAAGCCATGAGATGAGCCCGTCGATCTTGTCATTCGCCAGCTCGCGGATCGCCTTGAAGTATTCGCTGTAATCGTCGCTCTCGATGCCGGCAACCTCCGCCTGATAGCCCATCTGCTGGATCATGTTCAAAAAGCCTGCGCGCACGATGCGCAGCGACGGGTGGTTTTTGAGGTAGAGCATGATGACCAGCTTTTTCTGCGCGGGATTGAACTTCGGCGCGGCGGTGCTGATACCGTCACGGACCGGGGTATATGGGATGAGCACGTCGACGTGCTCGTCCGACGGGACGGTGTGCACGATGAGCCGCCGCAGCTCCTCCTCGATGGCGGAGTAGTTGAGCCCGACGTGCATAAAAGAAAAATTCGGGTGCTCCGGGCAGACGCCGTCGGACACGGCGGCGACGGACACATCCTCCGGCACGCGGATGTCAAACGCGCGCAGGCGGTTGACGACCTCGACCGCCGCGCGGTCGGATGTACAGATAATGGCGGAAATATTAAAGTTGCGGATAATATCCGGGATGTGCGACCAGATATGCGGGTCGCGCTGAAGATCCATGATGATCTGCGCCGGGTTGAGCGGCAGGTGCATTTCCAGGATCAGCTTCTGAAAACCGCTGAAACAGAACAGGTTTTTAGACGCCTGCAGGTCGGCGTTGAGATAGATGATGCTGCGATGCCCCATCTCCGCCAGACGGCGCGTGAGCGCGTAGACCGCGCCGGAATAGTCGATGCGGATGTTCCAGAACGGCTTGCGGGAGAAATTGCCGTCCACGATCAAGACCTGCGGCACGAGCGGTGCGAGCTCGTCGAGCACGGTACGCTCCAGACCGTCAAAGGTAACGAGCAGACTACAGCTGCTCAGTAGCTCCGCCGGGTTTTCGAGCAATTGATGCTGCGGCAGCACGCGCAGCTCGCTGCCGTTTTCCTGCGCCAGCCGCAGCAACGCCTTGATGACCGGCGGCAGCAGCGGCTCGGCGGGGTCGCCGATGAGCAGCACGATCGTTTTTAACCGCACGCTGTGTGCGCGCGTGGGGGGTGTATAGTTCATTTCGCGCACAATATTCAATATGTGCGCGCGGGTCGCCTCCGAGACCCCTTTTCTTCCGTGGATCGCCATGGAGACCGCGGCGGGGGAGACACCGGCGCGCAGCGCGATGTCCCGGTTCGTGATTTTGGGCATGGTGGAAGCTCCTTCCTGATGCAGTTCCGCCACAGGGGCGCAATGTCCCCCATGTGACTACAGCATACAATACTTTTTAGCAAATTTCAATATTCAGTTGAAATATTTAGTTCTGAAAATTGTACGATCACACGAAAATACGGATGAATTTGTTTGAAAATGTCCGTGAATACAACGAAATTATGAAAAACTAAACGAATTTAATATGAAATTAACAAATTTCACAAAATATGCCTCCTGTTTTTGGATGCCTGCACGATTGTTAATTCAGCTAAAAGCTGTTATACTTTAGACATTCAGGAAACGGCGCTGCACGTCCTGAGTTCCGAGGATGATCCCGGAGAAAATATTAAGGAGGAAAACCCATGAAAAAGCTGATCGCGCTTCTGCTTGCGGTTCTGATGGTTTTCGCGCTGGTTGCCTGTGCTTCCGATGAAAAGACCGCCGCAACGGACTCCCCCGCAACCGAGACACCCGCCGCAACTGACAACACCGTCTCTTCTGACGCTTCCGCTGCGGAAGTTCCCGCCGCTACGGGCGAGGCTCTGAGTGAAGAGGACGCTGAGGCAGCCCGCGAGGCTGGCACGCTCGCTTCCGATCCTCTGACCGGCTATGAGTACAGCGACTCCACCAACACCTGGTACTACAGCAACTATCCCAACTACAAGGATTTCAAGGCTGACGGCGTTGTGAAGGTCGCGTTCGTCTGCAAGTTCTCCGGCGCATGGTTCACGCCGAAGGCGAACTCCCTGGGCGACACCGTGAAGGCTGCCGGCTATGAGTACCTCTACATCGACGCCAACTCCGACGAGCAGGCATGGCTCGACGGTATCCAGAACATCATCAACCAGGACTTTGACGCGGTCGTCATGACCCCGGTCAACACCGCGCTGCTGCCCGACGCTGTTGCCATGCTGCAGGAAGCCGGCATCGCCTACCTGACCACGGACGATCCCGGCGCTGACGCTTATGGCTTCTACTCCCCGCACTATGGTCTGGACGACTACTTCCTGCACCATGGTCTCGGCGAGCACGTCGCGAAGAAGATGGAAGAAAGAGGCTTCATGGACGATGTGAAGGACGATTACAGCAACTTCTACTTCGTCATCCAGGACAGTCCCGCTGTTGAGTCCATCCATCTGAGAAACGTCGCGTTCTACGACGCCATCAAGGAAGCCTATCCCGACATCCCCGACGACCGCGTTGTGTGGCTGGACTGCGGCGGCTCTCTGTCTGACGAAGTCATCGCGAAGTTCTCCTCCACGCTGCAGGCGAACGTCTCCAGCGTTGACAAGTGGCTCATCTCCGCAGGCGGCGCGGACTCCATCGTCCCGACCGTCACCCTCTTCCGTGAAGCGGGTGTCGATCTGAAGAACACGATCATCGCGGACTGCATCTCCACCCCGAACCCGGTCGAGCTGATGCTCCAGGACGAGGAAGTTGCTGACTGCTGCTTCGGCGTGGGTCTTGCCTCCGCTCCGTCCGGCGTCGGCATGGGCGAGATTATCATCGATCTGGTCGAGAACGGCACGCCGATCCCCGGCTTCACCGGCTACGCTCTGAACGTGGTTGATAAGGACACTGTGCAGCAGTTCTACAACGACGTCTACGCCAGCTAATTGAAAACCAGCATGGAAGTAACCGCTAATAAAATCGTCTGCGGTTCTCAGCGGATCTTTTGCTGCAACTGTGCAGTTTGAAAAACTTGAAATACATACAGTATTCCTGCGTTTTCCAAACTTTCATTTGCAACAAAATCTCTCGCTGACAACGCTTGCCGATTTCATTATCGGTTACATGGAGAGACAACTGAGCACCCACCGTGGGGCGGTCTTGCGGGACCGCCCCACTTTCTAAGAGAGACACCCCCGCCCTCGCGGCGGGCTGAACAGATCACAGACCGCCGCGAGGGCGGCACGAACTGCGGGGTAAATTATGAGCGAAGAAATTATTTTAAGAGCTGAAAACATTGTAAAATCCTTCTATGGCAACCGCGTGCTCAACGGCGTTGAAATTTCACTCAAGCCGGGCAAGGTCCATGCGCTTTGCGGCGAGAACGGCGCGGGCAAATCCACGCTCCTCAAGATCATCACGGGTCTTTACATCAAGGACTCCGGGCAAATTTATCTGGACGGAAAAGAAATCGAAGTCAATAACGTCGAAACGGCGAGAAAATACGGCATCCATGTTGTGCCGCAGGAAATGCAGATGCTGCGCGAGCTGAGCGTGGCGGAAAATATCTTCCTTGGCAACCAGCCGCGCACCAAGGCGGGCACGATCGACTGGAAAACGATGTACCGCCGCGCGAATGAAGTCAAATCCATGCTCGGCAAGCCGGGCGAAAAGCTCAATGTCCGCACCAAGGCGGGCGATCTCGGCATGGGTGCGTGGCAGCTCATCGAGATCATGCGTGCGTTCACGAGCGATAATCTGCGCGTGATCGCGTTTGACGAGCCGACGTCCTCCCTGTCGGACAGCGAGGTGGAGATCCTGTTCTCCCTCATCCGCGACCTGCGCTCGCGCGGCATCGCGATCGTCTACGTCAGCCACAGAATGAAGGAAATTTTTGAGCTGTGCGACGAGGTCTCGATCTTCCGTGACGGCAGCTATGTCGGCACGCGCGCGGTGAAGGACACGACGAACGACGAACTGGTCTCCATGATGATCGGCCGTGACGTCAACCTCTTCGGCGACCGCGATCATTCGGACGTGCAGGAGGAGGTCGCGCTGCGCGCAACGAACTTCAGCCACGGAAAATTCTATCAGGACATCAATCTGGAGGTCCATAAGGGCGAGATCCTCGGGCTGTACGGACTGGTCGGCGCGGGGCGGACGGAGTTTGTGCGCGGACTGTTCGGCGCTGACCACAAGGACTCCGGCGAGGTCGAGGTGCTGGGCAAAAAGGTCACGATCAAAACGCCGGGGCAGGCGATCCGCGCGGGCATCGGTCTGGTGACCGAAAACCGCCGCGAGGAGGGTCTGCTGCTGGAAAACTCCCTGAAATGGAATCTCAGCATGACGAACTTCAAGGCGATCATGGACGGGCTGCACAACCTGAGTATGCGCAAAGAAAAGGAATACGCCACCAAGGGTATGCAGATCTTCCGCGTGAAGGCGACCGGCTATGATATGAACGCGGGCGGTCTGTCCGGCGGCAACCAGCAGAAGGTCGTTCTGGCAAAATGGGTCATGGCGGACTGCGACGTGCTCATCGTGGACGAGCCGACGCGCGGCATCGACGTGGGCGCAAAGGCGGAGGTCTACCGGGCGCTGCATCAGCTCGCCTCGGAGGGCAAGGCGATCATCATGGTCTCCTCCGAGCTGCCGGAGATCATCGGCGTCAGCGACCGCATCCTCGTCATGTGCGAAGGGCGCATCACGGCGGAGCTTCAGAACGAAAATCTGCAAGAGGACGACGTCATCCGCTACGCGTTCTCGTCTTAACCGCAAGACCTGCAAGAGGGAGAGTCAATATGTCTAATGCTAAAATAAACCTTAGAAAAGGGATCAACCGCGACACGCGGCAGAATATCATCGTTCTGGCTGCGCTGATCGTTGTCATGGCGTTCTTCGGGATCCGGTCTCCGTATTTCCTGAAGCCCGCGAATCTGGTCGCGCTGCTGGCGGCGGCTGTGCCGCTGGGACTCATCGGCATCGCGGAGAGCGTGTGCCTGCTGACGGGCGCGTTCGATATGGCGGTCGGCATGGTCGCCTCGCTCGGCGGCGTGATCGTGACGATGCTCATCTCCGAGGCGGGCTATGCGACGTACGTTGCCTACGCCATCGCGCTCGTGTTCGGCATTCTGTCGGGTCTGGTCGCCGGTGTTTCCGTCGGCTACCTCAAAATGCCGGCGTGGATCGCAACGTTTGCCCTGATGAATATCTGGCGCGGCGTCATCTACATCCTCACGAACGGCGACGCCATCCGCATGACGAAGTTCAAGGAATTTAAGTGGCTCGGTCAGCACAAGATCTTCGGCACGGACATAACGCCCGCGATCGTGATCTTGATCCTGGCGTTCGTCGCCATCTACTTTATCCTGCGCTATACAAAATTCGGGCGCGACCTGCACGTTGTCGGCGGCAACCCTGAGGCGGCGAAAAACGTCGGTCTGCGCGTGGAGCTGTGCCAGACGATCGCGTTCACGATCAGCGGCTTCCTGTCTGCGCTGGCGGGCGTGCTGTTCGCGTCCCGTTCCGGCTCGGGTCAGCCGGTCATCGGCGAAATGTACGCGATGCAGGCGATCGCGGGCGCGGTCGTCGGCGGCACGTCCATGTCGGGCGGCAAGACGAATCCCGCGATGACGTTCGTGGGCATCATGTTCGTCGTCTGCCTGCAAAACGGCCTGACCATGATCCAGGTGCCGGCGTTCTATCAGCATATCGCAACGGGCGCGATCCTGGTGCTGGCGATCCTCGTCCAGACCGAGCGGCCGAAATAAGCGGGGCGGAGGAGAAAGGACAAATGGCTATGAAAAAGAAACTTACCCGCAATCAGATCCAGCCTCTGCTGACGATCGGCGTTCTGATTGCGCTGTGCATCATCTTCACCTTTTCCAACAGCAACTTTCTGACGGGGCAGAACCTGTTCAGTATTCTCATCACCTCCGTGGTCGTCGGCATGATCGCCATCGGCGAGTGCACCTGCATCATGTCCGGCTACTTCGATATGTCGGTCGGTATGATCGCCTCGATGGCGGGTCTTGCGGCGGCGACCGTGATGGGCTCGACCGGCTCGGTCCTGCTGGCGCTGCTCGCCGGTATCGCAGTGGGTCTTGTGTGCGGTCTGCTGGCGGGCGCGTGCGTGTCCTACCTCGGCATGAACGCGTTCATCACGACGTTCGCGCTCCAGTCTGTCTACCGCGGCATCATCTATATCTTTACCGACGGCTTCCCCATCCCGATGTTTGACGCGAAGTACGCCGCCTTTACCAAATGGGGTCAGATGAAGGTGCTCGGCATCCAGTTCCCGATCATCGCGCTGGTGCTGTGCTATGTGCTCGTGTCTCTGTTCCTCAAGTACCGCAAGCTCGGCAGGTGCATCTACCTCGTCGGCGGCAACGCAAAGTGCGCGCATATCTGCGGCATCAGCCTGCACCGCGTGCAGATGTTCGTGTTCCTGCTCTGCGATGTGCTCGCGGCACTGGCAGGTATGCTCTACGCCAGCCGCATCGGCTCTGCCAACGCGTTCCTCGGCGATACCATCCCGATGGAAGCCATCGCCGCGACGATCGTCGGCGGTACGTCCATGGCAGGCGGCAAGGGCAATCTGGCGCTGACGTTCGTCGGCGTGATGATCGTGTTCGTGGTGAAGAACGGCTTGATCATGATCGGTCTGCCCGACTTCTATCAGTACATCGCCGTCGGTCTCATCTTCTTCCTCGCGGTCATGGTGCAGACCGAGCGGAAAAAGAGTTAAAAAGCAAAAATCGCCCATTCAAACAAAGAATTGTCTATTTTCAAATCCGTAAAAACATGACATAGTTGGACCGGGCAGGACGCAGCCGCAGATGTTGCCTCCAATACAGCTGCGGCTGCGCGCCCGCCACTTTTGACGAAAGGAATTTTAATATGAATATTCTTGCAGTTGGAGCGCATCCCGACGACGTCGAAACCATGTGCGCCGGTACGCTGGCAAAATACGCTGCGCAGGGGCACAAGGTCTTTATCGCCACCGCCACGAACGGCAACATCGGCTCTGCCCATCACACGATGGAGGAAATCGGCCGCATCCGCAAGCAGGAGGCTGCCAATTCCGCCGCCATTATCGGCGCGGAGTACATCTGCCTGGACTATGACGACGAGATGTTCTTTGAAGAGGGTCGCGAAACGCGCCTGAAGTTCATCAATCTCGTCCGGCACTGCAAGGCGGATGTCATCTTCACCCATAACCCGCACGACTACAACCCCGATCATATGCTCACCAGCAAGATCATCAACGACATCGCCGTGATGATCCCCATTGCGCACCTCAAGACCGAAGAACCGCCGTATGATGTGATTCCGTCCATCTGGTACTTTGAGCCGGCGGCGTCCATGGGCTTTATCCCGACGGACTATGTGGACATCACCGATTTCTATGAGACCAAGATGAAGATGCTCGGCTGTATGGAGAGCCAGAAGGCATGGATGGCGGATAACTATGCGCAGTTCGGCGGCGATGAAGAGCGCTTCTTCGACACCGTGCGCATCACCTCGGAGTTCCGCGGGATGCAGGCGGGCTGCAAGTACGCCGAGGGCTTTGTCCGCGCGCTGGACGGGCACAGGACTCGCTTTACCGAGCGTGTGCTGCCCTGACGGAAACTAAACCGTTTTAGACAAGTTCATCACCCCGGCAAGCACGCAAAAATCGTTGCGTTTTCCGGGAAGTCTGGTAATATCAGAATGTAGAATTGGGTGTGCTTTGCGCATCCAAGCGTCAGCTGACGCAAAAAAACGCAAAATTATCTGGGAGGTATTTTATTATGGCAGGCGGACCTGGCTCTTATGTATTCGGAGCAGAAGAAAAGAAAGAACTCATGGACGTGATCGAAAGCGGCAACCTGTTCCGCTACGGCACGCCGGGCGTTGACGGCTTCCAGGCAAAGGTGGCAACGTTTGAAAAGGAAATGGCAGAGCGTCTGGGGCATAAGCACGTTGTGGCGACCAGCTCCGGCACGGGCAGTCTTATGTGCTGCCTGGCAGCGCTGGGCATCGGCATGGGCGACGAGGTCATCGTCCCCGGCTATACCTTCATCGCTTCCATCGCGACCATCGCCATGATGAACGCGACCCCGATCCTTGCGGAGGTCGATGACTCTCTGACCATCGACCCCACCAAGATCGAAGCGCTCATCACCCCCAAGACCAAGGCGATCATGCCGGTCCATATGCTGGGCAACCCCTGCGACATGGACGCGATCATGGCGATCGCCAAGAAGCATGACCTGTACGTCATCGAGGACTGCTGCCAGGCGGTCGGCGCGAGCTACAAGGGCAAGCGCGTCGGCACGATCGGCAACATGGGCGCGTACTCTCTGAACGTCTTTAAGACCATCACCACCGGAGACGGCGGCTTTGTCGGGACGTCCGACGATACCCTTTACGAGCGCGCCTTCGGCTTCCACGATCAGGGTCATAAGCCCTCCCGTATGGGCGTTGAGGTCGGCAACCGTTCGATGGTCGGCATGAATATGCGTATGAACGAGCTGGCGGGCGCGGTCGCGCTGGCACAGGGCAGAAAGCTCGACGGCATCCTCGAAACGCTGCGCGCCAAGAAGAAGGCGCTGAAGGATCAGCTTCAGGGCATCCCCGGTCTCGGCTTCCGCAAGATCAACGACGCCGGCGAGTGCGCGACGCTGCTGACGCTGCTGTTTGACACCCAGGAGATGGCTGCGAAGTTCTGCGAGAAGGCAGGCACTGCCCCCATCGCAAACTCCGGCTGGCACGTTTACAACAACATGGAGCAGATCCTCGAGAAGAAAATGTGGACTGACAACCATCCGTTCCACAACTGCGACGCGCACTATGCCAAGCATATGCTGCCGCAGACCGACGACATCCTGCTGCGCGCCGTCAACATCTCCGTGGGCGTCGTGGACAAGGGTCTCGGCTCGGGCACGGGCATCAACATCAACTCCACGGATGCGGAGATCGCGCAGGTCGCCAAGAACATCCGTGCCATCATCGAGAGTCTGTAAGGCGGAGGGATCGCTATGCGGAAGATCAAGGCGGCTGTCGTTGGCTGCGGTTCGATCAGCGACATTTACATGACCAACCTCACCTCCGGCAAGTTCACTGCCATCGACCTCGTCGCGTGCAGCGACCTGATGGTCGATCGCATGAACGCCAGCGCGGAGAAGTTCGGCGTCCGGGCGATGAGCCTGGATGAGATCTGCGCCGATCCCGAGATCGAGATGGTGATCTGCCTGACCACACCTGCTGCGCACTATCCCATCATCAAGCAGGCGCTGCTGGCTGGCAAGCACGTTTTCTCGGAAAAGATGATCGCCGTCGATCTGTGGCAGGGCAAGGAGCTCGTCGAGCTGGCGAATGCCAAGGGGCTGCATCTGGGCGTTGCGCCCGATACGTTCCTCGGTGCGTCGGTGCAGACGGCGAAGTACATCGTGGAAAAGGGTCTGATCGGCAAGCCCCTGAGCTGCCGAGCCTCCATTTCCCGCGATTACGGCATCTATGCCGAGTTCCTGACCCATCTTGCCAAGAAGGGAGCGGGCATCGGCTTTGACATGGGCGGCTATTACCTCACGGCGCTCGCCGCCATCCTCGGACCGGTCAAGTCCGTGGCGGCGTTCACAGCCACGAACGACCCGCATCGCGTCAACACGCGCATCGGCGCGCCCGGCTTTGAGAAGGAATACGACGTGGAAGTTCCGAACGTCATCACCGCCGCCATGCAGTACGCAAACGGCGTCCTGGGCACGCTGCACATGAACTCCGACTGCATCGAGGACGAGGAGACCTGCCTGAAGATTTACGGCACGGAAGGCATCCTGACCATGGGCGACCCGAACCAGTTCGGTGCGCCGGTGTATCTGCAGAAGCCGCTGAGCGAGCCGGTCGAGTTCCCGTTTACGCACGGCTACAAGGAAAATTCCCGCGGTCTGGGCGCAACGGAGATGGCATGGTCCATCGCCGCCGGACGCGACCACCGCGCCAGCAAGGAAATGGCGTACCATGTGTTTGAGACGATGCACGGCATTATGCTCAGCGCCGAAAACGGCACGGTGTATCAGCTGGAATCCACATTTGAAACGCCCAAGGCGCTGCCCGCCGGCTATATCAGCGTCGGCGACTGGTCGCGCAAGGAAGAGTCCGCACTGATCTGACACGATCGGGGCATCACCGCGCGATTTGATAAAGCGCGGTGACGCCCCCAAAAAGGAGAACAACGCCTATGCGTACCGTACAGTTAGAGCGCCTGCGGCCCGGAGAGATCCTGGCGGAGCGCGCCCGCTGCCCGATCGTCTATCTGCCGCTCGGACCGCTGGAGTGGCATGGTCCAGCCATGCCGTTCGGCACAGATCCGCTGATGGCACAGGAACTTGCGCGCCGCGCGGCGTTGCGCACCGGCGGCGTGGTGATGCCGACGCTGTTCCTCGGAACGGAGCGCGAGCGCCCGGCGCAGATCCTGAAGGATAAGGGATTTGAGAACGCCGAGTCGATGTATGTGATCGGCATGGACGTTCCGAAAAACTCCGTAAAAAGCTATTACGCGCGCGAGGACCTGTTTGCGGTCACGGTGCGGGAGCATCTGCGCCTGCTCGTGCAGCAGGCGTACAAGCTCATCGTGATCGTGAACGGGCACGGCGCATGGGGGCAGCGCGAGCAGCTTGACCGGCTGGCGATCGAGTTCTCCAACGAGACGCCGTCCAAGGTCATCGTCGCGTTCCCCAACATCGCGCGTGAGGGCGAAGAGCTCGACTTCGGTCACGCCTGCGAGATCGAGACCTCGCTCATGCGGTATCTGGATGACGAAAACGTCGATCTCTCCCAGTTCCCGCCGCGCGATGTGAAGCTGCCGTATACCGACTGGGGCATTGCCGACGACTGCGTGTTTGAAGGCAAGCCCACGCCGGACAAGTGCGTGCTGTGCGATCCGCGCGACGCGACCGTGGAAGCGGGCGAGCGCTACTTCGGCGCTGCGCTCGACCATATCTGCGCGCAGGTGGACGCGGCGTATGCCGCGCTGCGGGCATGAGCGGAAGCTGCGTCCGCTGGGGCGTGCTCGGAAACGCGATGATCGCGCGGGATTTTATGATCCCGGAGCTGCGCGGGTCGGAACTCTGCCGCGTGACGGCGGTCGCCTCGCGCGGAGCGCTTCCGGCGGAGGCAGCGCCGGAGTGCCGCCATTACAGCAGCTATGAAGCGCTGCTGGAGGACGCGGAGATCGACGCGGTCTATGTGCCCGTCCCCAATGCGCTGCACGCGCAGTGGGCGATCCGCGCCATGCAGCACGGCAAGCACGTCCTGTGCGAAAAGCCCATGGGCTGCACGACTGCTGACGGCGACGCCATGCGCCGCGCGGCGGAGGAAAACGGCGTGCTGCTGATGGAAGCGTTTATGTACCGCTGCGGCGAAAAATTCCGCAGAATGATGCAGATCGTAAACAGCGGTGTCCTTGGGCGTATTTGCAGTATGCAGGGCACGCACGGGTATCCGCTCACATGGAAAAGCCCCGCACGGGAGGACGCGGAGCTTGGCGGCGGCTGTTTGCACGACGTCGGCTGCTATGTGGTCGATTGTATGAACGCCGTGATGACGGCACAGGGCGAGCGGCTTTTACAGGTGGGCGGTTCGCTCGGCTGCCGCGGCGGTGTGGACTGGAACGCAGCGTGCTGGCTGCGCTACGACGGCGGCACGCTCGGTACGCTCCACAGCTGGTTTAATGCCCAGCAGGAACAGCGCATGGTGCTCGTCGGCGAGCGCGGGACGCTCTGCGTGCCGATGCTCTTTGAGCCCGGCGAGGGCGAGCTGCTGCTGACGATCGGCGATCAGACGGAGCGCATTTCCGTTCCTGGCGGCGCGTGCTATCGGCTGGAGGCGGAGGCGATGAGCCGCGCGATTCTGTACGGCGAGCCGCTTCCCATCGGGCTTTCCGACACCATGCGCAATCTGGACGCGCTGGAGCGTCTTTACGCCAAGGCGGAGCGCTATGAACTGACAGGGACAGCTCTGAACGAACAAACCGAAAAACCGTGACCCAGCATAGCGGGGGGCAGGGTCGTGCCTGCCGCCCGCTTTTCGTATCTGCTCAAGAGATACGCTCCAATACACGACCATACTGACCCGGCGTCCGGCGCGCGGCGTGCGGACGGTCTCCCGGAAAAACGGAGGAAACTATGATTTTTAAGGACATCAATTGCGGCTTTTATGTGCACAGACGCCCGCTGCAATATGCGTGCCTGCACGACGAGGTCGCGGCGCTGGCGGAGCGCGATCAGATCGTCGCCCGCGCCATCTACAACTACGACAAGGGCGCGGACGCGAACGAGCGCACGCGCCGCTACGCGGCGCAGTCCGGCGGAGCGGAGTATCCCGTCTACCGCCTGATGCCGCCGTGCTACGCCGAGGAGACGTTCACCCGCGAGGCGATGATCCGCGCCATTCGCGACGAGCGCGCGCTGTTCCGCATCCATCCGAAAACCTACGCCGCGCCGCTGCACATCTGGATGTACGACTGGATGCTGGACGTGCTGACGGAGAGCCGCACGCCGCTTTTGGTGTCGCTTCAGGAGCTTGACCTGCGCGACGCGGCGGCGGTCAAGGAGGCGTATCCGCAGCTCCGGCTCATCATCACGAATACGGACCAGTGGCTCAACCGCCAATATGTCCGCTTCGCGCAGTATTATCCCGAGGTGTATTTTGACACCTGCAATACCATCGAGTATTACGGCATTGAGAACATGACGAAAATTCTGGGCGCGGAAAAGTTCCTGTTCGGCAGCTATATGCCGGAAAAAGAGCCGTATGACAAGCTGTTCCAGCTTCTGTACTGCGAGCTGTCGCAGGAGGAAAAGGAGCTCATCGCGCACGGGAACTTTGAACGACTGGTGGAGGAGCGCGGCGTATGACGATCAAAGAACATGTTATGAACGGCGTGATCCCGGAGGGTCTGCGGATCGTGGACGCGCACGCCCATCTGGGCGACGGCGAGCAGTCGGGCACCTACACCTGCACGCTCCCGGTGGAGGAAAGCCTGCGCCTGAGCCGCAAGATCGGCATCGGCGCGGTCGTCGCCAGCGGGCTCGGCGCGCTGTACGGCAATGTGCCGGGCGGCAATGAGCGGATGATGGAGTTCACGCGGCTCTATCCCGGCTATGTGTTCGCCTCCATCTTTTACGACCCGCATTACCACGACGAGTGCATCGCGCAGCTGGAAAAATACAAAAATGACCCGGGCTTCGTCGGCGTGAAGATCCATCCGCGCGAGACGCAGACGTATATCTCCACGCACGACTATGACCGCCTGTACGAATACTGCATCGAACACGACATTCTCGTCGCCTGCCACACCTGGCAGACCGAGCCCGCCAACCCACCGGCGGATTTTGAGCCGGTTTTGGAGCGCTACCCGGAGCTGAAGCTCCAGCTCTGCCACATGGGCGGGACGTATCAGGGCGTGCAGGACTCGCTGCGGCTGGCAAACCGCTTCCCGAGGGTGTATCTTGACATCAACGGTTCGCTTTATACGCAGATCTGGCTGGAGGACCTTGTGCGGGAAGCGCCCATCGAGCGCTTTGTGTTCGGCACGGATCAGACGTTCAACGACCCGCGCATTATGGTCGGGCGCGTGCTGTGCAGCGACCTGGACGACGGCGTGAAGCGCCTGATCTTAAGCGAAAGTTTTGAACGCGCCATCGGGCGCAGGCTGATCCCATAAAGCACCCCCATTTTACTCTGCACGGCGGAGGGAAACGAGAGGAACGACTATGAATCACGAGATCCGAATCGACAAGAGCTTTGGGCGCGTTCTGTTTTTGACCGACGGCAGGACGGAAGTCGGCGCGGCGCTGGACTTTGGGCTGCGCATCGTGCATCTGTCGTGCTGCGGGCTGCCGAATCTGCTGTACCGCCAGCCGGATGACTGCTCGGACGGACTGACCACGCCGGAGGGCTGGCGCATTTTCGGCGGGCATCGCTTCTGGTCCGCGCCGGAGACGAACAGGAGCTACTACCCCGACCGCGAGCCGGTCGAGCATACCGTTACGGAGGACGGCGCGGAGCTGCGCCAGCGGCGCGACCCGTGGATGCAGGAGGAAAAAAGCATCCGCATAGCCTTCCGCCCGGACGGCGCGGTGAGCGTGCGGCATTGCCTTAAAAACTGCGCGGACGCGCCGGTGCGCGCAGCGGCATGGGGCGTTTCCACCACCGCCGCGGGCGGCACGGTGACGATCCCGTTCGTCCGGCAGGAAAACGGCTTCAACCCGCAGCGCACCATTGCGTTCTGGGGCGAGACGAATCTTGCCGACAAGCGGCTGCATTTTTCTGCCGATTCGCTGACGGCAGAGCATCTGCCGACGGACGAATATTTCAAGCTCGGCTTTTACTGCACGGACGCGCGCATCATCCGGCACAATCTCGGGCAGCGCTTTGAGATATCCATCCCGCTGCACCCGATCGAGCGCTGTGCGGACTTCGGCAGCAACATCGAGCTGTATATGGACCGCAACGTTCTGGAGATGGAAACGCTCGGAGAGATGGTCGAACTTCTGCCGGGAGACGAAACAATTCACGAAGAAATCTGGCGCGTGGAAAAATCAGACTAGACATCTGCGCCGCAGCGTGATAAAGTTGTAGAGAAAACAAAGCAACACAACACAAACGGGAGGAATACCAAATGAAAAAAGGCATTTGCTGTGCCGGTAATATGCTCGTGGATATTACATATCCCATCGAGACCTGGCCCAAGCAGAATGAGCTGACGCACATTACCGAGGGCATCCAGAACTCCACGGGCGGCTCGGTGTGCAACACGATCTCCGATCTGGCGCGCCTTGACCCGTCGATGCACCTGGTCGCGTCCGGCTTTGCCGGGCATGACGCCGAGGGCGACTTTATGCTGAAGGAGCTCGGCAAATACCCCAACATCGACCTGTCAATGGTCCAGCGCAACGGGCGCACGTCGTTCACCGCCGTCATGAGCAACAACCAGACGAAGGAGCGCACGTTCTTCCAGCACGCGGGCGCGAACGCCTACTACGGCGAGGACAACATCGACTGGGACAAGCTCGATGTGGATATTTTCCACATCGGCTACATCCTGCTGCTGCCCGCCCTTGATCAGGAGGACAGCGAATATGGCACAAAGATGGCGCGGCTGCTGCATCGCGCGCAGAAGGCGGGCATGAAAACGTCCATCGACGTCGTGTCCGAGTCCGGCGACCGCTTTAAGCGCCTCGTCAGCCCCGCGCTGCGCTACACCGACTACTGCGTCATCAACGAGCTGGAAGCCCAGCAGACCACGGGCGTGATGCTGCGCGATGAGAGGGGCGTGCTGCACGTTGAAAACATGAAGCAGGCGCTCACGAAAATGCGTGAGCTGGGCGTTTCCACCTGGGCGGTCATCCACTGCCCGGAGATCGGCTGCGGCATGGATCAGGACGGCAATTATTATGAGGTGAAGAGTCTGAAGCTGCCCAAGGGCTACATTAAAGGCACGGTTGGCGCGGGCGACGCGTTCTGCGCGGGCATTCTGTACGCGGCGGAGACCGGCAAGAGCCTGCCTGAAGCGCTGCGCATCGGCGCGTGCGCCGCGGCGGCGTCGCTGAGCGAGGTCAGCGCGTCCGACGGCGTGAAAACGGCGGACGAGGTCATGAAACTGTACGATCTTTATAAAGCAGAATAAAGCGGAGGATTGAGAATCATGAAACAGGCAGTCATGTATGGCGGCGGCAACATCGGTCGCGGGTTTATCGGTGCGCTTCTGAGCCAGTCCGGCTACGAGGTCACGTTTATCGACGTGGCAGAGCCGGTGGTGAACGCGCTGCGTGAAAAGCACGAGTATCCCGTGCGCTATGTCTCCAGCGCCGGACATGAGGACGTCATCATCCGCAATGTCACCGCCGTGAACGGCAACGACGCCGAGGCTGCGTCCGAGGTGATCGCCAACTGCGACATCATGGCAACGGCAGTCGGCGCGCGCATCCTCAAGTTCATCGTCGGCAACATCGTGGCGGGT
The DNA here is from genome assembly GCA_937890735.1 of uncultured Bacillota bacterium. Classification (GTDB taxonomy): domain Bacteria; phylum Bacillota; class Clostridia; order Oscillospirales; family Oscillospiraceae; genus CAG-170. Next base: position 17,917 of record CALACZ010000082.1, read on the forward strand.
CTGCGCAAGCGCTGGGCGCGCACCGACAAGCCCCTGAACATCATCATCTGCGAAAACCTGATGGACGCGAACCTGATCGTCGAAAAGATGCTCAAGGAGCAGCTCACCGAGGAAGAATGCAAGATTTTCGATGAGCGCGTGGGTCTGGTCGAGGCGTCGATCGGGCGGATGGTGCCCGTGCAGACGGACGAGATGAAGGACGGCGACCCGATGCGCGTGTGCGTGGAGCGCTACGGCTTCCTGCCCACCGACAAGGCGGCGTTCAAGGGCGAGATCCCCGAGATCAAGAATATGGTGCCGTTTGCACCGTTCGATTTCTACATCAAGCGTAAGCTCTACATCCACAACATGGGGCACGCCACCTGCGCATATCTGGGCGACCTCCTGGGGCTGGAGTACATCTATCAGTCCATCGACGTGCCCGAGGTGCGCATCGTCGTGCAGAACGCGATGATCGAGAGCGCCATGGCGCTGCATAAGAAGTATGACGTCGCGCTCGACGGCATCCTGATGCACATCACCGACCTGCTGCACCGTTTCACCAACGCCGCGCTGAAGGATACCTGCAAGCGCGTCGGCGGCGACCCGGGGCGCAAGCTCTCCCCGGCGGATCGTCTGATCGGCTCGGCGTCGCTGGCGCTGGAGCAGGGCGTCACGCCCGCGTACATCGCGCTCGGCGCGGCGGCGGGTCTCAAGCGCTACATTGACGAAGCCGAAGGCATGGAGCAGGGCATGGACGCGGCGAAGAAGGTCCTCGCCGAGGTGTCCGAGCTGAAGGCGGATAGCAAGCTCGCGGGCATGATCCTCGCCATGTACGAGCAGATCCTCGCAGGCAAGAGCCTCAAAGAGCTGCTGGTGGCAGCCGACGAGGTCAAGGCTTCCTCCATCCACGACATCATCTGATAGCAAACGAAACTCCGGGCAGCGCAGGTTTCTGCGCTGCCCGGTTTCTTTTTTCGCGGGAATCTGATAAAATAGCTGTAACGAATGCACGGGAGGACTGCGCGATGTTTCACATTCTGGTCGTGGATGACGACAAAAACACCCGGCGGCTGATGCGGGCGGTGCTGGAGGCGGATGGCTACACCGTCACCACGGCGGAGGACGGCATAGCGGCGCTCGCGGCGATGGATCGGGAGCACGTCGATCTGGTCGTGCTGGATGTGATGATGCCGAACATGGACGGCTACGCCTTTTGCAGCGCCCTGCGCGCGGCAAGAAGCGACCTGCCGGTCCTGATGGTGTCGGCAAAGCAGCTCCCGGAGGATCGAAAAAAGGGCTTCCTTGCCGGAACGGACGATTTTATGACCAAGCCTGTGGACACGGAAGAAATGCTGCTGCGCATCCACGCGCTGCTGCGCCGGGCACGCATTGTGAGTGAGCGGCGTATCCAGCTCGGCGGCGTGACGCTGGATTACGATTCGCTCAGCGTCAGCCGCCCGGGCGAGACGGTCACGCTGCCGCAGAAGGAATTTCTGCTGCTGTATAAGCTCCTGTCGTACCCCGGAAAAATTTTTACCCGCATCCAGCTCATGGACGAAATTTGGGGCGCGGAGTCCGACAGCGGGTGGGAGACCGTGACGGTCCACATCGGCAGACTCCGGCGGCGCTTTGAGGATTGGCATGAGTTCGAGATCGTCAGCGTGCGGGGGCTTGGCTACAAGGCGGTGAAAAACGTATGAACCAGCGGGAATTTGAAGAACGGAAAAACCGCATCGCGCTCACGCTGCTCTCCGGCGGCGCGGTGTTTGCGATTTTGCTCACCGTGGTGCTGCTCAGCGGCTGTTTTTTGCTGCTGCTCGTGCGCATGGGCTTTCTCAACCGCGCGGCATGGGATCGCGGCGAGCTGTATGCCATCATCGGTCTGATGGTGCTTTTGAGCGTGTGTGTGGGCGGCGTGATGACGTTTGTGATCGTGCGTGTGCTGCTGAGACCCATCAACAGCATCATCAACGCCATGAACCGTCTGGCGGCGGGCGATTTTCAGACGCGCATCCGCTTCGGCACGATCTTTGCCCGCCACCCGACCGTGGTGGAGATGACCGACAGCTTCAACAAAATGGCGGCGGAGCTGGAGGGGACGCAGATCCTGCGCTCAGACTTCATCAACAATTTTTCGCACGAGTTTAAAACGCCCATCGTCTCCATCGCGGGCTTTGCGCGCCTGCTGCGGCGCGACGATCTGACGGCGCAGGAGCGGGCGGAATATCTGGACATCATCGAGGATGAGTCTTTGCGCCTCGCCGAGATGGCGACGAACGTGCTCAACATGACCAAGGTCGAGAATCAGGCGATTTTGACGGATGTGACGCGCTTTAACCTCTCCGAGCAGCTTCGCAACTGCGTGCTGCTGCTGGAGCGCAAGTGGTCGGAAAAGGCGCTGGAGCTGAACATCGACATGGGCGAGTATTTTCTGGACGGCAACGAGGAGCTGCTACGGCAGGTGTGGGTGAATCTGCTGGACAACGCGGTCAAATTTGCCCCGGTGGGCGCGCGGCTGGACGTCGCCGTGCGCGCCGAGGGCGAGACGCTCGCGGTGATGATCGGCAACACCGGCAGCACCATCGAGCCGGACAAGATCGGGCGCATTTTCGGCAAATTCTATCAGGCGGACGAGTCGCACACCGCGCACGGCAACGGCATCGGGCTCGCCATCGTCAAGTCGGTCACGGAGCTGCACGGCGGCAGCGTCAGCGTGCAGAGCGCGCAGGATTATACGCAGTTCACTGTCAAATTGCCGGCGCGCCACCCCGAAAGCCTGTAGAGCCTACCATGAAAACTGCGAATCTCGCAGACTGCAAAAAGCCTCGCAGAGTTTTGCGCCCGCAGGCGCAAAAGCGATTATAATCATTTT
>CALACZ010000083.1 GCA_937890735.1 uncultured Bacillota bacterium
AGTCAGAGTCCGGTGTGCTACCGTTACACAAATCCCCTAAATGTGAGCTGCGCCGAAACGCAAATATTATTATACTGATTTCGGGATAATTGTCAAGTTTAATTTCGCACTTTCTGCAAAAATTATTACGACGGCGATGCTCTGACGCGCTGTAAGCAAAATCGTCCAACGGCGGTACATTTTTACGCGTCCCTCGCCGCATATCCGCCGCGCGGGGCGGCAGACAGTTTTTGCAAAGGAAACGCAAGTGGATTTTACTAGCGCGAGCGCCGGTTCTTTTTCCGCCGCGCAGACATATTAACAGGGCGGCAATTTGGCGGCAAGGAGGAGCAGGCGATGAAACATCCAAATAAAACGCTGCGGCGCGTGCTGCTGGCGGCGGTGCTGGCGGTCAGCTTCTGCGCGCAGGCGCTCGCGCTGCCGGCGTATCTCATCCCGGGCGGCAACGCCGTGGGCGTACGGCTCAACGCGCCGGGGCTGGTCATTACCGGGCTGGAGGACGGCGCGGCGGCGCAGACGGCGGGGCTGCGCTGCGGCGACCTCATTACAAAATGTGCGGGCAGCCCCGTGCGCTCGGCGCAGGCGCTCTCGCAGCGGCTGCAAAGCGGCGAGGCGGTCGTTTTGCAGGTGCAGCGCGGCGGGCAGGCGGCGGAATTTCTGGTGCAGCCCGTGCGCAGCGGCACGCGCTGGCAGTTGGGCGCGCAGGTGCGCGACCATATCTCCGGCATCGGCACGGTCACGTTTTATGACCCCGCGGACGGCACATTCGGCGCGCTGGGGCACGGCGTGAGCGGCTTTACGGACGCGCGGCTGCTGGAGATCGCGTCCGGCAGCCTCATCGGCGCGAGCGTGGCGGACGTGAGCCGGGGCGCGGCAGGTGCGCCGGGCGAGCTGCACGGGACGTTCGACCCCGGCAAAACGCTCGGCAGCGTGACGGCGAACACGCGCTGCGGGCTGTTCGGCACGGCGGCGGAGCTGCCGCAGCACACAGCGCTGCCCGTGGCGGCGCAGGAGCAGGTGCATACCGGCGCGGCGACGATTTTGGCGAACGTGCAGGGCGAGACGGTGGAGGAGTTCAGCATCCGCATCGAAAAGCTCTACCCCGGCGCGCAGAACGGGCGCGACCTGCTGCTGCGCATCGACGACGAGGCGCTGCTAAAGCAGACCGGCGGCATCGTGCAGGGCATGAGCGGCAGCCCGATCTTGCAGGACGGGCGCATCGTCGGCGCGGTGACGCACGTTCTGGTCAGTGACCCCGAGCGCGGCTACGGCATCTTTATTGAAAATATGTTAGAAGCGGTCGACTAGCCGACTTTTGTCAAGAAAATGTGTTGGACGCTCTGACAGAGAAAGCGTGGACTTCCGTCCACGCTTTCGCGTCAGTCGACAATCTCGTATCCGAAGGGGCAACCCCAAGAAGCTCGCCGCTCTTTGCAACGATCCATAATTTTATGCATCTTATCCAGATGTTTCCTCAAATCTTTAGCCACTGTATGCTCCCCTACGATTTTTATATAGTCTACAGGGCTATCAATGCTCAATGAATCCCAAAAAGCACTCCAATTTTCCCCATAGTATTCAGGAAAATCCAGTGCAATTTTAATACGCTGATGCAATTCCCCTAAATACTTGCAATCTGTTAAGTCCAATACTGCTTCAACTCTGTCTTCCATTGCTTATCCTCCAATCACTTCAAGGAATGAATATATCCAATTTCCCTTTGGTCAGAATCGTTCCGCGGATCTGCTTGTGTATCACCATCGCTTATACCTCCTACTATAGTGTCTTTATTGGAATATTACAAGGTGATTCTACACATTTTGTGTAGAAAAGTCTGTCGAAACATGGGAAATGCCTGTCAGATCACAAAAACCACCGTTTATGTCAAGCTCAAATCGGCAAAGGGTATTCTCTTATCATACAGTAAAACGGCATTGCCGTATTGTGTCCGGTCAGTTGACTTTTGGGCAAAAAAACGGTACTATACCACTGGAAACAAAGGGGGTCGCCGGGATGGTTTATTATGTGAATAACTCGCACGACCCGTTTTACAATCAGGCGTTTGAGGAATATCTGTTCCGCAATGCGCCGGAGGAGGACGTGCTGCTGCTCTGGCGCAGCCGCCCGGCGGTGGTGTGCGGGAGCTATCAGAACCTCTTCGCCGAGGCACACCTGCCCACGGCGCGTGCAAAGGGCGTGTCGATCGTCCGCCGGGAGACGGGCGGCGGCGCGGTGTATCACGACCTCGGAAACGTCAACTATACCCGCATCTGCCGCTGCGAGGACGGGCACGCCGACTACGGGCGCTTCATCCTGCCCGTGGTGGACGCGCTGCGGCGCATGGGCGTAAACGCCCGCATGAACCGCACCTGCGATATTGCCATCGGCGACGAAAAAATATCCGGCAGTGCACAGAAGATCGCGGGCGCGCGCGTGCTGCACCACGGGACGCTGCTGTATGATACCGATCTCACCGCGCTGCGGTCGCTTGCAAACGGCGCGCGCAGCCACTACAGCACAAAGGGCATCGCGTCCGTGCCGCAGCCGGTCACGAACATCTCCGCGCACTGGAACGCGGGGCTGCCGGTGGAGGCGTTCGAGCAGATGCTGCTGCGCGAGCTGACAGGGGAACACGCGCAGCGCGCGGAGCTGCCCGCCGGGGCGCTGGACGAAATTGCGCGGCTGGCGCGCGAAAAATACGCAAGCTGGCAGTGGACATATGGCAAAACGCCCGCGTTTACCTTTGAAAACAAAGCCGTCTTTGCCGGCAGCCCCGTCACGGTGCGCTACGAGGCAAAGCACGGCGTGATCTTACAGATCGCGTGCGAGGGCGCACCGCCCGCGCTGAAAGAATTGGAAGGAAAACTCACCGGCTGCCCGCTCGACCCCGATGTGCTCGCGCCGCTGTGCCGCGCCGCGGGGGACGAAGGCTTCTGGAAGCTGCTGTTTTAGGAGGAATTACGATGAAAAACGAACTGAAAATGCCGAAGCTGCGCCCGGAGATGGAGCGCGGCGTGCTGTGCGCGTGGCTCAAAGAGCCGGGCGAGGCGTATCACAAGGGCGAGGCGATCTTTGAGATCGAGACCGAAAAGGTTGTCAACCAGGTCGAGGCGGAGCAGGACGGCGTGATGGGCCGCCAGCTCGTGGAAGAGGGCGACGAGGTCGCCGTCGGCGCGCCGATCGCCGAGGTGGAGGACTGATGGCTGCGTATCAGAAAAAGCCGGACTGGCTCAAGGTGCAGTATAACCGCGAGGCGGTGGAAGAGGTCGCAAAGCTCATGAAGGACCTCAAGCTCAACACCGTCTGCAAGGAGGCAAACTGCCCCAATCTCGGCGAATGCTATAAAAAACATACCGCCACGTTCATGGTCATGGGCAGCGCCTGCACGCGCAACTGCCGCTTCTGCAACGTTTCGTGCGCAAAGCCGCAGCCGCTTGACCCGGACGAGCCGCGGCATCTTGCCGAGGTGGCGAAAAAGCTCGACCTGCGGCACGTTGTGGTGACGCAGGTCACGCGCGACGATCTGCCCGACGGCGGCGCTGCGCACATGGCGGCGGTCGTGTGCGCGGTGCATGAGACTTGCCCCGGCACGACCGTGGAGGTGCTCATCTCCGACCTCAAGGGCAGCGAGGACGCGCTGCGCGTCGTGCTGGACGCAAAGCCGGAGGTGCTCAACCACAATGTGGAGATGGTCTCGCGGCTGTATCACGATGTGCGCCCGCAGGCGCGCTATGAGCGCTCGCTCAAGGTCCTCTCCGACAGCAAAAAATTCGCGCCCGGCATCCTGACCAAGACCGGCTTTATGCTGGGGCTCGGCGAGACGGACGAGGAGGTCTATGCGCTGATGGACGATATTCGCGCCACCGGCTGCGACATTCTCACCATTTCGCAGTATCTTCAGCCCACGCCGCAGCACTGGGCGCTTCAGCGCTATGTGACGCCGGAGGAATTTGCACGCTTTAAGGACATCGCCATGGAAAAGGGCTTCAAATTCGTTGCCAGCAGCCCGCTGGTGCGCAGCTCGTACCGCGCGGCGGAGGCGTTTGAGGCGGCGGAAGGACGCGTATGATCTACATCGAAACAGGCTCGGATAACGTTTATTTCAACTTCGGTCTGGAGCTGTATTTTGCGGCGGAAAAGAAGCTCGATGAGCCGGTGCTGCTCTTCTGGCGCACCACGCCCACGCTCATGGTCGGAAAATATCAGAACACGCTCGAGGAGATCAACCAGACCTACGCCGAGCAGCACGGCATCCAGGTGGTGCGGCGGCTGTCCGGCGGCGGGACGATCTATACCGACCCCGGCGGCTGGCAGTTTACGTTCATTGATTATAATGAGGACGCGCAGATCACGTTTACGCAGTACATTGCCCCGGTGGTGGACGCGCTGCGGGCGCTGGGCGTTCCGGCGGAATTTAACGGGCGCAATGACCTTGTCATAGAGGGAAAGAAATTCTCCGGCAACGCGCAGTATAAGCAGGGCGGCACGACGGTGCATCACGGCTCGCTGCTGTTCTCAACCGACATCGCGCAGATGGTCGCGTCCACTACGGTCGATCCGTATAAGATTTTGTCCAAGAGCATCAAATCCGTGCGCGACCGGGTGACGAATATCTTCGAGCACCTGCCGCAGCCGATGGATACCGACGCGTTCAAACGGCACATGGTGCGCTATCTTATGCGCGGCAGCGAGAAAACCTACACGCCCACGGCGCAGGATCTTGCGCGCATCCGGGAGTTAGCTAGAGAGCGCTTTGACAATTGGCAGTGCAAATACGGCGCGAACCCCAAATTTGAGATCGTCAAAACGGGGCGCTTCGCGGGCGGCAAGATGGAGTTCCGGCTCACGGTCAAAAAGGGCGTCATTCAGGGCGCGGCGGTGAGCGGCGACTTTTTCGCCGCCGAGCGGGCGGAGGGTCTTGCGCAGTGCGTGATCGGCTGCGCGTATGAAAAGTCCGCCGTGCTTGCCGCACTGCAAAACGCCAACATGGACGGCGCGGTCTACGGCGTGAGCGCCGCGGAGATCGCTGCCCTGATCACAGAGTAACAAAAAAGCGGCGTCTGAACGATGCCGCTTTTTGCACAGGGAGGATGTTATGACGCTTTTGGAGACCATCCGGGAGTTTACCCCCGGCTGCGAGCAGGAGGAAGCCGACCGGCGGCTGATGCTTTCCTATATGGAGCGGTTCCCGCAGCTGCTCACGCGCGAGAACGAGACGGCGCATTTTACCGCCTCGTGCTGGATCGTCACGCCCGACCAGTCGCGCGTGCTGATGGCGTATCACAATCAGTACGATTCGTGGGCGTGGCTCGGCGGGCACGCGGACGGCGAAAGCGACCTGCTCTCGGTCGCGCTGCGCGAGGCGCGCGAGGAGTCGGGGCTGCGCGAGGTAAGGGCGGTGCGCAATACGCCGCTGTCTCTGGAAATTCTGGCGGTGCAGCCGCACGAAAAGCGCGGGAGGTTCGTCCCCGCGCATCTGCATCTGAACCTGACGTATCTGCTCAAAGCCGACCCCGCGCAGGCGCTTGCCTGCAAGCCGGATGAAAATTCCGGCGTTTGCTGGTTTTCGCCGTGGGACGCGGTGCAGGCGGCGAGCGAGGCGTTCATGCGCCCCATTTACCGCAAGCTCATCGAGCGCGTTGCATTATTGTATTGAATCCTATTTGTGATACTTGCTGCCCGCCTGGATCGCCTCGGCGCGGTAGAGCTGCTCGAGCGCCATGACGCGCGCGAGATGGTGCGGGAACGTCATCGGCGACATCGAAAGGCGAAAGTCCGCCTGTTTTTTGAACACCTCGTCCAGCCCGAACGACGAGCCGATCACAAAGCAGGCGCTGCTTTTGCCGCCCTTTTTCACGCGTGCGAGCGTCTCGGCGAGGGCTTCGGACGAGAGGGGTTTGCCTTCAATGGCAAACGCGCACACCCAGCTCCCCTTGGGGATCTTGCGCCGGATGGCGTCCGCCTCGCACGCGAGCGCCTGCGCGATCTGCGCCTGCGACGGAGCGTCGGGCAGCTTTTCCTCCGGCAGCTCCAGAAGCGAAAAATCGGCGTAGGCGCGCAGGCGCTTTTGATATTCCGCCGCCGCGTCCAGATAAAATTTTTCCTTGAGCTTGCCCACACAGATGAGCGTGAGTGAAAACATAGCGCGTCCTCCTAAGTAACCAAACGGTTCTCGCCCCCAGTGTACCGCACCCGCGCGGGAAAAACAAGGCGCGGTTTGGGAAATTTCGGCGATTTTTTGTTGAAATTTTTGATTCTGGCAGGCAAAGGCGGTTGATTTTGCGGCGCGGGTGCGGTATCATACAAAGTACAAGCGCAGGTGCGCCCGCACTCTGCGGAGCAGAAAACTTTGATTTGAAATGATGAGATCGAAGGAGTAATTTGGAATGATCATTACGCGAAAAAAGCCCATTGAAGAGCTGATGGGGCTGGTCGGCAATGCCAAGACCGTCGCCATCATCGGCTGCGGAAGCTGCGCCACGGCGTGCCACACCGGCGGTCAGCCCGAGATCGACGAGCTGACGAAAACGCTGGAAGCTGCCGGGAAGCAGGTCGTCGCCACCACCATCGCGGACTACTGCTGCATGAACCTCGGCGTCAAGGGCAAGATGAAGCCCCTCGTCGCTGCAAAGCCCGACTGCGTGATCTGCATGAGCTGCGGTGACGGCGTGCAGTGCGTCGCCAAAAACGCGCCCGGCATCCCCACCTATCCAGCCAACAACACCATGTTCCTCGGCGAGGCTGCGCGCTTCGGCGTGTGGGAGGAAGCGTGCCACTTCTGCGGCGACTGCGTCCTCGGTCAGACCGGCGGCATCTGCCCCATCACCCAGTGCGCCAAGAGCCTGGTGAACGGTCCGTGCGGCGGTCAGAAAAACGGCAAGTGCGAGGTCGATTGCAACAACGACTGCGCGTGGATCAAGATCTACAAGCGCCTGCAGGAGATCGGTCAGCCCGAAAAGCTTGCTGAGACCCGCGAGGATAAGGGTTATAAGAACTTCACCTATCCCAGAACCATCAGCCTGAAGGGGGATAAAAAATGAGCATCCTGAAAGAAGCACTCGAGTCCGGCAAGTTCGGCGTCACCGCCGAGATGGCGCCCCCGAAGGGCTATGACTTTTCCGAGCAGATGGAAGCAGCCGCGCTGCTGAACGGCAAGGTCCACGGCGTGAACGTGACCGATATGCAGTCCGCCAGCCTCAAAGCCTCCAGCCTTGGTCTCTGCATCAAGCTGAAGGAAGCGGGCATTGAGCCCATCCTCCAGATGACCGGCCGTGACCGCAACCGTATGGCGATCATGGGCGACATCCTCTCCGCCGCCGCGTTCGGCATCGACACGATGCTTGCGCTGACCGGCGACCATCCCGTCGTGGGCGACTGCGGCGAGAGCAAGCCCGTCTATGACCTCGACTCCGTCGGCATTCTGAAAATGCTCACCAAGATGGAAGAGACGAACTGCGACTGCGGCGGCAACGAGATCGCCGGCGGCGCGCCGAAGTTCTACAAGGGCGCGTCTGTCACGCCTGTGTACGACCCCATCGAGCTTCAGATCAACAAGCTGCGCCAGAAGGTCGAAAACGGCGCGATGTACATCCAGACCCAGGGCATTTTTGACCTGGACGTCTTTAAGCGCTTCCTCGAAAAGGTCGATGCTGCAGGCATCAAGACCCACATCATGGCGGGCATCATTCCGCTCAAGGCGGCGGGCATGGCGCGCTATATGAACGAGAACGTCCCCGGCATCGCCGTGCCGCAGGATATGATCGACAAGCTGGCGGCGGCTGCCGCCGAGGGCAAGGAAAAGGGCGTCAAGGGTCTGCCGATGCAGCTCGGCATCGAGATGGCGGCGGAGATGATCGCCAGGATCCAGGACGAAAAGCTCTGCGACGGCGTGCATATCATGGCGATCGGCGCGGAAAAGAACGTCCCCACCATCCTCGAAAAGGCGGGCGTCAAGATCTGACCGCTCAAACGCAAAGAAACCGGCGGGACGCGGCGCAGCCGCGTCCCGCTTTTTGAGCGTTTCAAAAAGGATTTTGAAACGCTCTCAAACGAAACCCGCTTCGCTGGGCTTTCGTTTGAAAAGGCTTGCAGCCTGCGCGCGCATAAATTTTGCGCAGTGCGCAAAATTTCAACACTTGCAGTCTGAGCTGTATTTTCTGCGACGTACACGCCGCCGCAGAAAATGATTCCAATCGCTTTTGCGCCTGCGGGCGCAAAACTCTGCGAGGCTTTTTGACAGCTGCGTTCTGCTGGGACTTATGGAGGAGAATACTATGGAAAAACTGTGTTTTGCCACGCCGGCGGCGTTTGATGCGGCGGCGGGATTTGGGTGCGCCACGCTCAGCCCGATCCAAAACGGCGCGGCGTGCGAGAGCGCCTGTTATCCGCAGGCGCTCGATATGGAGTGCCTGACGGGCGAGTACGAGGCGCTGCTCGCAGCGGCGCAGGAGACTGCCGCGCGGCGCGGGCAGCCGTTTGTGACCGTGGTCGTGTTCGGCAATGCCGGGGGCGAGAATGCCTTCCTGCGGCGCTTGCAGAGCGTGCTGCACTGCCCGATGGCGGGCGGCGGCGCGGCGTTTGACGCGCAGCACGGTCCGGCGCTCATCCCCGGCGGCGCTCCGGCGGCGCTGGCGCTCCTTTATGACGCGCGCTATACCTACCGTGTGCAGACAAAGTGCATCCACGAGACGCTGATCGACACCTGCCGCCTGGAGCTGGCGGACGCGCGGACCATCCGCACGATCAACGGCGCAGACGCGGCGCAGTACCTGCGCGAGAAAAAACAGGCGCTCGGTCTCGCCGAGACGGATTTTGAGCACCTGACGCTCACTGACGCGCTCGGCGTGAACGCGCATCTGTCGCAGGACGGCGGCGCGGTCAAAAGCGGGCGCAATCTTGCGCCGGAGATGACGCTGCGCTATGTCGCGCCCGACGCGGCTTTCGACGCCATCCGCGCGTTCTATGACGACCCGGACGCCATCGTCTTTGGCTGCGCCGGTCTGGGCGGCTTGCTCGACCGCCCGCTGAATACCCCGTCACTGGGGCTGTTCCTCTTCGGCGAGGTCTGCACCGTCGGCGAGACCGCCGAGTTCGGCAACCTCATGCTCAGCAAGCTGCAAATTTTCCCGGCATAATGCAAACGAAGAGCGCCCCAGACGGGGCGCTTTTTTCTATGCTGTTTGCTTCTCTTTGCGGCGCAGGATCGTGTAGGCGATCACGCACACGATGACTGACAGCAGCGAGCCCGCCGCCGTGGCAAGCCCCATCGGCAGCAGCGTCGTGGGGAAGTGCGTGGAGGTGAGGATCGCGCCGGGAACGCGCACGAATACGATGGCGATGACGTTGTGCAAAAACGACAGCCCGGATCTGCCGCACGCGCAGAAATAGCCGCTGAAGCTGAAGTGGATACCGGCGAAGAAGCTGTCCCAGATATACCCGCGCAGATACTGCCCGCCCGCATGGATGACGGCGGTATCGGTCGTAAACAGCCCCACGACGGGGTCGGCGATGAACTGGATGAGCACACCGAGCACCAGCCCGATGGCGCTGACGAGCACGATGGCGTAGCGCAGCGTGAGCACCGCGCGGTCGCGCCGCCCCGCGCCGATATTCTGCGCGCCGAGCGCCGAGACCGACGAGAGCATGGACGACGGGATGAGGAACAAAAAGCCGATGATCTTTTCGACGATGCCTACGGCGGCGGCGTCGGTCAGACCGCGGCGGTTGGCGATGATGGTGATGAGGATGAACGAGACCTGGATGAATCCGTCCTGAAGCGCCACCGGCACGCCGATGGAGAGGATCTTTTGCAGGACCGGGCGGCAGGGCTTAAAGTCGTGCTTCTGGAGCGGCAGCATACGCTTTTTGGCGATGACCGCGAGCGAAACGATCACGCTGACCGCCTGTGCCAGCGTCGTGCCCAGCGCCGCGCCCGCAGGACCGAGCCGCAGCGCGCCCATGAACAGATAGTCCAGCGCGATGTTTGCCGCGCAGGCGATGGCGATGAAATACATAGGGCTTTTGCTGTCACCCATGCCGCGGAAGATGGAGCTGATGATGTTGTACGCCGTGATGAACGGGATGCCGATGAAGCAGATTGTGAGGTAGCGCACCGTGCCCTCCATGGCTTCTTCCGGCGTGGACATGACGGCGACGATCGGGCGTACGAGCAGCAGCAGCGCCGCCGTGAGCACGAGCGAGAGCGCCATAAAGAGCGTGACGGTGTTGCCGACGTCCTGCGCCGCGCGCCTGCGGTCGCCCGCGCCGACTGCCTGCCCGATGCTGACCGTCGTGCCCATGGCGAGACCCACGAGCATCACCGTGAGCATATGCATCACCTGCGAGCCGACGGATACGGCAGTCGTGGCGGCAACGCCCTCATACTGTCCGATGATGAACAGGTCCGCCATGCCGTAGAGCGTTTGCAGGCAGAACGAGAGCAGATACGGCAGCGAGAACACGACGAGATTCTTAAACACACTGCCGGTGGTCAGATTCTTTTCCATGCGGGAAGCGTCCTTTCGCGGGAATATGACATTATTATAAGCTCCGGGCGGGGCGAGTCAAGAGAAAGTTTGCGCTCGCGGGCGGACATAAAAAATCAAGCGGCAATTGCCGCCTGGAATTTCATTTTGCCGGAGGGTACGGCGATTTGACGTCCATCAGACCGAGCAGATAATCGGTGCTGACGCCGTGGAGCTGCGCCAGACGGATGAGCACGGGCGTGGGAATATCGACGTCGCCGCGCTCGTAATTGCTGTAGATCCGCTGACTGCAATGCAGCAGCGCTGCGATCTGCACCTGCGTCATATCCCGGTATTCCCGCAGATCTCAAATCCTTCTGTACATCGTCCCACCGCACAGCCAGTATAGCTCAGCGGGAAATTCGCTATTGCATTCTAGCGAGCAATTCGCTATGCCAAGGCTTCCCTTGGTGACCAAGGGAAGCTGTCGCCGCAGGCGACTGAAGGAATCAGAACGTTGCAGGTTTGCAGAGCGCTCTCCCGCAGTGGTGCGGCAGAACGTACACCTTCTCATCCCTTCCGGCACGGCTTCGCCGTGGCACCGTCTCGCTGCGGCTCGGTCACGGCGTGGGTCTGACAGCCCACCGGGCTGTCATTCAATACCACGCCGCCGCTTCGCTACCTTGGTCACCAAGGGGAGGCTTTGGGGCGCAAAAAGATCCCGGGTTTCTTTTGAAACCCGGGATCTTTTCTTGCTTTTTACTCTGCGACGTAGGGCAGCAGGGCGATGTGACGGGCGCGCTTGATGGCGACCGTCAGCTGACGCTGATGCGCTGCGCAGGTGCCGGTCGTGCGGCGGGGCAGGATCTTGCCGCGCTCGGACAGGTAACGGCGGAGCTTTGCGGTATCTTTGAAATCAATGTGCTCGACCTTATCCACGCAGAAGGAGCAAACCTTCTTACGGCGGCGGGGACGGGCACGGTCAGTAGCCATAGCCATTGAGAAACCTCCTTACAGTATTTGTGGAAAAATTCTAAGGAAGCTCTGATTCAATCGGCAAGAACATTCTGCGAGAGATTTTGGCTCAAGGCGAAGTTTGGAAACGCAGGAATACTTCATGTATTTCAAGTTTTCAAACTGAAGCATTGGGGCAAAAGCTCCGGCGAAGGTCGCCGACGATTGATTCGGAGATTCCTATCTCAGAACGGAAGTTCGGGGTCGTTGTCATCCAGCATCGCAAAATCGGACGCGCCGCCGTTTGCGGGCGCGGCGTAGGATGCCGGCGCGGGCGCTGCGGCATAGCTGGGCACGGACTGGTCAAAGCCGCCGGGGGCTGCCCCGTCGCGCTTGGAATCGCCGAAGTAGACGTCGTTTGCCACGACCTCTGCGCTGCGGCGCTTGTTGCCGTCCTTGTCCTGCCAGTTGCGGATCTGCAATCTGCCGGACACCACTGCCATGCGACCCTTGGTGAAGTACTTGCTGACAAATTCAGCCGTGCTGCGCCATGCCACGATGTCAACAAAATCCGTTTCCCGTTCTGCGCCCTGAGCCGCGTAATCGCGGTCCACGGCGAGGGTGAAGGATGCGACCGCGATGCCGCTGCCGGTCCGGCGCAGCTCGGGGTCACGGGTCAGACGTCCCATGAGAACGATATGGTTCAGCATGAAACCGCCCCCTTACTCTTCGACCGCCACGATGATGGAACGCAGGATCCCATCCGTGATCTTAAAGACACGGTCGAGCTCAGCCGGCATCTCCGGCTTGGTCTCGCAGGTCATGTAGACATAGTAGCCGTCGGTCAAGTCGTTGATCGGGTACGCCAGGCGGCGATTCCCCCACTCTTCAACACTGGACACCGAGCCGTACGTCTCCGTCAGACCCTTGAATTTTTCCACGAGAGCCGCGATACCCTCTTCGCCCTGGGCGGGATCGATGATATAGAGGATCTCATACTTTGCGGAAAGCTTTGCCATGATGTTGCACCTCCTTCTGGACTGATGACCGCCAAACGCGTTGGCGGTAAGGATTATCTGCACTGCATACTGCGGCAGACTATGAAATTATAGACGGTTTTCCCCGATTTGTCAACAAAAAATTTGGGTTGACGGGTATGATATACTAAAAGTACCGAAACAGAGGAGGAAATCTTTATGATTGAATTTCATGCGCCGACGGTCGCGGACGCAGCATGGGTGCAGCCGATCTTGGAGCGCTGCGCTTATCCGGGCGCGGACTATACCTTTTATAATATGTACTTCTGGGAGGGCTACTACGGAGCGCTCGCGGAGGTGGACGGCTTTGTGACGCAGGCGCTGGCGCACTCGGGGCAGCTCATCTGCCTGTACCCGGCGGGGCAGGGCGACGTGATGCCTGTCATCGAGCAGCTCCACGACACGGCGCGGGCGCACAGGTTGCGGCTGAGCCTGCGCGGCGTGACGGATGAGACGCGCGAGGTGCTGGAAACGGCAGCGCCGGGGCGCTTTACGTTCACGGAATACCGCGATTCGTTCGACTATATCTACACCGTGGAGGAGCTGTGCGAGCTGCACGGCAAAAAATTGCAGGCAAAGCGCAATCACATCAACCGCTTTTTGCAGGAGCACGACGACTGGCACACCGAGCGCGTCACGCCGGAAAATCTGCCGCTGTGCGGCAAAATGGCGAAGCTGTGGTACGCGCAGCACCCCGCCGGGCGCGAGATCGACAACGAAAAGATCGCGCTGCGCCGTGCGATGGAGCATTTTGAGGCGCTTTCGCTCGACGGGCTGCTGCTGTTCGTCGGCGATCAGGTGGCGGCATTTTCCATCGGCGGGCGGATGCACGAACAATATTACGACGTGATGTTCGAAAAGGCGTTCCCGGACATCGACGGCGCGTATCCGATGATCAACCGCGAATTTTCGCGCATGGTGGCGAAAAAATACCCCGCCGTGCGCTGGCTCAACCGCGAGGACGACATGGGCGAGGAGGGTCTGCGCCGCGCGAAGGAATCGTACCAGCCGACGCTGCTGCTGCGCAAATACATCGCCGAATGGCAGGAGGACGGCGTATGAGATACACCCGGGCGGGCGATGATGACCGCGCGGCGCTGCGCGCGCTGTGGAAGCAGGCGTTCGGTGACGGCGAGGCGGCAATCGACGCGTTTTTTGGCACGCTCTTCCCGCGCTGCGACGCGTTTGCCGCCCGCGAGGGCGAGGACTTGTGCGCGATGCTGTTCTGCCTGCCGCAGACGCTCGTGCGCGCGGGGTGCGAGGAAAAGGCGGCGTATATCTACGCCGTGGCGACCGACGAGCGCTGGCGACATCGCGGCGCGTGCTGCGGGCTGCTGCAATACGCCGAAAAAAAGCTCAAAAGCCGCGGCGTGCGGCTGCTGATGCTCGCGGCGCTCACGCCGGAGCTGGGCGCGATGTACGAAAAGCTGGGCTTTCAGGGCGCGAGCACGACCTTTTCGCCGCAGAAGCTGCCCGCGCCGCAGGGGCGGGCGGAGGTCGTGAGCGCGGTGGATTACGCCGGTCTGCGTGAGACGCTGCTGGGCGATACGCCGCACATCCGCTACGATAAGCCCACGCTGGAATACGCGGGACAGGACGATACGTTTTACCTGCTCGACGCCCCCGGGACGCTCGGCTGCGCGGCGGTGCGGAAGCTGCCGGACGGGCGGCTGCGCGCCGACGAGCTGCTGCCGGACGCACGCGCGCTGCCCGCGCTCGCCGCGGCGCTGGACAAACCGGAAATTCTGCTCCCCGAAGCGGGCTTCTACAGCCGCTGGCTGGACGGCACGCCGGAGGCGGTCTACGCCGCCTTCGCGCTGGATTGAGGAATATAATGTGGGGAGGGGTCGTGTGACCCCTCCCGAATTTTGTTTTTGCGGCAGAAGGTAATAGCGAAGAGTGAAGAGGTGGTTCTTAGTCGTAACGTAGGGGAGGGGCTTGCCCCTCCCGCCGTTCATTTGCGGCAGCGGCGATTTGTGACAGTCCCAATGGCTTCCCCTGGGGGAAGCTGGCTGCGGAGCGCAGCGGAGCAGACTGATGAGGGTCGGGGAGCAGTTGCGTTTTGAAACAACTGCAAAGCTATTCGCCAGTGCTCCCCAGCCCTCATCCGGCGCTTCGCGCCACCTTCCCCGAGATGCGAATCAATAGTAGAAAGCGAAAAAAAGATGACAAAAGGCGCAAGAAGTG
>CALACZ010000084.1 GCA_937890735.1 uncultured Bacillota bacterium
GTATTCTGTGCGGGAGGGGTAGAACCCCTCCCCTGCGCAGATCAGGTGGCTGGATGCAGACACGGCAGCGCGCAAAGCCCGCTTCCGCTCTCAGTTCGCGCGGTATAAAACCGCCGAAAGATCAAAAACTCTTTTGTGCAGGATTACAAATTTTATCCTGAAAGTTTTTTCATTTTCACTGTAAAAACAGTTGAAATCTGCGATGTTTTGTCATAGAATATGTTTGCTTGCGTTTGCGGGCGAAAAATACGGTTTTCCCGGAGGCGCAATATGCTCAACATTGTTCTGGTCGAGCCGGAGATCCCGGCGAATACCGGCAATATCGCCCGCACCTGCGCCGCCACCGGGAGCGTGCTGCATCTTGTAAAGCCGCTCGGCTTTGACATCTCCGACAAGGCGGTCAGGCGCGCGGGGCTGGACTACTGGCATCTGGTGGATGTGCGCGTGTACGAAAATCTGGACGATCTTTTCGCCCGGAACGACGTGCAGGTCATGCGCCTGTTCTCTACGAAAGCGCCGCGCAGCTACGCCGAGGCGGCGTATCCCGACGGCTGCTTCCTGTTTTTCGGCAAGGAGACGAAGGGTCTGCCGGAAGAATTTTTAGCCGCGCATTTTGATGACTGCGTGCGCATTCCCATCCGCGCGGCGGCGCGGAGTCTGAACCTGAGCAATTCGGTCGCCGTAGGTGTGTTTGAGGCGCTGCGGCAGCAGAATTTTCCGCACCTGCAGGGGCAGGGCGGGATGGTAAACTGGTAATTGACATTAAGGAGGGTCCTTATGAACTACAACAAGAAATCCATTGAAGACATCGACGTCCACGGCAAGCGCGTGCTCTGCCGCTGCGACTTCAACGTCCCCACCAAGGCCGGCGTCATCACCAGCGACAAGCGCATCGTCGCCGCGCTGCCGACGATCCAGTACCTTGTGAACCACGGCGCGCGCGTCATCCTCTGCTCCCACATGGGCAAGCCCAAGGGCGAGGTCAAGCCCGAGCTGTCGCTGAAGATCGTTGCCGACCGCCTGTCCGAGCTGCTGGGTCAGCCCGTGAGGATGGCGAAGGACGTTGTGGGCGAAAGCGCGCAGTCCCTTGCCGCGTCTTTGAAGGACGGCGAGGTCATGCTGCTGGAAAACACCCGTTTTGAAAAGGGCGAAACGAAGAACGACCCCGAGCTGTCGAAGAAGCTCGCCTCCCTGGCGGACATTTTCGTGAACGACGCGTTCGGCACGGCGCATCGCGCCCATTCGTCCACCGCGGGCGTGGCAGACTATCTGCCCGCCGTGTGCGGCTTCCTCATCCAGAAGGAGATCAGCGTCATGGGTAAGGCGCTTGCCGATCCCGAGCGTCCGTTTGTCGCCATCCTCGGCGGCGCAAAGGTCTCCGACAAGCTGAACGTCATCAACAACCTGCTGGACAAGGTCGATACGCTCATCATCGGCGGCGGCATGGCATACACCTTCCTCGCCGCCAAGGGCTACGGCATCGGCAAGTCCCTGTTTGACGCGGAAAAGGTCGATTACTGCAAGGACATGATGAAGAAGGCGGAAGAAAAGGGCGTAAAGCTCCTGCTGCCGGTCGATACCGTCGTCGCCGCGTCCTTCCCCGATCCCATTGACGCGCCCATCGACGTCAAGACCGTAGACGTGGACGCCATCCCCGCCGACATGGAGGGCATGGACATCGGCGAAAAGACCCGCGCGCTGTTTGCTGACGCCGTGAAGAGCGCCAAGACGGTCGTGTGGAATGGTCCGATGGGCGTATTTGAGAACCCGACGCTTGCCAAGGGCACGATCGCCGTGGCGCAGGCGCTGGCAGACTCCAACGCTATCACCATCGTCGGCGGCGGCGACTCCGCGGCGGCGTGCGAGCAGCTCGGCTTTGCCGATAAGATCACGCACATCTCCACCGGCGGCGGCGCGTCCCTGGAGTTCCTTGAGGGTCTGGAGCTGCCGGGTATTGCGTGTCTCCAGGATAAGTAATTCCCATGGCTTCCCCCCGAGGGGAAGCTGTCAGCCGAAGGCTGACTGATGAGGGGAAGAGTTCTTATTTTTGAGCTGTAACGCGTTTGTGAACCGAAACGTGGCAGCATCTCAAAACGTACAACTCTTCTCCTCATCCGGCTCGCTGCGCGAGCCACCTTCCCCTCAAGATGCGAATCAATAGTTGAATTGCAAA
>CALACZ010000085.1 GCA_937890735.1 uncultured Bacillota bacterium
CCCTTCTCCTCATCCGTCTCGCTGCGCGAGCCACCTTCCCCTCAAGGGGAAGGCTTTGGTGCAGCGCAAACGCGGCGGTGCGGTCAAGGTCCGCAACAGCGCAAAAAACCACGGTGTTCTTTTGGAACACCGTGGTTTTTCTAACTTTTACTTCTGATTGAAGTATCTGTACAGGAACGTGATGATCTGGGCTCTGGTGCAGGGAGCGTCGGGGTTAAATGCTGTTTTGCTTGTGCCGGTGGTGATGCCCTTGCTGTATGCCCAGGCAATGGCGGGTTCGTAGTACGAGCCTGCCGGGACGTCGGTGAACGGATGCTCGGCGCTGCTCTTTTCGCCGGAGAGGCGGTAGAGGAACGTGACGAACTGACCGCGCGTGACGGTCGCGTCGGGGGCAAAGAGGTTTTTACCCATGCCGGTGGTGACGCCCTCTTCCATCGCCCACAGGACGGCGTCATAGTAGTAGCCGCCGGGCTTTACGTCGGTGAGCGCGGAATCGTACGATTCCGGCTCTGGCTCGCCCATGGCGCGCCAGAGGAAGGTCATTGTCTGACCGCGCGTGCAGTCAAGACCCGGCGCGAAACGGTTTGCGCTCACGCCGCCGGTGATGCCGTTTTCGGCAGCCCACTCGACCGCGTCAAAGAAGTAATCGTCCTCGTCCACATCGGTGAACGTGCTGTCCGTCTCGGGCAGCTCGCCGCGCTTTTTCGCCTCAAACTCCTCGGACTGCTTCTTCACCTGATCGCTGTAGCCGGTGTGCGGTTCAGCTTCGGCATTGACCTCGACGGTCAGCTCGAACGGGTTAAAGTTCGTGGTCGTGACGGGGATGGTGACCGTGCCGATCTTGCCGGTCTTGCTGCCGGTCGTGCCAAGGACGTTCAGCGTCAGAATGCCGTTTTCATCCACCGTGGCGCTGATGTCATAGCTCTCGCCGGAGGCAAGACCCTCGGCGGCGAACGTCGGTGCGCCGTAGGTGACGACCGTGCCGTACTGCATGGGGTCGGGCAGCGCCGGCAGCGAAAGCTGCACGGTGTAGCTCTTGACCACGCCGTTTGTGATGGCGGCAGAGCCGGTGCTCGGGGTGACGGGCAGGTTGATCTTGTTGATCTTGAAGTTTACGGCGTCGCGCGTCCAGCTTGTGAGGCTCAGGCTCTTGGCGTCGTCGCTGACGCCTTCGAGATTAGACTCGAAACGGTAGTTGTCAGACTTCAGGGACAGCGCAAGATCAATGGTCTTATTCTCGCCCACGTTGGCGTCCGTGTAGTTTGCAGAGCAGGTATAGAGGCTGCTAATCAGAGTAATGGCATTCGGACCTTCATAATAACGGTTATTGTGCGCGAAGCTGCCTGTGAACCAGTTTTCCGGCAGCGCGGTCGTGCCGTCATAGTTCTTTTCGATACCCCACGGCAGATGGAAATACCCCAGTGTGAACGGGGTGACCTTCCAGTCTACGCCCCTTGAGCCGGTGATCTTCTTGCTGCCGTCTACCGCCTTGATGGTCAATCTCCAGTCGCCGGCGTTGGTCGCTTTGTTGTGGAGGACTTCGTAGTCCTCGTCTTTCAGCGTGATGCCGTTGACCCTGACATTTACGACCCGCATGGTGACTTCCGTGCCAGCGCCGGTTTTCCAATCGGGGGTGAACATGATCTCGCCGCCGCCTGCCAGATCGACCTCGACATTGGCTGTTTTCAGGTCAGCCGGTTCAACGGTGACGGTGATGTCGGCGCTCTTGGAGTAGCCGTCGGCGGTGGCGGTGATGCGGTAGGTGTAAGTACCGGCGTACTGAGCTTGGGACAGTTTGCAAGCCCAGCTGCTGCCGACCTTCTCCAAGCTCCCATCGTCCTTGACGAGATACATCGTCTGGGTGAGCGATTTGACATCATCACGGCTGTTGTGGATCGCGTACAGCGTGCGTTCTTCGCCATATACCTTGGTGAGCGCTGTGATCTTTTCCTCACCCTCAAAGAAGTAAACATCCTTGATGGGCGCTTCCGCGATGCTGACATTGGAGGCGGTCACAGCGCCCTCGGCGACCCAGGTGCCGTCGGTGGACTTAAAGCCGTAGCCGTCCTCGAGCAGGTCGCGCACGGTCACGCCGCCCGCAGTCACGTTCAGCGTGCCAATCGAGCCCTTCGTCGCGGCGCTGTCGATGATCTGCACGCCTGCGGCGCGGACGGTCAGCTCGCCTATGGTCTTCCCGTTCAGATCGACCGTCATGGCATGGTCGACCGTAATTTCATTACCAGCGCTGTTGAAGTCCTTCAGCAGCTTTACCTTGACAACATCTTCGTCATTTAAGAAACCGTCAGACGGGTCGGACGTATAGCCGATGCTGCCGTTTTTGCAAGTGATCTCCACCACATAGACGGACATATCCTCATTGCAGTAGCCGCAGCGGAGCGTGCCGTCCGCGTCCGTGGTGAGCGCGCCGTGCGGGCAGCGCACGACCTTGACGTTGTTGATCGTATTGCCCTGATTGGTCGCAAGCCGGTTATAGTTCTCGTATTCTCCCGTGGAGACGTACTGGAACGCATAGCCCGGTGCAAGCAGGCTGCCGAACGGCTCGCTGTTATACTGGACCACGATCGAAATGCTGCCGTAAATGCCGCCGTTCAGCTTGGTCTTTACGCCTGCTGCCGGCCAGCTGTAGAAGCCCAGCTCACCGATCGTGCCGATGTTTTCGCTGACGATCAGCAGGCTTTCGGGGTTCGGTGTGATTTTACCGTTCTTTGCCAGAGACACATGGCTGATCGTGCTGTCTTTGCCGGTCCAGCCGCTCAGATCCAGCGTGGCGTAGTACCCGACGGAGAGATTGCCGGACGTATTGATGCTGCCGCTGCCGACGACCTTCAACGTGGTGGAGGTTTGATCATTCCAGTTTCTGTCGATGCCGACCTGCATCCAGCCGCCGCTGATCGTGTGACCGTTCAGGTCCAGCGTGACGGTTGTGCTATCGCCGGTAACGATCGCGTATTTCCCATCGTTCTTGACATCAGCCAGCAGGGTGACGGTCGCGCCGTCCGCAGCACCTGCCAGCGCCGCGACGAGGTCGGAATAATAGGTCGTCGTGCCGCCCGTTTCGCTCTTGGCGACCATCGTCATTTTGCATCTGGCGCACTGGAATGTATTGTCCTCTTCGAGGTGCACATCGTCATGCTTGCAGACGTAGCTGCAAACGGTGCACTCGCCGTTTACAAACTTGTGATCTTCGGACTTGCCGCAATCGCACGCATGGACACTCTTTGCGACGCTGTTGGTCAACTGATGGTAGCTGTGCTCATGCGCCACGATGGTGACATTGGCACCAACGAGGTTAGAAGCGGGCGAGTAGAAGGAATAGTTACCGTCGGTGTCAGTGATGGGATTCCCGCTCGTGTCGCTCATTACAAAAACGTAGCCGGTTTCCAGAAGCGACTCCAAATCAGGATGGTTTGCCGGTTTGCTTGCGTTATTGCCGCGGAGGTCAATACGGTAAGTCAGCGTTTCATTATTCTCAGCCCAGAATACGCCCTGCTTCAGAGGCGTGTTCAGCTTTGCAGGCTCTTTCAGCGTCAAGCCGCCCTTGAGGTTCAGGCTGCCGTTCAGCTCCAGCTCACCGCCGGTGGCTTTGATGGCAGGCTGGCGAATGCCGCTGCCCGAAAAACCGCCTTCGGCGTACAGGTCGCCGTTTACGATCAGCTTGCCGCCCGTGACTTCAATGGCGGGCGCGGCGGTTTCATTTGTGCCATACTGTACGATGTTGATGCTGTTGTCGCTTTCTTTTTCGTTCGTGAGGGTCAGCGTACCCGCCTCGACCGTCAGGACTGTGCTTGAGCTTTTCAGCGTGTAGCCGTTCATGTCCAGTTCGGCGGTCTTGCCGGGAGCGTTGAACGTGACCGATTCGTAGATCGCTTTCTCTTCGCCTTCAGCGTAATCCTTGACGGTATACAGCTTGATCTTGTAGCCTTCCGTTGCAGCCTTCAGAGCGTCCTCAACAGAACCGTAGAGATTGGCATAATCATCCGCGGCAACGGGGGAGAAACCGCAATCCTTGCATTCGCCGGTGTTCTTGCCGTTCTCATCATAGATCCAGTTGTGCGGGTCGCCAAAGCTGCCCGACATATAGTCGCAATACTGGCAGCCGGAGGTATGTCCCTGACCGTCGCGCGTCGGAACGGAAATGAGCGTATGCTCTGTGATGGTGCTCTCCTGATTGCCGCACCAGCACGTTCTGTAGTGCCCGTCCGCACCGGCGTTTACGACATCGCCGCTGTCAAAATTGCAGCTTTCACTGCCGTAGTCCAGGCCGCAGGCATTGCAATGCAGATGGTGCGTGTTCGTATCCTCGCCGTCGTACATATAGGCGGTGTCCTCATCATCGTGCTTGCAATATTCCAGAACGAGCTTGCTGCCCGGGAGAGAGCTCACGCCGCTCCATGCGCTCAATGCCGCCGCTTCGCCGTCCAGCGTGCCCTTGGTGATCTTGTTCTGGGAGAACAGCCCGGCGTTGTCCGTGATCTGCTCGTTTGCACCGCCGTGCAGCTCCACGCTGCCGCCGTAGATGCTCAGACCAATGCCCGTGCTCCGAACCGCCGCACCGGCATCTACGGTGTTCTGAACGATCAGCTTTCCGGCATCCTTGGCTTGGTGAGTCGATGTCTGCCCGTAAATGCAAGCACCTTCGCCGGTCACCTTCAGAGAACCCGTGACCGTCAGCTTGGAGTTGCTGCAAAGAATGATCGTCGCACTGCGATCCAAAGTCAGGTCGCCGGTTATGGTCACATCCGAGTTCGCCTCAACGATGTAGAACTGCTCTCGCAAGGTCGTGCTGCCCGAATCTTCAGCAGCGACGCCGTTCCGATTAAAAGCTGTTTCAGTCAGGTCGCCGTCTGCATCGACGCCGTCCACCCAGGTGATGCTCGCGTCCACAGCGCTTGCGCTCACAGGCAGCAGACCGACACAGAGCACCACTGCCAGCAGCAGCGCCAAAAGCCTCGTCTTTTTCATAACTTCCTCCTCATCGTGCGGGCAGTGGGGCTGCCCGGTTTTTACATTATATATATCCAAAAAATATTATAAAGGATACGCGGGGAAATTACAAGCTGTCCGGCACAAGGCGCAGCTTTTTTGCGGCGGTCTTTGCCTCGCTGCGGCGGCTGACGGCGAGCTTGTCGAGAATGTGGCTGACGTGCGTTTTGACCGTGGGCAGCTTGATGTCCATGACCTGCCCGATCTCGGCGTTGCTCTTGTCGGCGCAGATGAGGTAGAGAATTTGCAGCTCCGTCGCCGTCAGCTCCTCACGCTGCCGCAGGCGCGGCTGCAAATAATTCGGGTAATACGCCGCCTGCGTGCGCGTGTAGTTCATGAGCTTTTTATACCACTTTGCGTCGCCGCCGTAGTTCAGCTCCTCCAAAAGCGGCAGCACCGCCACGCCGAACATACTCACCGTGCGGATGTATTTGAACTCCTCCGCCGTTTGCAGCGCGCGTGTGAGGTCATGCCGCCAGTGCGCGTCTTTTTTGCGCCAGCGCGCCACGGCGCTGAGCACGTCCGCGTGAATGCCGCCGATGTAGCGCCCGCACTGCTCGCAGTAGGGGCGCAGCGGCGTGAGCGAGACGAGCGCGTCGTCCGGCTTGCCGTCCGCCAGCTCCACCATCGCCTGCGTGGTGTACTGATAGCGGCGCATGATGTTGAGATACATCGGGTCACGCGGGGCTTTTTCCCGATACCAGTCGTCGGCGGTCTCCACGTCGCCCGCGCACAGCGCGATGCGGCAGAGGATCGCGTCCATATTCGGCAGAAAGCGCGTGAGATTTCGCTCGGTGAACTGCCGCCGCAGCGTCGTTACGGTGCGCCGCGCGTCGTCCGGCTGACCGGCGGCAAGCTGACTGCGCGCCAGCAGCCCGCCGATGGCAAACTCCATATCCGGCGTGCCGTTTACGCGGATGTTGTTCATCTGCTGGATGAGCAGCAGCATCCGCGCGGAAATATCCTCGCCCTTTTCAAACTTGCTCTCGGCAAGCGCGCAGTCGGCAAGCCCGATGCCGTCGCGCCCCATGAGCGATTCGAGCGGCGTGCGCATGGTCTTGTAGAGCAGATCGTCCTGCTTTGTCCACGGCGAAAAATCCTTTGCACCGTTGAGCAGGCTCGGCATCGTGCTCGTCACCGAAAACGGCGGCAGCGAGAACTCGCGGCTTCGCAGCAGCCGGAAGGTCGCCGGGACAGTTTCCAGCAGATCCTCTACCCGCCGCTGCGGCAGCGAAATATCCAGCCACGCCAGCCTGCCGCGCGCCTGCCGCCCGGCGGCGTCCTGCCGGTCACAGCGCTGCGCGAATTTTTTCAGCTCGTTATACCAGCGCTCCGAGTTGTCAAAATCCATCGCCAGCGCGCAGAGCATACTCATCCCCTGCATCAGCGACGGCGAGGCGAGGACCTCTTCCTCCGGCAGCGTGCGGTAGTATTTTTCCATCTCGCTGTAGTGCCCCATGCCGGGGTGCAGCTCGGCGTTGCGGATGAGCAGCTCCGAGACCTTGGAATGGTCGCCGCCGGTGGTGTAGCAGTCGAGCGCGCGGGCGTAGTCCTCTTTTAATTCGTAGTAAAGTCCGCCGCGGCTGAACAGCGCCCGGCGCTTTTCGTCGGTGTAGCTCTGGTCCATCTCCCACAGCAAAAACGAGCGGAAATGATCCCAGAAGCCGAGCTGCTGCTTGCCCACCTGCCGCAGCATGGAGGTGTTGCGCTGAAGCCAGTCGAGCATCTGCCCCGCGTGCGGGTCGCCGCTGACCATCTGCGCCATTTGCAGGTCAAAGGCTTCAAACGGCGCAAGCTCCAGCAAAAACCGCCGCATCGGCAGGTCAAAGCGCTGATAGATCTGCGATTCAAAGTAGACAAAGACCTCGCGCATGACCTGCCCCACGAGCTGCGGGGTGAACGGTCTGCCGCCCGTCATGCCGCGCGCCGTGCTGGCGAGTGCCAGCGGGTAGCCGATGGACTCGCGCGCGATCACGTTCAGCTCGCTGTCGGACAGCTCCACGCCGTAGCTCTGGAAGAGCTTGCGCATATCGTCGCGGTCAAACAGCAGGTCCTCCGCCCGCACGACGCTCATCAGCCCTGCGTATTCAAACGCCATCAGGCATCCCGGCGGCGCGCCGCGCGAGATGAGCACGAACCGGCGCTCGGGATTGGCGCGGATGAGCTCGCACAGCGCCTGCCAGTCGCCCTCGTCCTGCATCGCCTGCAGCTCGTCAATGACGAGAAATTTCCATGTGCCGCCCCCGGCGGGGACGGCAAAATCCGCCGCGTCCGCGTGCAGGCGCAGCACCAGATTTCTGCCGACGAGCGCATTCGCCAGCGCCGTTTTGCCAAAGCCGCACGGCGCGCCGAAATACAGAATGCGCCCGCGCTGCACGAATGTGTCAAAAAGCCTTGCGATCGAGGGCTTTACGATGATATTTTCCGACGGCTTCTTCGCCGCCCGTTCCGCTGTCATAAACTGCTGCCTCTCTTCATGATCCGATTCTCCTTGGGTATTACAATAGATATTCACGATATATTATACATGAAATGGCGGAAAAGTAAATCATTCCGAAGGATGAATTTTTGGGAGAAGAACGTAAAATTTGCGCAAAAATGCGGAAATCGCGCACCAGAGGGTGGCGCGTTTTGAACTGCGGCGCGTTTCGTCGTAACGTAGGGGAGGGGCTTGCCCCTCCCGCTGGTAGGCAGAAGAGAAATTTATACGCACGACTGGGCGGCACGCACCCATGCCTTCCCCTCTGGGGAAGGTGGCGCGAAGCGCCGGATGAGGGTCGGGGAGCACTTGCAAACAGCTTTGCAGTTGTAGCAAAAAGCAACTGCTCCCCGACCCTCATCAGTCAGCCTTCGGCTGACAGCTTCTCCCGGGGAAGCCATGGGGACTTCTGCAAATCAGTGCTGCCGCAAGGAATCGGCAAATCGTTCATGAACGAAAAAACGGGAGGGGCAAGCCCCTCCCCTACGTTACGACGAAATGCGCAACGGCTCAAAAATCATAAATGCTGTTTCCCCGTAATACTTTCCGCCGCGATGCGCAGGACTGTTACGGCGTTTGCCTGCTCGGGCGTGACGGGGATGTCCCGCCCGGTCTGCCAGCGCATGAGGAGTGTCAGCGCCCGCGCTTTTTCCTCGGCATCCTGCAAAACCTCTGCCTGACCCTGTGCGATGACGCTGGCGTAGCGGTAGCTGTGGCTGCACGCCCTGTCGCCCTCGACGAGCGCGTGATCGCAGTCCAGCTCGATGCACACGTTCGCGTTTTCACGCAGAATGTCGAACTTTTTGCCTTCCTTCGCGCAGTGGACGTAAAAAACGAACCGCCCGTCCGCCTCTTCGCAGGCGAAATTCATCGGCACGACGTAGGGGACTCCGTCCCGGCACAGCCCCAGCCGCGCGACGCGGCAGCGGCGGATGATGTCAAACAGCGCCGCAGGATCGCATACGGCGCGCTCGGATCGTCTCATGGCGCGACCTCCTACTTGATGAATTTGTCGATCGCCTGGCACAGATCGTCCAGCGCCTGCGCGTCGTCCTGCTCCACGGCGTCCACGATGCAGTGCTGGATATGGTCCTGCAGAATGACCTTGCCGATGTTGTTGATGGCGGAGCGCACGGCGGCGATCTGAATGAGCACCTCCGAGCAGTCGCGCCCGTCCTCGACCATCTTGCGCACGGACTGCAAGTGCCCGATGGCGCGCGAGAGGCGGTTGAGCACCGCCTTGGTGTTTTCGTGGACGTGCGGATGCGAATGGTCGTGCTCGTGCTCGTGGTCGTGCGTGTGCGCGATGCCGTGTTCGTGCAGATATGCGTGATCGTGTTCCATGGTAAAACTCCCTTTTTGTCGTATTTGCAGTATACCACAAAACGACATGGTTCGCTACTGAAAAATCCGCCGAAATTTCCGAAAAGTGCAGCAAAATAACCCTTGCGGGGGGATATTTGCCCGCGCGCGGGCACTTTACAAACGCGGCGAAAAATCGTATAATAGGGGCAAATAATTGGAGTTCCCGGAAAGGAAGCATTACCATGGAACATGAACACACCCATACCCACGACGGCGTAGAGCATACGCACGTCCATTCGCACGAGCCGGGTCACGAGCACGAGCACATCCACGTGCACGTCCACGAGCATGACCGCGAGCATGAACACTGCCACGAGCACATCCACTGCGGCGAGGATCACAATTGCGCCGAGTGCGGTCACGAGCACGTCAGCCCACGCGAGGAGCTGCTGGCGCTGATGAAGTATATGGTCGGGCACAACCAGAGTCACGCCAACGAGCTGGCGCAGCTCGCCAAGCAGCTTCAGGACGTCGGCGAAACGACCGCCTACGAGCAGGTCATGCTCGCCGTGAGCGATTTTGAAAAGGGCAACCTGCGCCTTTCTACGGTGCTGGCGGCGCTGGGCGCGTAAGGAGGCGGCGGTATGTGTCTTGCAACGGCATATAAAACGCAGGCGGCGGAGGAGAATCTGCTCATGCGCAATGTGCAGCGCATCGAATGCCATGACGGTCAGGTGTTCCTGACCGACCTGATGGACCGCCAGGTCGTCATCGAGGGCGAGCTGGTGATGGCGGATCTGGTCGAAAATGTCGTGATCGTGCGCGAGCGGGGCTGAGACGATGGCACGCTACGAAGTGGTGCGCGAGATCGAAAATCAGTGCGCCAACAACCAGATGCGCGACGTGTTTTTTCGCGAGATCGAGTGCGATGACCCCGTGCAGTGGGTCAGACAGGAGATCAAGGGGCGCGAGGTGAACATCTCGGTCGATGAAAAGCAGAACGGCGACCTGACCGTTTATGCCGAATCGGCGGGGCTGGTGCAGAAGTTTCTGTTCACGCGCCTGTAACGGAGGCATGAAATTTTGCCTTCGGAACGACTTGTAATCAGCCTCAAAATGTGTTAGGATAAATCTGTGTCGAAACGGCTGCCTTTGTGCGGCTGTTTTGGCGTGCCTGTACGAAGGAGAGTACAAACTATGGCAACGCATACCATCGCGGTCGCCGGCAAGGGCGGCGTCGGCAAGACGACGACCTGCGGCATGATCGTAGATTATCTTTGCAAACAGAAAAAAGGTCCGATTTTGGTGGTGGACGCCGACGCGAACTCCAACCTCAACGAGGTGCTGGGCGTGGAGGTCGAAACGACGCTGGGCGACATCCGCGAGCAGATGGCGCGCGCCGAACTAAAAGGCGGCATCCCCGGCGGCATGACAAAGTCGGACTACGCTGAAATGATGTTCGGCACGGCGCTGTGCGAAGAGGATGACTTTGATATGCTCGTGATGGGCAGAACGCAGGGCAAGGGCTGCTACTGCTTTGTCAACGGCGTCCTCAAGACCCAGATCGACAAATACGCCGGAAACTACAAATACATGGTCATCGACAACGAGGCGGGGCTGGAGCATATCAGCCGCGGCACGCTTCCGCACGTCGATACGATGCTGCTCATCTCCGACTGCTCCCGCCGCGGCATTCAGGCGGTGGGGCGCATCGCGCAGATGATCCGCGATCTGGAGCTGAAGCCCACGCAGATGAAGCTCATCGTCAACCGCGCGCCGAAGGGTGAGCTGAACGCGGGCGTGCGCGAGGAGATCGAAAAATACGGGCTCGACCTCGTCGGCGTTCTGCCGCAGGATGAGACGGTGTATGAGTACGACTGCGACGGCAAGCCCAGCGCCACCGTGCCCGACAGCGCGCCGATCAAAGTCGCACTGCATGAGATCATGCACAAATTGGGTCTGTGACCCGGTCATACCAGCGATTTATAATTTAATTTATAAATATTTTTTAGTAGGGGGATTCACATTATGCCTTTTGTTCCCAAAAAACAGGCTTACAATGCCAAGATCCATGAGGTGGTGCTTGGCGTTGGCGACAAAGCCATAAAGCTCGGAGGGCAGAACGTTTTGCCGTTCCACACCTTCGACGCTGAGATCGCAAACGCACCGAAGATCGGCGTGGAGCTGACCGACCTCGGCATGGCGGAATACACCATGCCCGGCGAGCAGGCGTTTTATGCGGGCTGCCAGACGGTGGTCGATATGGCAAAGCGCGCCGAGACGATGGAGGGCGCGTCCTTCCTGTGCCTGCACTTTGAGGGTGCAGACCCCAACGGTCTGAACAAGTCTGTGGAGGAGTGCGTGCAGCTCGCCAAGGATGTGGCGGACGCCGTCACGATGCCCATCGTCATTATGGGCTGCAAGAACGTGGAAAAGGACACGGAGCTGTTCAACAAGTGCGCTGAAGCGCTGGCTGGCAAGAACATCCTCGTGCTCTCCGCGCGTGACGAAAACTACAAGACCGTCGGCGCGTCCGCAGGTCTTGCGTACAACCAGAAGGTCGGCGCGGAGTCCGCTGTTGACATCAACCTTGCCAAGCAGCTCAACACCGTCATGACCCAGCTCGGCGTCAATCCGCAGTCGATCATCATGAACGTCGGCTCGGCGGCGGCGGGCTATGGCTATGAATACGTTGCTTCTACGCTCGACCGTATCCGCGACGCGGCGCTCAAGCAGTCCGACGCGATGCTCCAGATGCCCATTATGACCCCGGTCTCGTCCGATACCTGGGGCGTGAAGGAATCCGTTATGGCAGAAGCGGATATGCCGGAATGGGGCAATCAGGAAGAGCGCGGCATCGAAATGGAGATCACCACTGCGGCGGCTGTTCTGGCAGGCGGCTCGGACGCAGTCATCATGCGTCACCCGTCCGCGATCGCGACCATCGCCAAGATGATCGCGGCGCTGATGTGATGCAGAAGGAGGTAACGAATTATGGCAGTAAAAGGTCTTGATATTTTTAAGCTCTCCCCGAAGAAAAACTGTAAGGAATGCGGCTGCCCCACCTGCATGGCGTTCTGCATGAAGGTCGCGCAGGGCGCGCTCCCCATCACCAAGTGTCCGTATATGTCTGAGGAGGCCATCGCCCTTCTGAGTGAGGCGACTGCGCCTCCCATGAAGGCGCTGGAAGTTGCCGGGCATAAACTGGGCGGCGAAACGGTCCTGTTCCGCCACGAAAAGACGTTTGTTTCGCGCAACCTGTTCGCCATCGAGCTGTGCACCTGCATGGACGATGCGGCGGTGGACGCCAAGCTCGCGCAGATGAAGAGCGTGGACTATGAGCGTATCGGCGAGCGCGAATATGTGGAATTTATCAATGTGCACGACGCGGGCGACGCGGCGCGCTTTGCAGAGCTTGCAAAGAAGGCGGCGGCGTGTGAGCGCGGCGTGATCCTGGAAACCGAAAATGTGGACAGCGCCAAGGCGGCCGTGGAAGCCATCAAGGACGCGAAGCCCATCCTGAACGGCGCGAATAAAGACAACTACGCCGCCATGAGCGAGATCGCTACCGCTGCGGGCATCGTCCTGGGCGTTCATGCTGCGGATCTTTCCGAGCTGCACGACACGGTGGAAGCTCTGGAGAAGTCCGGCAATAAGAACCTGATCCTCGATGTGACCGGCGCAACGATCAAGCAGACGTTCGCAAACGCCGTGCTCGTCCGCCGCACCGCCCTGAAGGACGGCGACCGCACGTTCGGCTATCCCTCCATCGTGAATCTGGCGACGCTCTGCAAGTACGACGAGCATCTGGCTACGGCGCTCGCCGCCGTGTTTACGCTCAAATACGGCTCGATCATCGTCATGCCGCGCATGACCTATGCCGAGGCGCTGCCGCTGTACGGTCTGCGTCAGAACATCTTCACCGACCCGCAGAAGCCGATGA
>CALACZ010000086.1 GCA_937890735.1 uncultured Bacillota bacterium
CCTCGTCGGCGTTGCAGCCGCGGGACAGATCGTTGATCGGCGCGTTCAGACCCTGCAGGATCGGGCCATAGGCCTCAAAGCCGCCGAGACGCTGCGCGATCTTGTAGCCGATGTTGCCGGCCTCGATGCACGGGAAGATGAACGTGTTGGCGTAGCCCGCGACCTTCGAGCCGGGGAACTTGAGCTGACCGACGACCGGGGAGACCGCCGCGTCAAACTGCATTTCGCCGTCGATGGCAAGCTCGGGCGCGAGCTCCTTGGCAATTTTGGTCGCCTCGGCGGACAGAGCGACCGTGCCGCCCTTGCCGCTGCCCTTGGTGGAGAAGCTCAGCATGGCGACCTTGGGGTCAATGCCGAAGAACTGCGCGGTGCGCGCGGACTCGATGGCGACCTCCGCCAGCTTCTGCGCGCCGGAGAACGTGACCTCGCCGGTCGCCTTATCCAGCGTGTCGGGATAGTCGATGTTGATGGCGCAATCGCCCATGCAGTACTTTTCCTGCGCGCCGTCCTTGCCCTCGCGGCAGAGGATGAAGCAGGAGGAGACGAGATGCGCGCCCTTGCGGGTCTTGACGAGCTGGAGCGCCGGACGGACGGTATCGGCGGTGGAGTAGGTCGCGCCGCCGAGCAGCGCGTCGGCTTTGCCCATCTTCACGAGCATCGTGCCGAAATAGTTGCCCTTGGCGAGCGCGGCGCGGCAGTCTGCCTCAGACATCTTGCCCTTGCGCAGCTCGACCATTTTCGCGACCATCTCGTCCATGCCGTCATAGGCGGCGGGGTCGATGATGCGCGCCTTGCAGATGCAGAAATTGCCCTTTTCCGCGGCAGCCTTGACCTCGGCTTCCTTGCCGATGAGGATGACGTCCATCAGGTCCTCTTTGAGAAGGCGGCTGGCAGCCTCGAGGATACGGGCGTCAGGACCTTCGGTAAAGACGATGGTGCGGCGGGTGGCTTTGAGTGCGTCGATCAGTTTGGTGAACATGGTATGTACCTCCCATTTTGCGTTTACGCGCAATTCTGAACTATAGTATACAACGATTTTCCCGCAGACTCAACCGTCTGCGGCAGTTTTTTACGCATTTTCGAGGATCGCAAGCAGGCGCTTGTAGCCATCCTCCCAGAGAGCGGTATGGTTCGGCGTCCAGCGCTCGACGGGCTCGGAGCGGCGCACGACGGCGCGCAGCTCGGAAACGTCCTTGATGTCGCCCAGCGCCATTGCCTGCGCCAGCAGATTGCCGATCGCCGCGCCCTCGATCGGACCGGTGATGACCGGGCGGTCGATGGAATCGGCGACGAACTGGTCGAGCATCCGATTCTGGATGCCGCCGCCGACGATGTTGAGCTGCTCGATGCGCTGCCCCTTGATGACCTCCAGCCGCTCCAGCGCCCAGCGGTACTTGAGCGCCAGCGACTCATAGATGCAGCGCGCGACCTGCCCGACCGTCTCCGGCACGGGCTGATTCGTGCGGCGGGCGAACGCCTGAATTTTTTCCACCATCTGCCCGCCGGCGAAAAATTCGCCGTAGTCGGTGTCGATGACGGTGCGCATCGGCTCTGCCTGCTCCGCGTGCTTTACGATGTCGTCCCAGGAGAGCTTCTGCCCCGCCTTCTGCCAGTCGCGGCGGCACTCCTGAATAAGCCACAGACCCATGATGTTCTTGAGCGGGCGGAAGCCGCCCTGGATCGTGCCTTCGTTGGAGAAATTCGCCTCGCGCACGGCATCGGTCAGCAGCGGCGCGTCCGTCTCCGTGCCGAACAGCGACCAGGTCCCGCTCGACAAAAACGCGAAGCTCCCCTTGCCGGGGATCGCCGCCACGGCGGACGCGGTATCGTGCGTGCCCACGGCGGCAAAGTGCGCGCGATTCAGCCCCAGTTCCGCGGCAAGCTCTGGGCGGAGATGACCGCGAAGCTGACCGGCGCGGTCCATGGGCGTGAAAATTTTGCGCGGCAGACCGAGTGCGTCGATCGTCTGCCAGTCGTAGTCCTTCGCGGTGGGGTCATAGATCATGCCGGTCGTGACCTCGGTGTATTCCGACTTCTTTTCGCCCGTGAGCAAAAAGCCGAGCAGATCGGGCATGAACAGCAGCGTCTCGGCGTTTTCCAGCGCCACGTCGCCCTCGCGCTTGCGGCGGTAGAGCTGATAGAGCGTGTTAAAATTCTGATTGGCGATGCCCGTGCGGGCAAAGAGCGTGGGGAAATCCACGACCTTCCACGTCTCGCGGAAGTCGTCGTCCACCGCGTAGCGGTAGGCGCGGGGGTTGGAGAGCAGCTGGTCGTTGCGGTCAAGGAGACCAAAATCCACGCCCCAGGTGTCGATGCCGAAGCAGTCGAGGTCGCCGACGTTTGCCTGTTTGAACGCAAGCAGCCCCTGCTTGAGCTGGCTGTAGAGATACGGCAGATCCCAGTAGAAAACGCCGTTCATCTCCACATAGTTATTTTCAAAGCGGTGCAGCTCGCGCATGACGATCTTCTCGCCGTCAAACTGCCCCAAGATCGCGCGCCCGTTCGACGCGCCAAGGTCGAATGCCAGTAGGTTGCGCATGGATTCCTCCTTTTCCGTGTGTCACTCGAATGTGACGTGTCCGACTTCCAGAATGTCCGCGATGCGGCGGCAGGCGCGCCCGTCGCCATAGGGGTTGCTGGCGTGCGCCATCGCCTGATAGGCGTCCTTGTCCTCCAAAAGCTGCTTGAAATTGCGGTAGATAACGTCCTCGTTTGTGCCCACCAGCCGCAGCGTCCCGGCGTCGATGCCCTCCGGGCGCTCGGTCGTGTCGCGCATGACGAGCACGGGCTTGCCGAGCGACGGCGCTTCCTCCTGAATGCCGCCGCTGTCGGTCAGGATCAGATAGCTGCGGGCGAGCAGGTTGTGGAAGTCCAGCACCTCCAGCGGCTCTATGATATGGATGCGGTCGCAGCCGCGCAGCTCTTCGTCCGCCGCCTGCCGCACCACGGGGTTCATGTGGATGGGGTAGATGGCCTTGACGTCCGGGTGCTCGTCCATAATGCGGCGGATGGCGCGGAACATATGGTGCATCGGCTCGCCGAGATTCTCGCGCCGGTGCGCCGTGATGACGATGAGGCGGCTGCCCTCTGCCCATTCAAGCTCCGGGTGCGTGTAATCCTCGCGCACGGTCGTTTGCAGCGCGTCGATGGCGGTGTTGCCGGTGACGAAGATCGTTTCCGCGCGCTTGCCCTCGTGCAGGAGATTGTCCCGCGCGCGCGCCGTGGGCGCGAAATTGTACTGCGAAATAATACTGACCGCCTGCCGGTTAAATTCCTCGGGATACGGCGAATAAATATTGTAGGTGCGCAGCCCCGCCTCAACGTGCCCCACGGGGATTTGCAGGTAGAAGCACGCAAGCGCCGTGACGAACGTGGTGGACGTGTCGCCGTGCACGAGCACGACGTCGGGGCGCACCTCCTCCAGCACGGCTTTGATGCGGTTCAGGATATTCGTGGTGATGTCGAACAGCGTCTGCTTGTCCTTCATGATGGACAGATCGTAGTCCGGCTCAACACCGAACGCGGCGAGCACCTGATCGAGCATCTGCCGGTGCTGCCCCGTGACGCACACGACGGTTTTCAGACCCTTGCGCGTCTTGAGCTCGTTTACCAGCGGGCACATTTTGATCGCCTCGGGGCGCGTGCCGAATACCAGCATGACAGTTTTCATCCCGCGCCCTCCTTACAGCCGGTAAACGCCCGGCAGCGTGCAGACCATGCGCGTGTCGAGCACGGTCTTTCCGGCGAGCTTTTCCATATTTTCTTTGAGTTCATTGTGCCCGACCATGATGACGACGAAGTCCACGTCGCGCAAAAACGCGTCCAGATCGTGGTACTGATTTTCTACTAAGTCCCGCGCGACCATCGGGTCATAGACCTTGAGCGGCGCGGCGAGGTGGCGCTTCTGGCACTCCAGAAGCTGAAGCGTGGGCGATTCGCGGCAGTCGTCCACGTTTTCCTTGTACGTCAGCCCGTACAGCCCTACGCGCGCGGGGTCGGTGATGCCGACCTCATCCATCACGTCGCGGATGCGCCCAAGCACATACTCCGGCATGGCGGCGTTCACGCGCATGGCAGCGCCCGTCACAGCCGTGAGGGAGGGATAGTCGCCGACCAGAAACCACGGATCGACCGAGATGCAGTGCCCGCCCACGCCGGGACCGGGCTGCAAAATATGCACGCGCGGGTGCATATTGCAGATGCGGATGATCTCCTGCACGTCCATGCCGTCGTGCCGGCAGATCTGCGCCAGCTCGTTGGCAAAGGCGATGTTGACGGCGCGGAACGTATTTTCCACGACCTTTGTCATCTCCGCCGTGCGGATGTTCGTCACCACGATCTGCCCCTGACAGAACGAGGCGTAGATCGCCTTGATCTTTTCGCCCACCGCCGGATCGTCCGCGCCGATGGTGCGGTTGTTGTGCAGCAGCTCATAGACCATGTTGCCGGGGATGATGCGCTCCGGCGCGTGCACGAGCGAGACGGTCTTGTGAGTTTTTTCGATGAGCGGGCGGACGAAGCGGTCGATCGTGCCGGGGGAGATCGTCGATTCGATCACCACGCACGCGCCCTCCGGGCACACCTTCAGCACATCCTGCACC
The DNA here is from genome assembly GCA_937890735.1 of uncultured Bacillota bacterium. Taxonomy (GTDB): domain Bacteria; phylum Bacillota; class Clostridia; order Oscillospirales; family Oscillospiraceae; genus CAG-170. The sequence goes on from CALACZ010000086.1 coordinate 4,602, forward strand.
GCCGCGCAGACGAATTTGGCGTCTACCTTTTTGCTGAACGGATCGTAGGGCGTGGGGACGGAGACGATGTAGGTGTCCGTGACCTGATACTCGCCCGTGAATGTGATGCCGGACGCGAGGGCGCTTGCAAACAGCTCGTCCAGCCCCTTTTCCTGAAACGTCGTTTTTCCGGCGCGCAGCGTTTTGACCAGCGCCTCGTTATAATCCGTTCCCACGACCTCCACGCCGTGCGACGCGAGCATCAGCGCCGTGGGCAGCCCGATATAGCCAAGACCGATGACATTGACCATTGTGTTCTCCTCTGTTTACACCTGCGCATAGCACAAGCAATTATACTTGCATATAGTATATCGCCAAAAGCGTCATCTTTCAACTCAATATTTATTTTCGCGCAAAAAAGCAGAAAATGGCGAAATTTTGACTTGCTCACAGTAAATCGTTGTGGTATAATCGCACCAAAGTGCTGCTGTTTGCGGTCTTTGCTGGGATATTGGGACGTTCGGCTGTGTGTTTTGCAGCCCGCGCCCGCCAGCGCTGCAAATGGCGGCGAGGTTTTTTAAGAGGAGAGAAACGCTATGACTGGAGATTCCGTACAGATCCTGATCGCCATGGTCTGCTACATGGTCGTTGTCATCGGGATCGGCGCGGCATTTGCAAAGCGCGCCAACCAAAGCTCGGAAAACTATTTTATCGGCGGCAGGACGCTCGGTCCGTGGGTCGCGGCGATGAGCGCCGAAGCCTCGGATATGAGCGGGTGGCTGCTGATGGGACTGCCCGGCGTCGCCTACTGGTGCGGCATCGCCGATGCGGCGTGGACCGCCATCGGTCTTGCCGTGGGAACCTACCTCAACTGGCTGATCGTCGCCAAGCGCCTGCGGCGCTATTCGCTCGTGGCGGGCAACGCCATCACCGTGCCGGATTTCCTGTCCAATCGCTTCCATGAGAAGAAAAAGGTCATCATGACCATCGCCTCGGTATTTATTCTGGTGTTCTTCGCCGTGTACGCCGGCAGCTGCTTTGTCACCTGCGGGAAGCTCTTTTCCAAGCTGTTCGGGCAGAGCTATCAGCTCATGATGGTCCTGGGCGCGCTGTTCGTGCTGCTTTATACGTTCCTCGGCGGCTTCCTCGCCGAGTCCGCGTCCGACTTCATGCAGGCGCTCGTGATGATCTTCGCGCTCGTTACGGTGCTGGTGCTGGGCGTTTCGTCCGCGGGCGGCTTTACCGCCGTGGTGGAGAACGCCAGATCCATCCCCGGCTTCTTTGACTTCTTCTTCACCGCCACCCCGCAGGTGGATGCAAACGGTGTGCAGCAGCTCTCCGCTGCCGGGCAGCCGCTGTTCGGCGAAGCCGCGCCCTATGGGCTGCTGACCGTTCTGTCTACGCTCTCATGGGGTCTGGGCTACTTCGGGATGCCGCAGGTGCTGCTGCGCTTCATCGCCATCCGCCGCACGAGCGAGCTGACGCAGTCGCGCCGCATCGCTACGGTCTGGGTCGTGATCTCGCTGACTGCCGCCGTGCTCATCGGCACGATGGGCCGCGCGCTGCTGCCCACTGCGCTGGGAACTGCCTCTCAGGCGGAAAACGTGTTCGTCGTCCTCTCGCGGCTGCTGCTGCATCCGCTGTTTGCCGGTCTTGTCATGGCGGGCATCCTCGCCGCGACGATCAGCTCGTCCGACTCCTACCTGCTCATCGCCGCCAGCGCCTTCTCCAAGAATCTCTATCAGGGCATTCTCAAGAAGGACGCGACGGATAAGCAGATCATGACCGTCTCGCGTCTTGCGCTGCTGATCGTTGCCACCGTCGGCGTGATCATCGCGCTGGACGAAAACAGCGTCATCTTCACCATCGTTTCGTTCGCGTGGGCGGGCTTCGGCGCGACGTTCGGTCCGCTGGTGCTCTTCTCCCTGTTCTGGAAGCACACGACCCGCGCCGGCGCGATCGCCGGTATGCTCGGCGGCGGTGGCATGGTGTTCTTCTGGAAGCTCGTGCTCAAGCCGCTCGGCGGCCTCTGGGGCATCTATGAGCTGCTGCCCGCGTTCGTGTTCTCCTGCATCCTGATCGTGGTGGTCTCTCTGCTCACCAAAGCGCCATCCGACGAGATCCAGGCAGAGTTCGACCGCGCCAAGACTGCGGATTAAAAAGCAGCGCCCCGTTCCGACCCGGAACGGGGCGCTGCTTATCCCGCTGGAAACATTGTGAACCCGGCGCAGAGGAGGGACGCCCCCGCCCGCGCGGTAGGTAAATGCAGATTTTGCACGCACACCCCGCGAAGTGGCATGGGACTTGCGCAAACCGCCGCCGCCTCAAAAGAAACGGCGGGCGCGCCGCTTATTCACTATTCACTCTTACCTCTTACCTCAATTCGCCCCGCCCCTGCGGCAATAGGGGCAAATATTGCAAAAAGGGAAGGAGCTCCTGCTCCTTCCCTCTCTCTGCGCAAAGCTGGGCTGCGGCGCGTGGCAAGACTGTACACCCTTCTCTGAATACGCACTACACCCGTTACCCATACAGCCAGCTCGGAAACGGCTGCCTCGCGGCACACAAGGTGGGCTGCTTAGTGCTGCTTGATTCCTCACCTGACACGGTTCACAGGTCCTCGTTGCGCAAGACCGGATCTTCAACGCCGCTTATATGGGTCAGACGATACAGAACGTACCCTCGGTCGGGAATCGGCCCCCGCTGTAGCGGATTGCGGGTCACAGGGCACCGCTATCTCCCCGGTTGGTACAGCCTTGCCATGCGCCGAAGCCCATGGACTTTTTCGGTTCAGTCGATCTTGCTCTCCACGAAATCGACCAGCTCGCCGATGGTGGCGACCTTTTCTTCCATTTCCAGATCGACGCCCAGCTCTTCCTCCAGATCCATGACCATTTCGACCATGTCCAGCGAGTCGATGCCAAGACCCTCAAACGTGGTCTCGCGCGTGATCTCCTCCGCCGGAATATCGAGCTGCGCTGCCAGATAGGATTGGATCTTTTCAAACATGATTAACTTCCTCCGTCCTGACGGTAAATATATATGTAGGTGATAACATCCTTATCATACGGATTTTTTTGCCGTTGTCAAGAGAAAAATCAGTTGAGGAAATCCCGCAGCTTTTTGCTGCGCGACGGGTGGCGGAGCTTGCGCAGCGCCTTGGATTCGATTTGGCGGATGCGCTCGCGCGTGACGTCAAATTCCTTGCCCACTTCTTCCAGCGTATGCGGCTTTCCGTCGCGCAGACCAAAGCGCATCCGCAGCACCTCTTCCTCGCGCGGCGTGAGGGTGGACAGAACGTCCTCCAGCTGCTCGCGCAGCAGCGTGTACGACGCTTCTTCAGACGGCTGCGAGGCTTCGTCGTCCTGAATGAAGTCGCCGAGGTGGCTGTCCTCCTCCTCGCCGATCGGCGTTTCGAGGGAGACCGGCTCCTGCGCGATCTTCAGGATCTCCTCGACCTTGCCGACGTCCATGTGCAGCTCCTGCGCGATCTCGTCGGTGGTCGGCTCGCGCCCGAGCTTCTGCACCATGCTGTGCGACGTGCGCAGCACGCGGTTGATCGTCTCCACCATGTGCACCGGGATGCGGATGGTGCGCGCCTGATCGGCGATGGCGCGCGTGATCGCCTGCCGGATCCACCAGGTGGCGTAGGTGGAGAATTTATAGCCCTTGGTGTAGTCGAATTTTTCGACCGCCTTCATAAGCCCCAGATTGCCCTCCTGGATGAGATCCAGCAGGTGCATCCCGCGCCCCACATAGCGCTTGGCGATCGACACGACCAGCCGCAGATTCGCCTCCGACATCTGCCGCCGCGCGTCCTCGTCGCCCTCGCTCATGCGCTTGGCAAGGTCCATCTCCTGCTCGGGCGTGAGCAGCGGGATCTTGCCGATCTCGCGCAGATACAGGCGGATGGGGTCGTCGAGCTTTGCCTCGCCCTCGTCATAGTGCTCCAGCGCCTCCATCTCGGCGCTGGCGTCGATGCCCTCGGCTTCGATGGCTTCCATCTCGCTGAGCGTGGGGTTGTTCATCTCTGCCGAGCCGATGAGGTCCAGCACGTCCGACACGTCGATCTCCACGCCCGCCGCTTCCAGTACGTCGTAGAACTGTTCGGTCTGTTCCTCAGTCGCGTCCACGCTGTCGAGCGTTTCCACCAGCCGCTTGGAGGCGACCTTGCGGGTCTTTTTCGCCTCCTCGAGCAGAGCGGCGAGCTTGGCGCGGCTTTCCTCGCTCAGCTCCATTTTTTGCAGCAGTTCCAGATCCTTTGTCATTCGTGCCACCTAACCTTTCGTTTCTTTCTTGCGTGCCGCCAGCGCCAGCAGCTTTTCGCTGCCGGAGGCGTGCGTTCGGTCGTATTCTTCCGTGATGATGGCGATGTAGTCGCGCAGCGCGTCGTCGCTGACGGGTGTGTTCGGCTTTTGAAACACCGCCGACAGGTGCGCCATCTCGCCCGATTCCAGCTCGCCCGCGAGCGGCGCGAGCGACGGCGTCTGCCCCTGCGCCCGCTGCGCGCAGAACGCCGCCCAGACGCGCCCCAAGAGGGGCGAAGAGAACTGGTCGGGGCGCAGCGGCACGGCGCTCATCAGCGCCGGTTCGCGCAGGACGGTGCGCAGCAGCCCCTCCTCCGCCATAGCGGAGCGGAGGTTATCGTAGCGGATGCCCTTGATCTGCGGCTGAAGCGTTCGCGCGGGGGCGAGGTCGATCGCCTCCTGCTTTTTCTTTGCCTGCGCCGTGCGGCGGCGGTAGGCGCGGTCTGCCTCCAGCTTCATCGCCTCATAGCTCACGCCCGCCGCCTCGGCGGCGCGCCGCCCGTAGACCTCGCGCTCCACGGCGGTCGAGAGCGTGGCGACCAGCTCCGCCGCCTGCCTGAGAAATTCTACGCGCTGCTCGTCCTGCGTCAGGTCAAATTTTCGCCGCAGCGATTCGAGGCGGTACTCCGCCTGATTTTCCGACTGGTCAAGCAGTAACGAAAAACGGTCCGCGCCGTATTTTTTGAGAAATTCGTCCGGGTCTTTCGCACCCTGCATCCGTAAAACTTTTACCTGCAAGCCCGCCTTTTCCAGCATCGGGATGGCGCGCTGCGTGGCGTTCTGCCCCGCCTCGTCGCCGTCGTAGGTCAGGACGACCTGCTGCGTGTACTTTGCCAGAATATTCGCGTGCTCCTCCGTGAGCGACGTGCCGAGCGACGCGACAGCGCAGTCAAAGCCGTACTGGTGCAGCGCGATGGCGTCCATGTAGCCCTCGGTGAGGATGATGCAGGGGTGCTTTGTTTTGCGGGCGATGTTGAGCGCAAAGAGATTTTTGCGCTTGTTGAAAATGATCGTTTCGGGGGAGTTTAAGTATTTCGGCGTGGAGTCGTCCATCACGCGCCCGCCGAAGCCGATGACGTTGCCGCGGATGTCGATGATGGGGAACATGAGGCGGTTGCGGAAGCGGTCGTAAATGCCGCCCTTCTGCGACTTGACCACAAGACCTGCGTCCAGCAGCTCCTGCCGGGTGTAGCCCTTCTGGGTCATCGCGTCCAGCAGCGCGGACCACTCGTTCGGCGAAAAGCCGAGCCCGAAGCGCACCACGGTCTGCTGTGAGAGCGCACGCTTGGCGATATACGCCCGCGCTTCCTCGCCGCGGGGAGAGAACAGCTCGCTCCTGAAAAACCGCGCAGCATCCCTGCACAGCGCCCACAGGCGCTCCTGACGGCGGTAGGTGGAGCGGTAGCTCTCATCCTCCGGGACTTCCAGCCCCGCGCGCTTGGCTAAAAACCGCACGGCGTCGGGATAGTCGAGGGACTCTATTTCCATGATGAAGTTGATCACGCCGCCGCCCTTGTGGCAGCCGAAGCAGTAGTAAATGCCCTTATCGGGCGCGACGGAAAAAGAGCCGGTCTTTTCCGAGTGGAACGGGCAGAGCCCGAAGAGATTGCTGCCCTTGCGCGTGAGCGTCACATACTGCCCGACGACGTCCTCGATGGGATTGCGGGCGGTGAGCTCGTCCAAAAAAGCCGGAGGAAACGGCATAGAAAAGACCCTCCCTTCTTTTAGGTAATAGGTAATAGTGAAGAGTGAATAGGTGCGGTGTGCCGCGCAGCGGCACGATTTCAAATCGTCGCGCTCCGCGAGACACATCACTTATTCACTATTCACTCTTACTTATTACTTCATCTCACCTGCCACGCGGTGGGGATAAAGATCTCAGAAAATTTGTAGATCGCATACTTGTCCGTCATGCCTGCGATATAGTCGCAGACGATGCGATCCATGCCGTCAAAATCGAGCTGCGGCAGAAAATCCGCCGGGAGCTTGTCGGGATTTTTGCTGTAATACTCAAAGAGCTTGCGGATAATGTCCTTCGCCTTGGTCTCTTCACCCTTGGCGACGGGGTTGGTGTAGACGCGCCGGAACATGAACGTGCGCAGCGCGTCCATCGCCTGCGCGATCTCCGGGCGCATTCCAAGCACGCCCGTTTCCTGCGTGTGGTAGATCATATCGGACACGAGCGTTCCGATGCGCTCGGAGTGCGACGTGCCGAGAATGTCGGAAATTTCGCGCGGGATGTCGCTTTCCGTTAAGAGACCCGCGCGCATGGCGTCGTCAATATCGTGGTTGATATACGCGATGCGGTCGGACGTGCGGACGATCTGCCCCTCCAGCGTTTCGGGGATGAAGTCGCCTGTGTGCCCCAGGATCGCCATGCGCACCTCATAGGTGAGGTTCAGCCCCGCGCCGTCGCGCTCCAATTTATCCACAACGCGCAGCGACTGCTCGTTGTGACGGAACGGCGCGCCCATCATGTCGCTCAGCGCCTTTTCACCCGCGTGCCCGAACGGCGTGTGCCCCAGATCGTGCCCGTAGGCAGCCGCCTCGGCAAGGTCGCAGTTGAGCCTGAGGCCGCGGCAGATCGTGCGTGCGATGCGCGAGACCTCCAGCGTGTGCGTCATGCGCGTACGGTAATGGTCGCCCTCCGGGGCGAGAAAGACCTGCGTCTTGTGCATGAGCCGCCGGAAGGATTTGGAGTGCACGATGCGGTCGGCGTCGCGCTGATAGCAGGTGCGCACGTCGTCCTCCTCGCGGGGATACAGCCGCCCGCGGGTCTCCGCCGCCTTCTGCGCCAGCGGCGATAAAACGGCATATTCCTCCTGCTCCATCTGCTCCCGCAGCGTCATGATGTTCACCTCTGTTATGTATGGTTTCCGCGCTGCCCCGTAATTCGTCGTAACGTAGGGGAGGGGCTTGCCCCTCCCGCCGTTTCTTTTGAGGCAGCGGCGGTTTGCGGAAGTCCCAATGGCTTCCCCTGGGGGAAGCTGTCAGCCGAAGGCTGACTGATGAGGGCAGGGGAGCACTCGCGGATAGCTTTGCAGTTTCAGCGAACCGTAAATGCTCCCCGACCCTCATCCGGCGCTTCGCGCCACCTTCCCCGAGGGGAAGGCATGGGTGCGTGCCACCCGGTCGTGCGTACAAATTCCCCTACTGCCTGCCAGCGGGAGGGGCAAGCCCCTCCCCTACGTTACGACTAGATATGTGACCGCTCAGAATGCTCTGCTATTTATATACCACAAAAATGTGTCAAAACTATGTATCCCTCACACGGGCGCGGCTCTATATACCTGCCCGCTCACTTTTGGCATCACCTTCCCCGCCGAGAGTTCGCGGATGGCGTCGCTCACGGGGGCTGTGTTTGCCTGCGGCAGGAGGGCGCAGATGGCGATGTCCGCGCCGTAGGAAATATCCTCGATCACGGCGCTCTGCGCCGCGAGCCGCAGCTTGATCTGCTCCAAAAGCGCGTAGGGGCAGCTGATCTCCACGCAGTCCCACACGCGGTTTGCGGCGATGCCCGCCGCCGTGAGCGCGTCCTTCGCGCCGCGCGCATACGCCCGCGTCAGCCCGCCCGCGCCGAGCAAAATGCCGCCAAAATACCGCGTGACGACGCACAGCACGTCAAAAATTTTCTCTCGCTCGAAAACCGCCAGCATCGGCTGCCCCGCCGTGCCCTGCGGCTCGCCGTCATCACTGTAGCGCACCGCGCCGCTTTTCAGCCGGTAGCACCAGCAGTGATGGCGCGCGTCGTGGTACTTTTTGCGCACCAGCTCCATGCAGGACTTGACGTCCTCCTCCGTCTGCACGGGGAAAATATCGCTCACAAAGCGCGACTTTTTTTCGGTAAATTCGCTCGTTGCCGCACCGGCGATGGTCAAAAATTCTTCCATATCACGGTTCCTCGTATTGCCGCAGCCGCCCGTAGAGCACGCTGTCCATGACTGCCTCCACCGCGACGCCCTCCGGCGTATACTCGCACGAGAGCACGCGCGCCTGCGCGTGCAGCGTATCGACCAGCCCCGCCGCGCTGTAGGGCAGCAGCAGCTTCACGCGGTGCAGCCCCTGATCGAGCTTTTTCTCGACCAAGACGCGCAGCGCGTCCAGCCCCTCGCCGGTCTTTGCCGAGATGCAGACAACATCCTCGCCGCGCGGCGGCTCTTCCTTCGCGAGGTCGCACTTGTTGTAGCACGAGATGACCGGCACGCCCGGCTTTGCGAGCTGCGCGATCAGCCGCTCCACCACCGCGATGTGCGCCTCGCGCTCGGGGTCGGACGCGTCGATGACGTGGATGAGCAGGTCTGCATACTCCAGCTCCTCCAGCGTCGCGTGAAACGCCTCAATAAGATTGTGCGGCAGCTTTGCGATGAAGCCGACCGTGTCGGACAGCACCGCCTGACAGGTATCCGACACGGTAAACTGCCGCGTCGTGGTGTCCAGCGTGTCAAAAAGGCGGTCATTCGCGGCGATGCCCGCGTCGGTCAGTGCGTTTAAAAGCGTCGATTTTCCGGCGTTTGTGTAGCCCACGAGCGCCACGACCGGCGTGGCGTTTTTCACCCGCCGCTCGCGCTGCACGGCGCGCACGCGCCGCACCTCGGTCAGGTCCTGCCGCAGCTTGTCGATGCGCGCGCGGATGTGGCGCTTGTCGGTCTCCAGCTGCGTTTCGCCCGGACCGCGTGTGCCGATGCCGCCGCCGAGCCTGCCCATTTCCTCGTTCCAGACGGTCAGGCGCGGCAGATAATACTGATACTGCGCCAGCTCCACCTGGAGCTTGCCCTCGCGGGTCTTGGCGCGCTGGGCGAAAATGTCCAGAATAAGCGCGCTGCGGTCGAGCACGCGCGCGTGCGTGATCTCTTCGAGCGCACGAACTTGTGACGGGGAGAGGGCGTTGTCAAACACAAGCATCGTTGCGCCGCTGCCTTCGATCATTTGCCGCAGCTCCTCGGCTTTGCCCTCGCCCAGAAAGCTGTGCGGGTCGGGCGTGGGGCGGTTTTGCAGGAGCTTGCCGATGCACTGCCCGCCCGCCGTTTCCAAAAGCGCCTCCAGCTCGTCGAGCGTCTGGGGCGTGGCGGTCTCCTCGGGCGGGAAGCAGTCGGCGTTCAGCCCCGCCAGCACCGCCTTTTCGGTTGTATGTTCAGAGAATCGTTCCATCATTCTGTGTGATTTCCTCAATTTTCGCGGGTACGAAAAAAGCCCGCACCGAGGCGGTGCGGGCCAGATCGCTTACTTCAGACCATATTTCTTGTTGAAACGGTCCACGCGTCCGCCGGTATCGACGAGCTTCTGCTTGCCGGTATAGAACGGATGACACTTGGAGCAAATTTCAACCTTGATGTCCTTCTTGGTAGAGCCTGTTTCGATCACAGCACCACACGCGCATCTGATAGTCGTCTGTTCGTATTTGGGATGGATGCCTTCCTTCATGGGTTTCACCTCTCTCATCAGATTTCTGTAAAAAGGCTTGCGCCTTTCCCTTGGTTCAAACGCTCAGATATAGTATCACAGTTTTTTTGCCGATGCAAGAGTTTTTTCAAATTTTTCTGCGATAAACCCTGCCTTTTTGCGCCAAAGCGGCGGCAGGCGCGTTTGTTCCTGTGGAAAAAAGTGTGGATAACCCACGGCAGCGCGCCTCGATCTCCGCCTGCGCGCCTTCGGAGGCGCGCGCGCCCGCGTTCAGACACGCGATCGAGCCCTCCTCCCGGATGCGCCGCAGAAGCCGCCCGCCGCGCGCGCTGAGCGCCAGCACGCGCACGAACTCCGCCGGGCGCGCCAGATCGTCCGCCGTCAGCCCCAGATACGCACACAGCAGCAGCCGCTGCAAGCGCGTGCGCACATAGCGTTTGGATTTTGCGGACTCTATAATTTCCTCCACGCTGCCCGCGTGCTGCACCGCCTTGTAAACGGCGCTCCACAGCCCCTCCGAGCCGTAGGGGACGGTTTCCCAGTCGCTTTTCGCCATCCCGCGCAGCCGCGCGAGCATTGCCCGCTCGCCCGCCGCCATCGTAAAGCGCTCCGCGCCCGCGTACAGCGCCGCCGCCGCCTCCGGCACGAGCGCGCGCCAGTTCCCGCCGGGATATAGCGCGCGCACCGCCGTGGCGGACGGATTTTCCGTGTCCGCGTCCAGCGCGTGATAGTCCCCGCCGCGCGGCAGCACCAGCGGGCGCAGGGGGCTTTTCTGCTGCACGAGCGCCTTGCAGTACTCCGCCGCCAGAATGTCGTTCGGGCGGCGCAGCAGCGCGCCGTCCCCGCCGCAGGCGATGAGCGCCCGCTCCCGCGCCGCCGGATAGCTCACGCGTGCCGTAAGCGCCTCCCGCAGCGCCGCGTCATAGTCCGCACCGCACAAAATTTTTGCCGTTTGCAGAAGTTCGGCTTCGTCCGCGTGCTCCGCGCCGAAGCAGAGCGTGTCCACCGCGCCGAGCCGCGACAAAATCTCCACGCCGCCCGCGGCGAAGCCCTCCGCCGAGCGCAGACTGTGCGTCACCGGCAGTTCCAAAACGATGTCCGCCCCGCACTCTGCCGCCGCTGCCGCGCGCACGGCGGGGGAGAACACCGCGACCTCGCCGCGCTGAACGAACTCGCCGCTCATCAGGCACACGATGGCGGTGTCCGCGCCAAGGCGCTGCCGGATCTGCGCAAATTGCCGCAGATGCCCGCCGTGAAAGGGATTATACTCGCAGATCACGCCCACTGCCGCCATGTTTTGTACCTCGCTGCCATAAAATATCGGAAAAGCACTTGTTTCCCGCGGATAAATATTGTATTATGAACACTGTATGAACAGTTTAGCATAAACGCACGAAAAAGCAAACAAACAATAACAGGAGTTGAAGTGAATTATGAACATCCTCGTCATTAACGCCGGCAGCTCGAGCCTGAAGTATCAGCTTATGGACCCGGATACCGGCGTCGTCACCGCCAAGGGTCTTTGCGAGCGCATCGGTCTGGACGGTAAGCTGACCCACAAGGCGCTGTCCAAGGGCACGAAGGTCGAAAAGGACATCCCCATGCCCACGCATAAGGAAGCCATCGAGGCGGTCATGAACATCCTCGTGGACGGCGAATACGGCGTGATCGGGTCCGTCGATGAGATCGACGCCGTCGGTCACCGCGTGCTCCACGGCGGCGATAAGTTCGTCGAGAGCTGCATCGTCACCGAGGACTGCAAGCAGGCGATCCGCGAGTGCATCCCGCTCGGTCCGCTCCACAACCCCGCCAACCTCATGGGCATCGAGGCGTGCGAAAAGGCAATGCCGGGCAAGCCCCAGGTCGCCGTGTTCGACACCGCGTTCCATATGACCATGCCGCCCAAGGCATACCGCTACGCCATCCCCACCAAGTATTATACCGACGATCATCTCCGCCGCTACGGCTTCCACGGCACGTCGCACCGCTTCGTCTCCAAGCGCTGCATCGAGCTGATGGGCGGCGTGGAAAATGCGCACCGCGTCATCGTCTGCCACCTCGGAAACGGCTCGTCCCTGTCTGCGGTGAAGGACGGCAAGTGCCAGGATACCTCCATGGGTCTGAGCCCGCTGGCCGGCGTCCCCATGGGCACGCGCTCCGGCGATATTGACGCGTGCGTCGTGCAGTTCATCATGAACAAGTACGGTATGTCCGCCGACGAGTGCCTGACCATGCTCAACAAGAAGTCCGGCGTGCTGGCGCTGTCCGACGGCGTGTCCTCCGACTTCCGCGATCTCGACGCCGCCGCCGCGCAGGGCAATGAAGCTGCGCAGCTGGCGCTGGACAAGTTCGCCTATGAAGTGCGCAAGTACATCGGCGCTTACGCCGCCGCCCTCGGCGGTGTGGACTGCATCGTCTTTACCGCCGGTGTCGGCGAGAACTCCGGCTCGATGCGCGCGTCCATCTGCGACGGACTCGAGTACCTCGGCGTGAAGCTCGACGCGGAAAAGAACAAGCTCCGCGGCGAAGAGGTCGTCATCTCCACGTCCGACTCCAAGGTCAAGGTCTGGGTCATCCCCACCAACGAGGAGCTCATGATCGCCCAGGATACGGCAGAGCTGACCAAGTAAAAAATAACGCAGAACCGCCCGCTGCCACCCGGCAGCGGGCGGTTTTACAATTTGCACGCAGCCGCCAATCGAGCCGTAGGGGTCGATGCCCACATCGACCCGGCAATACGCAATCGCAAAAATGCACCCACCATCGGCGAATCCGTAAAACGTCCTGTAGGGGCGGACGACCCTGTCCGCCCGTGAGGCAATGACAAATTTGCCACAACGTATCGTAAAAACGTAAAATTGTCCGACACGCCGTAGGGGAGGGGTTCTACCCCTCCCGCGCAGGATGCACCATTAAAAACACACAACGAACGGCGACCACGCGACACGTCCCGTCCCGCATTGGTGCATCCGTTTTTTGCAGGTGCGTCCTGCCGGGCGGACAGAGGCGTCCGCCCCTACGGGTGCGCTCGTATTCACCTTGGTGCAGTCAAATTTGCGGCGTTATACCGCGCGGGAGGGGCAAGCCCCTCCCGCCGTTACGACGCATGACCTATTCTGCCACCCTATAAAGGACAAATTCTCCCTCGCACTCCACGAGCACATAATCTTCATCGGGATACGCGTACACTGCGCAGCCGGTGAGCGCGCCGTCGCTGCTGTCCTCGACCGTGCCGAGCTGCGCGCCGCGCGCTTCGCCGTCGCCCGCCTCACCCGCCGTGTGCGCGGGGTCGTTTGCGGGGGCGGGGGTGTAATACTGCCCGCCGAATACGATCCAGTCGCCGTCCGGCGCGCCCGCCTCGGCGGCTTGCGTTTTGGCGCTGCTGTCGCGCGGCGCTTCTGCGGGAGCGTCCTCCGCGGGGGCTTCCGTGACCGGCGCTTCCTCTGCTGCCGGGGCTTCTCCCGCCGCGGCGTCCGCCGTGGGCGCTTCCTGTGCGGCGGCGTATTCTTCAAATTCCGTCTCCGGCGCTGCCGCGCCGACGAGCGTGCCGCCGCTGTAGGCTCTGGCGTCGGCGCTGTTCTCTGCGACTGCGGCGGGCGCGGCGGTCTTGCTGCTGCCGAGCCAGTTCGGCAGCGTCAGCGCCGCGATGCCCACGATCAGCACGCAGCACGCCGCAAGCGCCGCAAGCGGCTTCCAGCGCGATGCCTGCCGCGCCGGCGTTTTTTCAGCGCGCGCGATCAGATCGTCCCCGACCTGCCCGACGGCGTGAAACAAATTTTCACCCTTCATACGGCGATCCCCTCCTGCTGTAAGAATCTGCGCAGCTTCTCCCGCGTGCGCAGCAAGACGGATTTGACGGTGTTCGGCTTCATCGAAAAGCGCAGCGCGATGGCGTCGATGCCGTCCACAAACCAGTACCGGCGCAGAAAAATATTGCACTCGCGCTCCGGCAGCCGCCGCAAAAACGCATCGATCAGGCGCGCCAGCTCCCGTTCGTCCACCACCTCGTCTACGCCGCCGCGCGCGGCGACGCATTCCGCCAGCTCGTCCAGCGCCAGCGGCAAATTGCCGCCGCCGCGCTTGTCTGCGCGCGAGGCTTTGAAGCGGTCAAACGACAGATTGCGCGTGATGCGCCCCAAAAACGCCGATAAAATACCGGGGCGCTGCGGCGGCATGGCGTTCCAGGCGTGCAGCCAGGTGTCGCTGACGCACTCGTCGCTGTCCTCGCGGCTTTTGAGAATATTCATGGCGATGGCGCGGCAGTATGCGCCGTATTTCGCGTCCGTCTGCGCGATGGCGTCCTCGCTGCGCGCAAAATACAGCTCGATGATCCCGGAATCGTCCAAATCATCCGCCTCCGATCTTCCTGACGATTTTTTTGCGCCCGCGTTGCATCGGACGCGCGATTTTTTTCAGTATAGCATGGAATTTGCTTCTTGCAAATGGTATAATTCATACAAAAAGGAGGTGCGGCGGATGGAGCTGCGCATTTTGGCGGTCGGCGACGTGGTCGGCGCGTCGGGCATTTTGTGCCTGAAAAAGAACCTGCGCGCGCTGCGGCGGCGCTACAATATCGACTTTGCCGTCGTAAACGGCGAAAACGCCTGCGGCGTGGGGCTTACGCCGCAGCAGGCAGAGATGATCTTTGACGCGGGGGCGGACGTCATTACGCTCGGCAATCACACCTGGAACCGGCGCGAGATCTGCCCGGTTTTGGACGAGTGCCAATATATCCTGCGCCCGGCGAACTTTCAGCCGCACCTGCCGGGGCGCGGCTGGGGCGTATTTGAGACGAAAGCAGGTCCGCTCGCGGTCGTGAACCTCATCGGGCGCTGCCATATGGATTTTACGCCGGACAATCCCTTCCGCGTCATCGACCGCGTGCTGGAAAAGGTGGGGGATATGCCGGTGCTGCTGGACTTCCACGCCGAGGCGACGAGCGAAAAGCTCGCCATGGGCTACTTCCTCGACGGGCGCGTGAGCGCCGTCTGGGGCACGCACACGCACGTTGCCACCGCCGACGAGACGATTTTGCCGAACGGCACAGGCTATCAGACCGACCTTGGCATGACGGGACCGATCGTGTCGGTCATCGGCGTGCGCCCGGAGCAGTCGATCGCCAATTTCCGGGGCGAGCTGACCTCGCGCTACGAGGTCGCGCCCGGTCCGTGCCGCCTGCACGGGCTGGCGCTCACGATCGACACGAAAACGCACCGCTGCACGAGTGTAGAGAGGGTGGTGGCGGATGGTTAGGCTGCTGCACGCGGCGGATCTGCATCTTGATTCGCCGTTTTCCGCGCTCAGCCCCGAGCAGGCGGCGCAGCGCCGTCAGGAGCAGCGCGCGATGCTCACGCAGCTCACGGAGCTGGCAAACGCGCACGAGTGCGACCTCATGCTCCTCGCGGGCGATCTGTTTGACAGCGACAACGCCTATCCCGACAGCGTGGACGCGCTGCGGCGGGCATTTTCGTCCTGCCGCGCCGAGATCGTCATTGCACCGGGCAATCACGATTTCTGCGCGCCGGGCAGCGCGTATTTGACGGAAAAATGGTCGGAAAATGTCCATATTTTCACGAAACAGGCGCTGTCATATTTTGAGTTCCCGCAGCTGCACTGCCGCGTGTGGGGCGCGGCGTTTACATCGCCGGACGCGCCCGCGCTGCTGGAGGGCTTCTCCGCAAAGCGCGACGGAATGCTCGAACTCATGGCGCTGCATGGCGACGCGCTGAACGCCAACAGCCCCTATAACGCCGTCACGCGCGAGCAGATCACCGCGTCGGGGCTGTGCTATCTCGCGCTGGGGCACATCCACGAAAAAAGCGGGCTTCAGCGCGCCGGGGAGACCTTCTACGCCTGGCCGGGCTGCCCGATGGGGCGCGGCTTTGACGAGCTGGGGCAGAAGGGCGTGTACCTCGTCACGGCGCAGCCGGGTGCGTGCACGGCGGAGTTTCTGCCCATTTTCGGGCGGAAATACGAAATTCTGCGCGCAGAGGCGGGGGACGACGCGCTGGCTGCCATCCGGCAGGCGCTGCCAGCCGGCACGCAAAGCGACATTTACCGCATCATTTTAACGGGCGACGCGCCGCAGCCGGACCTCGCGGCGCTGCACCGCGCGCTGGACGGGCAGTTTTTCAGCCTTACGCTGCGCGACGAGACCACGCCCCGGCGCGAGCTGTGGGACGGCTGCGGCGAGGACACGCTGCGAGGGCTCTTCTTGCAGACGCTCCGCGCGCAGTACGACGCGGCGCAGTCGCAGGAGGAAAAGGCGCAGATCGCGGACGCGGTGCGGCTCGGTCTTGCGGCGATGGACGGAAGGGAGGCGCCGGCGTTTTGAAGATCCTCTCGATGCAGGCGAGCTTCGGCAGGCTGCAAAACGAGCGGCTGGAGCTGCATGGCGGGCTCAATATCGTGACCGCGCCGAACGAATCGGGCAAATCGACCTGGGCGGCGTTTTTGCTGGCGATGCTCTACGGCGTGGACACCAGCCAGCGCGCGAGCGCCGGGACGCTCCCCGCAAAAACGAAGTATAAGCCCTGGAGCGGCGCGCCGATGGAAGGGCGCATGGAGCTTCTGTGGCAGGGCAAAAAGATCACCCTCGAGCGCGCCAGCAAAGGGCGCACGCCGATGGGAGAGTTTCGCGCGTATGAGACGGACAGCGGGCAGGCAGTCGCCGGGATGACGGGCGAGAATTGCGGCGAGATGCTTCTCGGCGTGGGGCGGAGCGTGTTTGAGCGCAGCGCGTTCGTCGGGCAGAACGCTGCGGGCGTCACGTCCGACGCGGAGCTGGAAAAGCGGCTCTCGTCCCTCGTCACCACGGGCGACGAGACCGTGAGCGCGTCCGACACCGCAGCGCGCCTGCGCGACTGGCGCAACCGCTGCCGCCACAACCGCACGGGACTTCTGCCGCAGGCGGAGCAGCAGCGCGCGCAGGTCGAGGACCGGCTGACGCAGATTCACGAGCTGCACAAAAACGACCTGACGCTGCGCGCGCAGGAGGCGGCGCTTTCCGCGCGGCAGGCGGAGCTGGAGCATATCGTGCAGGCGCTGCGCGCGCAGGAGGCGGCGCGGGCGATGCAGCAGCGGGACGCGGCGCGGCAGGCGCTAATAGATGCGCAGGCGGAAGCCGAAGCCGCGCGCGAGCGGACGGTAAAAATTCCGCCGCGCGAGATCCTCACGGCGCTTTCGCAGCAGCTGGCTCTACTCCAAACGCAGGCGGCGCAGCCGCTCCCGCAGCCGGGGGACGCGCCGCACGCGCCCGCGTGCCCGGCGGCGTTTTCCGGGCTTTCGGAGACGGAAATTCCCGGGCGGGCGCAGGCGGACGCGCGCGAGGTCGAGCGGCTTTCCGCCGGAAAGCCGCGCCCGGTCGTGCTCCCGCTGATCCTGGGCGCGCTGGCGACGGCGGCGCTGCTGGCGTGCGCGCTGATCCTGAAGGACACCATCCCCGCCATTCTGGCGATCCCGCTCTGCTCGCTCACGCTTGCCCTCTGGCTGCCGCTGACGCAGCGCCACAACCGTCAGGTTGCTGAGAATGCAGCAAAGGCGCAGACCATCGCCGCCCGCTACGAGGGCAGACCGCGCGAGACGTGGGCGGCGTTCGCGGCGGAATATTGCGGCAGGCTCGCGCTTTACGCGCAGCAAAAGCGGCAGTATGACGCGCAGTGCGCCGAGCGGCAGGCGCGCGAGCAGGCGGTCCTGCAGACGCAGGCGCGGCTTTTGGGGCAGGTGTCGATGTTCGCGCCCGAGGCAAAAACACCCGCACAAGGCGCGCAGGCGGTGCAGGACGCGCTGCGCCTGCACGACGCAGCGGATGTCGCGCGCCGCGCGGCGGACGTGGC
The DNA here is from genome assembly GCA_937890735.1 of uncultured Bacillota bacterium. GTDB lineage: Bacteria > Bacillota > Clostridia > Oscillospirales > Oscillospiraceae > CAG-170. Next base: position 22,120 of record CALACZ010000086.1, read on the forward strand.
GCAGAGCCGCTATGACGCGGTGTGCGCGGCGCTCGGCGAGCAGAAAGCGCCCGCCGTCCTGCCGGATGCAGATACGGCGGGCTGGACGCTTGCCGCGGCGCAGCAGGCGCTTTTACAGGTGCAGACGCAGCGCGCGGAGGTGCGCTCCCGGCTCGACCAGAGTCAGGGTCGCGCAGCGGCGCTGGGTGACCCCGCGGCACTGGAAGCCGAGCGCGAGCAGCTCGCGGAGCGCATTGCACGGCTCACATCGCGCTACGCGGCGCTGGAGCGGGCGGAGGCGGCGCTCAGCCAGGCGGACGGCGCGCTTCAGACGCGCTTTTCCCCGCAGATCGGCAAACTCGCCGGCGAACTTCTGGGCGCGATGACGGACGGGCGGTATGACACCGTCTTCCTCGACCGCAAGCTCCGCGCCGAGGCGCGCCAGACGGGCGAGAGCCTCACGCGGGAGCTGCTGTACCTCAGCGGCGGCACGGCGGATCAGGTCTACCTCGCGGTGCGCCTTGCGATCTGCCGCCTCGCCCTCGGCGACGACACCCCGCTGGTTTTGGACGACGCCCTCGTGCGCTTTGACGACGCGCGCATGACCCGCGCCCTCACCCTTTTGCGCGAAGAGGCAAGGACAAGGCAAATTGTTTTATTCACCTGCCAGAAAAGAGAACAAGCCGCGCTGGACGAGATGGGATAATGTTTCGTTTCTTTACGGCAGCGGCGATTTGCAGAAGTTCCTTGGCTCTCCCTTTGGGAGAGCTGTCAGCGAAGCTGACTGAGAGGGTCGGTAGGGTCGCTCTTGACCCTCTCCGTCCGTCGCTGCGCTCGGACACCTCCCCCAAAGGGGGAGGCAAGGGCGTGCGGCGTACCGGCGGGTTTGCACAACGCAAAGGCTTCCCTTGGTGACCAAGGGAAGCTGTCAGCCAAAGCCTTCCCCATGTGGGGAAGGTGACTCGCGGAGCGAGACGGATGAGGAGAAGGGTTGTACGTTCTGAGCTATAGCGCGTTTGCACTATTTAAAGGCTTCCCTTGGTGACCAAGGGAAGCTGTCAGCTGAAGGCTGACTGAAGGGATCAGAACGTCGCAAATTTGCAGAGCGCTCTCCCACGGTAGTGCAGTAAACGTACACCTTCTCATCCCTTCCGTCACGGCTTCGCCGTGCCACCTCCCCTTGGTCACCAAGGGGAGGCTTGGGACAGCCAAAACGTGCCACATCTCAAAAACAAGTACCCTTCCCCTCATCAGTCCACTTCGCGGACAGCTTCCCCCCCGAGGGGAAGCCTTTTATTTTGCTTCTCTTTTTTTAATAATGTATCACTTGCAAATTCATCATTTTTATGATAAAATATTCTCGCATAATTTTGGAATTTTTCAGGTTGATTCCTGCTGCATTTTGGGGAAAAAGGGGGCTTTGCGGTGTACTCTTCGGCGTATGTCTGGGCGCGCGTTCTGAGCCATATGGAAAACCGGCTGACCGGGGAGATCGTGTCGGCTTGGTTTGACGACGCGGAGGTCGTCGAGCTGACGGAAAAGCGGCTCGTTTTGTACACGCCTACGGCGTTCCGCCGCGATTTTATCCGCACGCGCTGCGGCGATTACATCCGCGAGGCGCTCGCGGAGCTGTTTGACCGCGTGCCGGAGCTCGTCGTTTTGTGTGAGGACGAGCTGGAGAGCTTCCAGAACGGCGCGGGCGCGGCGGATTTTGTGGACAATAATCCGCAGTTCACGTTTGAGACGTTCGTGGTCGGTCCGTCGAACCGCTTTGCCCACGCGGCGGCGCTGGCGGTGGCGAACAAGCCCGCCGACTCCTACAACCCGCTGTTCATCTACGGTCCGTCGGGGCTGGGCAAAACGCATTTGCTGTACGCCATCGCGTCACATCTGCGCAAAACGCACCCCGGCTACAACGTCGTGTACATCAAGGGCGATCAGTTTACGAACGAGCTGATCGAGGCGGTCAAAAAAGGGCAGAACGTCGAGTTCCGCAGCAAATACCGCGGCGCGGATCTGTTTCTGGTGGACGATATTCAGTTCATCGCGGGCAAGGAATCCACGCAGGAGGAGTTTTTCCATACGTTCAACACCCTCTGGGAAAATCACCACCAGATCGTGCTGACCGCCGACCGTCCGCCCAAGGAGATGCTCAAGCTCGAGGACCGGCTGAAAACGCGCTTTGAGTGGGGTCTGCTTGCCGACATTACGCCGCCGGACTATGAAACGCGGCTTGCCATCATCACAAACAAATGTGACAGCATCGGGCTTAAAATGCCGCCGGAGGTGTGCGCGTACATTGCGGAGAACATCACGACGAACATCCGCCAGATCGAGGGCACGGTCAAGAAGCTCAAGGCGTATCACGATCTGTCGATGCTGGTGATGGACGTGCCGCACGTTGCGCGCTGCATCAAGGATATGCACAAGGGCGAGACCGAGGCGATCCCCACGCCGTCGATCATCATCTCGGAGGTCTGCCGATTTTATTCCATCGAAGAGCAGGTGCTGCGCGGGACGCTCAAAAATAAGGCGACCGTGGAGGCGCGGCAGATCGCGATGTACCTCATCCGCAAGATGACGAATCTGTCGCTGCCCGAGATCGGGCGCGAGTTCGGGCGCGATCACGCGACGGTCATCCATTCGCTGAAGAAGATCGACGCGGCATTGTTGGACCGAAGAAGCCCGGTGAATGATACCATCCGGGACATTACAGCGAGTATCAATAACAGATTGTAACGACTAAAATTTTAGTCGTAACGTAGGGGCGGGGCAAGCCCCGCCCGCCTGTTGCGACAATGGATACTGTAGCGAATCCCCGTGGCAGTGACAGTTTGCATGACTCAAATGGCTTCCCCCGGGGGAAGCTGTCAGCCGAAGGCTGACTGATGAGGGCAGGGGAGCACCAGCGGATAGCTTTGCAGTTTCGTATTATTGCAAGTGCTCCCCGACCCTCGTCCGGCGCTTCGCGCCACCTTCCCCGAGGGGAAGGCATGGGTGCGCGCCGTTTCGCGGGGCGTGCGTGTAAGATTTGTTTTTACATCCTGCCGGGAGGGGCAAGCCCCTCCCCTACGTTACGACGAAACGCGGCGGCGCGCTGCAAATCCTGCGCGTGCAACTTATCCACATGGTTGGGTTTTTGTTGACTCGCATAATGTGGAATACTGTGAAACGGGTGTTTCACAGATGGGGCTGTGGAAAGGCTGGTTGTTTTCCACATTGGGCTGTGGAAAAAATGTGCCTGATATGGCTGGCTGAAACGGGGTTTTCCACAGATCGAATGCCCTACTACGTCTTACTACGAATATATTCCCTTCCTTTCTTTAAAAGAAGGGGGAAAGAGGTGCTGAAATGAAATTCACCTGTGAAAAAGTCCGGCTCGTCTCGGCGATCTCCGTCGCCTCGCGCACGGTGGCGCAGAAGAGCGCCATCCCCGCGCTGGAGGGCAT
>CALACZ010000087.1 GCA_937890735.1 uncultured Bacillota bacterium
GATTTCCAGCGACCGCGCGGGGTCCAGATTGCCCGTCGGCTCGTCGGCGATGATGACGCTGGGGTTGTTGACCAGCGCCCGTGCGATGGCAACACGCTGCTGCTCGCCGCCGGAAAGCTCGCGCGGCAGGCGGCGACCCTTATTTTCCAGCCCCACCAGATCCAGCACATACGGCACGCGCTTTTTGATCTCATTTTCCGACGCGCCGATCACGCGCATGGCAAACGCCACATTATCGTAGACGTTTTTATTGTCGATGAGCCGGAAATCCTGAAAGATAACGCCAAGCGTGCGGCGCAGATACGGCACGGCGCGCGGGCGAATTTTTTCCAGCACAAAGCCGTTGACCGTCAGGCTGCCGCTCGTGGGCTTGAGCTCGGCGGTGAGGAGCTTGATGATGGTGGACTTGCCCGATCCCGAAGGACCGACCAGAAAGACGAACTCCCCGTCCTCGATCTTCATGGACACGCCATTGAGCGCGCGCGTGCCGATCTCGTAGGTTTTCGTAACGTCAACTAATTCAATCATGGTATTCTCCCAAATTTAATGCTTGTGGGCAGCCTCAGGCGATGCGGTTCTCCCGGGAAACAAGATATTTCTTGACCATGAGCGCGACCTTAAAGATGATCGCGTCGTCAAATTCGCGCAGATCGAGCCCCGTGAGCTTCTTGATCTTTTCCAGACGGTAGACCAGCGTGTTGCGGTGCACGAAGAGCTTGCGCGAGGTCTCGGAAACGTTGAGGTTATTTTCAAAGAACTTGTTGATGGTGAACAGCGTCTCCTGATCGAGCGTGTCGATGGAGTTCTTCTTAAAGACCTCCGACAGGAAAATTTCGCACAGCGTGGTCGGAAGCTGATAGATCAGCCGCCCGATGCCGAGGTTTTCGTAGTTGATGATGGTCTTTTCGGTCTCGAACACCTTGCCGACCTCAATAGCGACCTGCGCTTCCTTATACGCATCCGCCAGCTCGCGCAGATGGTTCGACACCGTGCCGATGCCGATGACCGTTTTGATGAACAGCTCGGACTTGAGCGTCTCCTCGATCTGCCGCGCGACCGCCGCGAGCTCCTCGCGCTCGGTGTTCGGCAGGATCTGCTTGACGAGCGCGATGTCGTTTTCACAAAGTCCTGCTGCCGGTCGGGGAACATCCCCGCGATCACATCGACCGCCGCGATGTCCGCACGGCTGACCTGCCGGATGAGGAACACCGCACGCGGCACGTCGGTGACGAAGTGCAGCTCCTTGGCGCGGATGTAAATATCGCCGGGCAGGATGTTGTCGGTGATGATGTTCTTGACGAACGTGCCCTTGTCGTGCTTTTCCTCGTAGTGGATCTTTGCGCCGTTGAGCGCGACGTAAGCCATGACGCACAGGCTGCGCGCCAGCTCGTCGTCACCCTCGGCGAACACGGCGTAGTCAAAGTACGCGCTCCAGTTGACGAGCGGCTTGAAGGTCTTATGATCGACCGTGACGATGGAGTCCGGCGTGCTGTTCAGGCGGATGACCGCCTCCGGCCATTTTTCGCCGATCATGGACGTATCGCTGCACGCGATGACGTTGCTGTCCGCGTCGATCACACCGATCACACGGTCAGTGGCTTCTTTCATCTGAACGATCACGCTCTGGAACATACGGCTGGACATAAAATCGCCCTCCCTGTCATAATACCTTTTACACAAATGAGCATTGACATAATACTACATTTTCGGCATTATTGCAAGCGTGTTTTGACATTTTATTTCAAAACCAGCCGTCTTTTTTGTGCTGTTTTAACAGTTTTTCGTCAATTACCCCAAATCATGAAACGTTTCTTCGTAAATTCTGCTTGTTGGCGGCGTTTCTCATACTTCGGTAAAAATCACCGGATCGACCTCGCGCACTTCACCGCGCGGGAGGTCTCCGAGCTCGAGTGCGCCAAACTGCACGCGCTTGAGGTACGTCACCGGCAGCCCGCGCGAAGCGAGCATCCGGCGCACCTGGTGGTATTTTCCCTCCTGCACGTCCACATGGCACTTCCCGTCCGCGATCGGGCGCAGCCGCGCCGGGAGGCACTGCGTGCCGTCCGCGAGCGTCACGCCCTGTGCGAACGCCTCCACATCCGCCTCCTGCGCCGCGCCCTCGTGCTCGGCGTAGTAGACCTTCCACACTTCGCTTTTCGGACTGATGAGCCGATGTGCGAGCTGACCGTCGTTCGTAAACAGCAGCAGCCCCTCGGTGTCTTTGTCCAGCCGCCCCACCGGCAGCGCGCCCAGCCGCCGCCAGCGCTCCGGCAGCAGCTCCATCACGGTGCGGCTGCCCGGCTCGTCAGTGGAGGTCACAAAGCCGGCGGGCTTGTGCAGCATCAGAAGCACCGTCCGCCGCAGCTCGACCGGCGCTCCGTCGAGGGTGATGCGCGCCGTCTGTTCGTCAAATTTTTCTTCGCCGCGCGTCACGGTCGCGCCGTTTACCGTCACGCGCCCCGCGCGCAAAATGCCCTTCAGCTCCCGCCGGGACGCAACGCCCGCCTCGCTCAGAAGCTTATCGAGTCTCTGCATGGGTCTCGCCTCCGTGTCATATTTCCGCCCGCCTGCCCATAGGTTGTACCACCTGAGAACAGGAGGGAAATAATATATGGTGATCTTGACTGCCAAGGTATCCAAAGGAAAGCTCGCCGCGATCGTACTGCTCATCCTTTTTGTGGTCGTGCTGCTCGCCGTGCTGCTGAAAAACGCCGATGAGCCCACGCCGGTCACAGACGGCGAACAGACCGTATCCGCAAGCGAGGTGCGCACGAACGAGGACCGCGTGGCGTATCTGGCGCAGTTCGGCTGGGAGGTCTCTGCCGAGCCGGTGCAGACGCAGGAGGTCCGCATCCCGACCGATCCGTCCGACGTGTTCGAGCGCTACAACGACCTGCAGATCGCGCAGGGCTTCGACCTGCACGACTACGCGGGCAAGACCGTCCGGCGCTACGTCTACGAGATCGAAAATTACCCCGGCGGCGACGGGCAGTATTACGCGACGCTGCTCATCTGCAAGGGTGCGGTGATCGGCGGCGACGTATGCGCGGCGGAAAAGGGCGGCGTGATGCACGGCTTCGCCATGCCGGAGGCGGCAAAAACCGCCGCGTAAAATCGACTCTTTACAACCCGCACGCCCGGTGCTATAATGCGGGCAACTGAATAGACGTCTTCAGGGCAGGGTGTGATTCCCGACCGGCGGTGAGGCAGCCAGAGCTGCCGCAGTCCGCGAGCGCAAGCTGAACTGGTGAAATTCCAGTACCGACAGTACAGTCTGGATGGAAGAGGACGGAGCTGCGCAGCCGCGCAGTCTCCACGCTGCGCCTGAAAGTGTATTGTGTATCACTTTCAGGCTTTTTGTATTGTAGGTGAATATTATGACAGAACTGTTACAAACCGCACAAAAAAATCTGACCTTTCTCGCCGTGTGTCTTGCCATCACAGCCGTGCTCATGCTGCTGGCGCGGCTGTTTGAGCGCATTTTGCCCGCGGAGGGGCGACCGCTCAGCCCCGCGCGGCGGGTGAGCTTTGTGGCGCTGTTCGCGGCGCTGGCGGGTGTTTTGATGCTGCTGGAGCTGCCGCTGTTCTTCGCGCCCTCCTTTTATAAGCTGGATCTCAGCGAGCTGCCCGTGCTCATCTGCGCGTTTTACCTCGGTCCGACGGCGGGCGTTGTGTGCGAATTTCTGAAGGTCGTGCTCAAGCTCCTGCTCAAGGGCACGACGACCGCCTTTGTGGGCGATTTTGCGAATTTTGCCGTGGGCTGCTCGTTCGTTCTGCCCGCCGCGGTGTTTTACCGCAAGTTTAAGAGCAAGCGCGGTGCGCTGCTGTCCATGGCGCTCGGCACGCTGTGCATGACCGTATTCGGCAGCCTGTTTAACGCGCTGTACCTGCTGCCGAAGTTCTGCGAGCTGTACGGGATGCCGATGTCCGCCATCCTTGAGCTGTCCGCCGCCGTGAATCCCGGCATTACCAGCGTCTCCACGCTCGTGCTGTTCGCGGTCGTGCCGTTCAACCTGCTCAAGGGCGTGCTCGTCTCGGCGCTGACGTTCGTGCTGTATAAGCGCGTGGAACGGCTGTTTTTCCGCGCGCAGCGCAGCAGCGAGGCGGCACGGCAATTATAAATTTTCCTGAAAAACCGCTTTTTCGGTTGACATCGGCGCGCTTTTTGCGTAACATACACTTTACTACTGTCTGGGAGGCGTATGGAGTCCATGCGTAAAAAATCAGATGCCCCGCTGCGGATCGGCACGGTAAAAAATTACCGCCACCTGTGGATGCTGGTGTTCTGGGTGCTCTATCTGGTGCTGTATGTGGTCGTGGAGCACGAGGTGCAAAGCGATTATTATGTGATGCACTGCGCGCTGGATGACGTCGTCCCCTTCTGCGAGTGGTTCATCTTCCCCTACTGCCTGTGGCATCCGCTGCTGTTTGCCATGACGCTTTATCTCGCGTTCTGGGACGCGGAGAATTTTAAGCCCTATATGCTGTTCATCGCGCTCGGCTTCATCCCGGTCATCCTGTTCGACTGGGCGTTCCCCAACGGGCAGGAGCTGCGCCCGGCGGTGTTTGCGCATCAGAATATCGCCACCTGGCTCGTCGGGCGCATCTACGCCGCCGACACGAACACAAACGTGTTCCCGAGTATGCACGTCATCGGCTCTGCCGCGCTCGTCGCCGCCACGATCTATACGCCGTCGCTGCGCAAGCGGAAGCTGCACCTGATCGCTATCCCCGTGGGCATCCTGATCTGCATCTCCACCGTGTTCGTCAAGCAGCACTCCTGCCTCGACCTCTTCGGCGCGCTCCCCTACAGCGCCCTCATCTGGTGGCTGGTGTACGGCGTGATCTTCAAAAAACGCAAAAATACCGCACAGAGCTGATGCTCTGTGCGGTTTCCTTTTATAGGTCCTCTTTATCGCCCTTCTGGCGGATGGTGATCTTGATGGGCGTGCCGGTGAGACCGAACACGG
>CALACZ010000088.1 GCA_937890735.1 uncultured Bacillota bacterium
AAACTATGTCTTCTCTTTTCCATCTTTCTTTTTGCGCAACTTATTGTACCTTATCGGGGTAAATCACTATGGATTTTTTCTTAGGTGTCCAACTTCATTTTACAATCGACCAAAACATAAAAAGAAGGCTGCGCAGGCAAATGCCTGCGCAGCCTTTGTTTACGAAAACCTCGTAGAGTTTTGCGCCCGCAGGCGCAAAAGCGATTTGAATCATTTTTGCCGGCGGCGTGTACGTCGGCAAAAATACTTCACACCCTGCAAGTGTGGAAATTTTGCGCTTGCGCAAAATTTATGCGCGCAGCAGGGTGCAAGCTTTTTCAAACGAAAACTTGTTTTCGTTTGAAAGCGCAGAGCGCTCAAGGATCATCCATTGTGGAGATCAGAATGTTGTCTGTGCCGTGGGCTTCAAATTCCGCGATGTAATCGTCCATGCGGGAGACCAGCTCGTCGTAATTGTCCTTGGAGACGGGCTGATAGTCCATATCACGCCGCGCCAGCTCCTCGGCGAGGATCTCGTAGAACACGGTGTCCTCATAATCCACGATCGCCTCGTGGATGCCGCCGTCGGTAAAGGCGCGCGAGGGTACGTCCGCGCCCTCCCACTTTTCCACCAGCGTGGGCATTCCCGCCTCCCGGCAGAGGGCAAAGAGCTTGGATTCCACATCATCATAATCGGCAAAACGGTCGTCGCCGCGCGTGGAATTTAAAATCCAGTTGCCGATGTAGACCATATCCAGCAGCCGCCGGAACTCTTTTTTTGTCAGGTCGATCTGCATCTCGCAAGCCTCCTCTCATACACAACATTATATACACCCCGGCGGGATTTTTCCACTGTTAAAATCACGGTATTCAAGAAAAATGTGCTTGTGTTCTTTGAAGTTTTGACATATGATATAGGAACGTATTGTGTAGCGAAAAGAGGCTGGTTCACGATGAAAAAATTAAGCGTCTGTGTCCTGTTTGGCGGCGTTTCGCCGGAGCACGCCGTATCCCTGCGCTCGGCGCAGTCGGTGCTGAGCCATCTGGACACCGAAAAATATAACATTTTCCCCGTCGGCATCACGCAGGACGGCGACTGGGTGCTCTTCGGCGGCAGCGATTACGGGATGCTGCCCGCGGGAACGTGGCAGGACTGCCCGGAAAACCGCCGCGCGGCGATCTCGCCCGTGCGCGGTCAGGGGCTTTTGAGCTTTGAGAACGACTGCGTCGTGCGTGAGCGCATTGACGTGGTGTTCCCCGTGCTGCACGGCGAAAACGGCGAGGACGGCTCGATGCAGGGGCTTTTGCAGATCGCGGGCATTCCGTATGTCGGTCCGCACGTCGCCGCGTCCGCCGCGTGCATGGATAAGACCATCACCAAGCTCATCGCCGGGCACGCCGGTATCCGGCAGGCGGCGTGGCAGCTCGTGACGGCGCAGGATATGCGCCGCGGCGCGGAGCGCGTCGCGGAGATGATCGAGCGCGCGCTGGACTATCCCGTGTTTGTAAAGCCTGCAGGCACGGGTTCGTCGGTGGGCGTTGCCAAGGCGCGCGACCGCGAGGCGCTGCTTGCGGCGCTGGAGACGGCGCTGAGCTATGACAGCAAGGTGCTCGTGGAGGAGTTTATCGACGGGCAGGAGGTCGAGGTCGCCGTGCTCGGCAACGATACGCCCATGGCGTCCGTCTGCGGCGAGATCGACTCCGGCGCGGAATTTTACGACTACGACGCAAAATATATCCTCGACTGCGCCAAGCTCTACATCCCCGCGCGTATCGGCGAGGATGTCGCCGAGCGCGTGCGCGAGCAGGCGATCCGCGTCTATCAGGCGATGGGCTGCCGCGGGCTTTCGCGCGTGGACTTCTTTGTCACGCGGGGCGGCGAGGTCGTCTTTAACGAGATCAATACGCTCCCGGGCTTTACGTCCATCTCCATGTACCCCAAGCTCTTTGAGGCGAGCGGCATCCCGTACAGCGAGCTGCTCGACCAGCTCATCGCGCTGGCGCTGGAGGACTGAGATGAAGCCGAACGCCGTTATCACCATCTCCGGCACGCAGCAGGTCCTGCCTGACGCGCCGGAGACGATCGAGATGGTCACGCAGGGGACATATTCCTACGAGCCGGGGCACGCCGAGTTTTCCTATACGGAGACGGAGATGACCGGGCAGGAGGGCGTTGTGACCACCTTTACCGTCGATGGCGACGTGGTCACGCTGACGCGCACGGGCAGGCTGCGCTCGCAGATGCGCTTTGAGGTCGGAAAGCCGTATGACAGTCTGTATGACGCGGGCTTTACCGCGCTGCTCACGCGCGTGTGCGCACGGCATATCACGGTGCTGCTTAACGAGCGCGGCGGTATTCTCGACCTGGAGTACGCGCTGGAGATCGAGCACACCGACTGCGGGACGCTGAGCTATCACATCGAGGTGCGGAAAAAACCCGCGTCGTAAAAATACAGGAGGGACTTACCATGAAACAGCCGCATATCTGTCTGGATGAAACGCTGGGTATCCAATATGCCATCCTGCCGGGCGACCCGGCGCGGCTCGACCGCATCGCAGAACAGCTCGAAAATGTAAAAGAGCTTGCGTATAACCGCGAGTTCCGCAGCCTGTGCGGGGAATACCGCGGCGTGCGCGTGCTGGCGCTGTCCACCGGCATCGGCGGGTGCTCGGCGGGCATTGCCGTGGAGGAGCTGCACAACATCGGCGTGAAGGCAATGGTGCGCATCGGCTCGTGCGGCGCGCTGCAAAAGGGCATTGCGCTGGGCGACCTCATTCTGGTGTGCGGCGCGGTGCGCGACGACGGCGCGTCCAAGGCGTATGTGGACATCCGCTATCCGGCGGTCGCCGACCCGGTGCTGCTGAACTGCTGCATGGAGAGCGCGAAGGCGCTCGGCTGCCGCAGTCATGTGGGGCTGGCGCACAGCCACGAGAGCTTCTATCACGAGGAAAACGAGCAGGAGAGCGCCTACTGGTCGTCCAAGGGCGTTTTGGGCGCGGATATGGAGACGGCGGCGCTGTTTACCATCGGTCGCCTGCGCGGCGTGAGGGCTGCGTCCATCCTCAATAACGTGGTCGTCTGGGGCGAGGACACGGCGGACGCCATCGGCGGATATGTGGACGGCGCGGACGCGTGCGCGCGCGGCGAGCGCGATGAGATCCGCGTGGCGCTGGAGGCGCTGTACCGTCTTGATCGGATGGAGGGCACAAAATGAAAAATGTTCTGTGGGTCGATTGCTGTATCCGCGGCGAGCAGTCGCGCACGCTGCGGCTGAGCCGTGCGTTTTTAAGCGCACTGCCGGAGGCTTGCCGGGTGACGCATCTGGACCTCATGCAGCTCCAGCCGCGTTATTTTTCCGGCGCATATTTTGACGAACGGCAGGCGCTGCTGGAGCAGGGGGCGCGTGAGCATCCGCGCTTTGACCTCGCACGCCAGTTTGCGGCGGCGGACGAGATCGTCGTGTCTGCGCCGTTCTGGGATCTGAGCTTCCCGGCGCTGCTCAAGGTCTACATCGAGCAGGTCTCGCTCGACGGCATCACCTTCGGCTCGACGGAGGCGGGACTTGTGGGGCTCTGCCGCGCGGAGCGCATGGTGTACCTCACCACGCGCGGCGGCTTTTATACGGGCGACGCCATGGAAATGGGCAGCCGCTACATGGAGGCGCTGTGCAGATTCTTCGGCATCGACCGCTATGACTGCGTCGCCGCCGACGGCATGGACGTCGCGGGCTTTGACGGCGAGGGGTCGCTGAGAGCCGCGATGGAAAAAGCCGCGGCGCTTGCTAAAACGTTTTGAGTGCAAAAACCCGCCTCGGTGCTTTGCGCCGAGGCGGGTTTTCGGCGAATTTTTGCCGCGTGAGGCTTGCCTTTTGCGGCGGCTTGCGCTAGAATAAGCACGGAAAACTTCATATCGGCACGGTCCAGCCGGGGCGAGAGCCATCCGGCAGCGGAATGGGGTGCAATTCCCCGCGAGAAGGTCACTGTGAAGCCCGTTTGGGATCAGTCAGATACGTTGGACCGCGCCAGTCTCTGCGCCACATCCGCAGCAGACCGCCCAAACGGGATCAGTCTGTGCAGCGAAGTGGCTGCACAGATTTTTTTGTTGCAAGGCGCGCGCCTTGCGTGTCTTTGGGATTCCCCAAAGACAATGAGACTTTGTTAAAAATGGAGCATCGCTCCAAAGAAGCAGGAGGAAATGCAGATGAAAAAACGCATTCTGGCATGGGTTTTGGCGCTGGTGATGATCGTGGGACTGCTGCCCACCGTCGCGCTGGCGGCAGAGCTCGACGGCAGCGGTACGGAGAATGACCCGTACCTCATCACGTCGGCGGACGACCTTGCGGCGTTCCGCGACAAGGTGAACGCGACCAAAAAAGGCACATCCAACCTCTGTGCTACGCTCACGGCAAACATTGAGCTGAGCGGGGAGTGGACGCCGATCGGCAAGTATAACAGCTATAGCGACTATACCTACTACGCCGGTACGTTCGACGGCGCGGGTCATACGATCTCCGGGCTGCATATCGACAACGACAAGCGGTATCAGGCACTGTTCGGCTATGTGAAGGGCGGCACGATCAAAAACCTGACCGTGGAGGGCAGCGTAAAGACTTCCGCAACTTCGTCCCCGTATGCGGCGGGCATCGTTGCATATGGCTACCCGGTCACAATGGAAAACTGCACGAACAGGGCGAGCGTGACCGCGACCAACAAGGGCTATGCTGCGGGCGTTGCAGCTTACGCATACACCGGCAGCAGTCTGACCGGCTGCATGAATTTCGGCAGCATCACCTCAGAGGGCAAGTCGGGCGCATATGAGTACTATGTCGGCGGCGTTGTGGCGACCGCTACCGGCACGACGATCGAACGCTGCGCCAACTTTGGTACAGTCACCAGCGCGCTCAAGCGCACGGCTGGCATTGCCGGCAGCTATGGCGGCAACGGCAGCATTACGCTGTGCGTCAATAGCGGCGCGATCACGGGCGCGTATGAGATCGGCGGCATCGTGGGCGGCGTCAGCGGCGCAAAAACGACGATCGAAAACTGCTATAATCTCGGCAGCGTGACGTGCAATACTCCGAATCAGCCAATTTCGGAAGAATACGCCAAGGGTGTCGGCGGCATTGTCGGCGACCCGACCAGCACGAGCAATACGGCAACGGTCGCGAACTGCTACAACGCCGGTACGATCACGAACAATGACAGCACGACCGCTGACATTACCGTTGGCGGTATCGTTGGCAGCAGTGCGGGCAAAAATTCCTCTGGCGTAGCAACAGAAGGGCTTATTACCATGAAAAACTGCTACTATCTGTCGCAGGGCGAACTGACCGGCGACGGCGCAGCGGCGGATACGGCGGAACTTGTCGCCAAGTCCGAGACC
>CALACZ010000089.1 GCA_937890735.1 uncultured Bacillota bacterium
GCAGGTACGGCGTGATGTTCTTGCCGTGGATGTGTTCGGCGTTCGCCTGCGCGACTGCCTTTTCGATGATGCCGTTCATGTAATCGGGGTCCATCGCGTACTGCTCGGGGATGGGGTTGCCGACGATCGCGCCGCCCTTGAGACCGAGATCCCACTTCGTTTTCATGATCTTCGCAACGGTCGCCTCGTCGGGGCAGTTGTAGTCGAGCTTGAAGCCGGACGTGCGGCAGTAGAACGCGGGCAGCTCGTCGGTGCGAAGTCCCAGAACGGGCACGCCCTGCGTCTCCAGATATTCCAGCGTCAGACCGAGGTCCAGAATGCTCTTCGCGCCGGCGCAGATGACGCACACGGGGGTGTTTGCCAGCTCCTGAAGATCGGCGGAGATGTCCATCGTCTTTTCCGCGCCGCGATGCACGCCGCCGATGCCGCCGGTGGCGAAGAAGCGGATGCCCGCCATGGCGGCGATGAGCATGGTGGTGGCGACGGTGGTCGCGCCGGTCTGACCCGTTGCCAGATACGTCGCCACGTCGCGGCGGCTGACCTTGCCGACGTTCTCCGCCTTGCACATGACCAGCAGCTCGTCGGCGTTCAGACCGACCTTGAGCTTGCCGCCGATGATGGCGGTGGTGGCGGGGATCGCGCCCTCGGCGCGGACGATCTCCTCGACCTTATGCGCGAACTCCACGTTCTGCGGATACGGCATCCCGTGGCTCAGAATGGTGGATTCCAGCGCGACGACGGGCTTGCCGTCGGCAATTGCCTGCTGAATTTCGGGGGTGATGGAAAGATAATCGTTACGGTTCATAGTGCATACTCCTTTATGATAGATTCGACGAGCGCTGCGCTCATATCGGGGTTGATGGTTTTTTCGTGGCTGATGGCGGCGATGCCGGCGGCAAGACCGTAGTCCAGCGTCCGCTCGGTGGAAAAGCCGCTGAGCGTACTGTAAATGACCGCCGCCATGAACGCGTCGCCCGCGCCGGTGGCGTTCTGCATTTTTTCCAGCGGCCGGAGCTTGCGGCGCAGCACCGTGCCCTCGCGGTCCATGTACAGGCAGCCGTCCTTGCCGAGGCTCACGAACAGGCGGCGCAGACCCTTATCGAGCACCGCGCACCCGGCGTCCTCCAGCGACTGCGCGTCCGTGACCGCGCGCCCGCTGAGAATTTCCAGCTCCAGCACGTTCGGCTTCGCGGTGTCAAACCGCCCGATGTGCGGCGCGAGCACGCGCGCATACGCCGTGGAGACGGGATCGACGTACACCGGCACGTCCTCCCCGCACAGGTCCAGCAGGTGGAGGATGGTCGCCTCCGGCAGGCTCGGGTCGCAGGTGACGATCCGCGCGCCGCGGATGAGGCTCTGCTTGCCGGACAGATAGCTCAGCGGCAGCTTCTGCAGAACGTGCATATCCGACAGCGCCACGAACATATCGCCGTTTTCGTCCAGCAGCGACATATAGGTAGACGAATGCGCGCCCTCCACGGTGTACAGATGCGAGATGTCGATGCCCGCGGCGCGGCATTCGCGGCGGATCTGGTCGGCGTAAACATCCGTCCCGACGGCGGAGATGAGTTTCACGGACGCGCCCAGCCGCGCGAGATTTTCGCACACATTGCGCGTCACGCCGCCGGCGGACGAGCTCATGTAGCCGGGGTTGCTGTCGTGCATAACAAAGGCTTTTTTCGACCGCCCGTGGATGTCCACGTTTGCCGCGCCCACGCCGAGCACATAGCTGCTGTTATTTAGAATGTAGCCCTTGCCGAGGATGTAGCCCTTTTTTTGCAGATTGGCGATGTGCACCGCCGCCGAGCTGCGCGCGATCCCCAGCTGCGCCGCGAGCTCATTCTGCGAAATGGAAGGATGCTGCTGTAAGATCCGAAAGATCTCCGCTTCCCGCTCCGTCACCAAACTCACCACCGTGCAAATGTTTACGCTGTAAGCATATGTTTAGTATAGCATGGAAAGAGGATTTGTCAAGAAGAAAAAGCTGGACATTCAGGCGGAACGGCAAGCACCCTTGCCTCCCCCTTTGGGAGAGCCAAGGGAATTTTGCAAACCTGCCAGTGCATACCAGTTTGCCGGGTTTGCGAAAGCCCAAGGCTTCCCTTGGTGACCAAGGGAAGCTGTCGCCGGAGGCGACTGAAAGAATCAGAAGGTCGCAGGTTTGCAGAGTACCCTCCCGCGGAGGTGCGGCAGAACGTACAACCTCTCATCCCTTCCGTCACGGCTTCGCCGTGCCACCTCCCCTTGGTCACCAAGGGGAGGCTTTGGTGCATCCCGCCCCGCATTGGTGCGCCCGAATTTGCGGAATTGTGCCGCCGGGCGGACAGAGTCGTCCGCCCCTACAGAGTGTTGTGCGGGGGCGCCGATGGCGTGTGCAATGTTGCAATTGCATTCTGCGTGCGTGCAAAACCTGGGTCTTGGGATTGCTTCCACCCTTTTTTTATGCTATACTTTTCTTGAATACAAAAAACCGCGCCCGCTTTTGGCGCGGATGGAGGATGCCATGGAGATCACGCCCAGAATGTCCGATCACGCGCTTTTGGCGCGCGCTGCCGCCGCCGGGAGCATGGTGCTGCTCAAAAACACGGGCGGCACGCTGCCGCTGCTGCCGCTGGAGGACGACACGCCCATGCCCGTCGCCGTGTTCGGCGCGGGGCAAATTCGGACGTGTCTTTGCCCGGCAGACATTCACCCCTGGAAAAAGGGGAACATTCTGGACGCGCTCTGCGCAAGCCGCCGCATCGTCCCGGACGGTCTGCTGGCGCACCGCTACCGCAACGCGGCGCTCAAAGACCCTCTGGATGGGGAGCTGGACGCCGCCGCGCTGGATCTGTCGCGCCTGCGCGAGGAAAATGCCGCGGCGATCGTGGTCATCTCGCGCGCTGACCTCGATACGCGGACACTGACCGAAAATGAGCTGGCGCTCCTCCGGCGCGTGTGCGCGGTATTTGAGCGGACGGTGCTGGTGCTCAACACGCCGCTGGGCATCGAGCTCGGTGAAGCAAACCAGTGCCCCGCCATCGTGTACGCGGGGCTTGGCGGGCAGGAGCTGGGCGCGGCGCTGTGCGACCTTTTGACCGGGAAAATCGTGCCCACGGGGCGTTTGGCGCGCGCGTGGGGAGACTATCCGTTCGGCTGGGGGCTGGGCTACGGTGCGCCGGAGATCGTCAGCTATTCGGCGGCGCTGGACGGCTGCCGCGTGATCCTGACGGCACAGATCGAGAACCTCTCCGAAACGCAGCCGGCGCAGGAGCTGGTGCAGGTCTGGTGTGATCTGCCCGCACAGGACGGACACGGCGTCCGCCGTCTGATGGGCTGGCAGAAAACAAAGCTGCTCGCGCCGGGCGAGGGGCAGGCGGTCACGGTCGAATTTTCCATCGCGGACTGCGCCGTCCGGCGCGCCGAGAGCGCCGGGTATGTGCTGGGCGCGGGGTACTACGACTTTTACATCGGCACGAATGCGGCGAATGCCTGCGCGGCGGGCAGCGTGCTCGTGCCGCACAGCGCCATCGTGCAGGCGTGCGCCCCCGGCGGACAAATTGACGATATTTCCGACCCTGCCGCCCCTGTCTTGACAGTGGAAGAGCAGGAGACTTTGGCGGCGGTGCGTAAGCGCGCGATGCGCCTGCAAAACCGCAATCTCCCGCGCGTGGCGCGGCGGCGGGGCGACCGCTTCACCGGCTGCCGCGGCGACGGGCAGGCGCATGATTTTGCCGAGCTGCGGCGCGGCGAGTGCTCGGTGTTTTCGCTGATCGCGGCGCTGGACGATCTGGAGCTGCGGCAGCTGTGCGGCGCACTGGAAGCGCCGGAGGGCGCGGTCGAGGGCGCGCTGTGGCAGACGCCCGGGCTGCCGGAGTACGGCATCGCGGCGGCGGCGGTCTGCGGCGGCGGGACGAGTTTGTCTCTGGAGGCGGAAATTCTGGACGAAGAGGGGCACGTCGCGCGGCGGCAGAACTGCACGGCGTTCCCGGCGGCGGCGCTGCTGGCGTGCAGCTTTGACCCGGCGCTCGTGCGCGCGGTCGGCACGGCGGTCGGGCGCGAGGCGCGCGAATACGGCGCGGTGTGGCACATTGCGCCGAAGATCGCCGACTGGTCGCCTGCGGACGCGATCGGCACGGCGCTGGCGGCGGCGTTTGCAGACGGCGTGCGCGCGTTTGCCGCCCCGGTCCTGCCGGAGCTGCCGCAGGACGCGCAGCGCGGCGCGGCGGGCGCATACAGCGCGCTGCTGCTGCCGGAGGGCGTGACGGAGGATTCCCCCGCCGTGCGGGCGAAGATCCTCGACTGGCGCTACCCCGGCGCGTTCCTGACCCACGGCGAGCGCCTGCACGAGGGCGCGGCAAGGACGGAATACGAACGCGCGGCGCTGCGGCTCATGCGCGTGCTGAAGGAATATTTGTGAGAAAGATGACCGCCGGAGGGGAGACCTTTCGGCGGTTTTTTTGCAGTGACGGAGTTGTAATGCGCCAAAGCCTTCCCCATGTGGGGAAGGTGGCTCGCGGAGCGAGACGGATGAGGAGAAGG
>CALACZ010000090.1 GCA_937890735.1 uncultured Bacillota bacterium
AGCCTTCCCCTTGAGGGGAAGGTGGCTCGCGCAGCGAGACGGATGAGGAGAAGGGGTGTGGGTTTTGAGATGTTGCCGCGTTTCGGCTCAAAAACGCGCCGCAGCTCAAAAATAAAGACCCTTCCCCTCATCAGTCAGCCTTCGGCTGACAGCTTCCCCCCGAGGGGAAGCCATGGACAGCGCACCCCCCGGGAGGGTGTTCTCTCCCGGGGAGTGGTTTCTCTTTATTCCAGCTCGTCCAGCGTCAGGCGGAAGCTGTCGAGGCAGTGCTCCATGAAATAGTCCAAGCACGGCAGGTGCATTTGCTCCAGCGCCTGCCTTGTCTGGCGGGCGGCGGAGTCGAACTCGGCGTTGCCCGCCTTCAGCTCCTCCAGGCACTTGATGTGCGCCGAGAGCTTGTCCGCCGCCTTGACGATGCGCGCCACCTGCTCGTCCGACTCCAGCAGCAGCGGGCGGTAGCTGTCCCGCAGCGCCTCCGGCAGCAGCGCCAGCAGCTTTTCACAGCTGATCGCCTCCACCTGCTTGTACGCCTGCTTGATGGCGGGGTTATAATACTTGATCGGCGTGGGCAGGTCGCCCGTCAGGATCTCCGACGCGTCGTGGAACAGCGCCGCCGACGCGCAGCGGTCGGGGTCGGCGGGCTCGTGCAGAATATCACGCTGGATGAGCGCCAGCGCGTGCGCCAGCACCGCCACCATGTGGCTGTGCTCCTGAATGTTTTCCTGAAACGTATTGCGCATGAGCCCCCAGCGCCCGATGTAGCGCATCCGGGAGATGAGCGCATAAAACCGGCTTTGCACGGTAAGTTCCTCCTACATTATAATACTATTTGACGAGCGTCCTT
Source organism: uncultured Bacillota bacterium (assembly GCA_937890735.1). Taxonomy (GTDB): domain Bacteria; phylum Bacillota; class Clostridia; order Oscillospirales; family Oscillospiraceae; genus CAG-170. The sequence continues at coordinate 845 of CALACZ010000090.1, forward strand.
GTTTTCCAAGTTCCGCGGAAGTAGTGGCAGTAGCAGAAGATGAGCGTCACGACCCACGCCAGAAGCTGACTCCACCAGATGGCGGTAACGCCGAAGAGCGCCGTTTTGACGAGCAGATACGCCAGCGCCACACGCACGCCCAGCGCCAGCGCCGCGCACGCCGTGGCGTACAGCCCCTCGCCCGCGCCCTGAAGCAGCCCGTTGCAGGGAAAATAGACCGCGAACACGAGCACTGCCCACGCCGCCAAATGCAGATGCTGCGCGCAGTACGCCGCCGCCTGCCCGCTGATGGCAAAGAGCGAGATGATCTGCGGCGCGAGGAAATACGCGGCTGCGCTCAGCGGCAGCGTGATGCACAGCGCCAGCAAAATGACCTGCCGCAGCCCGCGGCTCACGCGCTCGGGCTGCTTTGCGCCGATGTTCTGCCCCGTATACGTCGCCATGGTGCTCTGGAACGAGATCGTGGGCAGGATGAGGTAATTTTCGATGCGGCTGCCCACGGTGAACGACGCGACCATGTCCTCGCCGCAGGAATTGACGAGCCGCTGCAGGAACATAAACCCGCACGAGACGACCGACTGCTGCACCGCCATCGGCGCACCGATGGTGAGCACGCGCCGCGCAAGCGCCGGCTCAAAGCGCAGCTCCCGCGGCGAAAAACGCAGAAATTCGTACTTTCTGTGCATATACCAGAAGCTCAGCACGCACGAAAGAAGCTGCGAGATGACCGTTGCCACCGCCGCGCCCGCAACGCCCATCTTCACGACTGCCACCAGCAGCAGGTCGAGTACGATGTTCACGAGTGACGAGGCAAAGAGGAAATACAGCGTCGCCTTGCTGTCGCCGATGGCGCGCAGGATCGCGGCGGCGATGTTGTAGCCGAACTGGAAGACCAGCCCCGCGGCATAGATGCTGAAGTAGCTGACTGCCATTTCCAGATGCGCAGGATGCGTTTGCAGCAGATCCGTCAGAAGCATCCGCGCCAGCACCACACCCAGCACGCTCATCGCCGCGCCAAGCCCGAGAAACAGCACGATGGATGTGGACGCGATGCGCCGCACCTCGCCCGGCTTCTGCGCGCCGAAATACTGCGCTGCCAGCACGCCCGCGCCGATGGAAAAGCCCAGCGCCAGCGCCGTAAAGAGCATCGTCAGGCTCGTACACGCGCCGACGGCGGACAGCGCGCGGTCGCTGACATAGTTGCCGACGATGATGGTGTCGGCGGTGTTGTAGAGCTGCTGCAATAAATTCCCCAGCAGCAGCGGCAGCGCAAAGCGCAGCGCGCCCTTCCACGGCGTGCCGCGCGTCAGATCGAGCGTCATATCTGTTTCCCCCTCTGTTTATATAGTAGCACACGCACGGGAGATTGTAAATCGGCGTTTTGCCGCACAGCAATGTGCTGTATTTTTAAGGCGGAATTTGTGCAAATTGCCACTTTACAAAGGTGGATCATTCTTATATAATAATCATGCAAATGATAATTATTATTGATTTGGAGGAAAACTCGTGGCGATCCGAAAACACAGCCGCAAGCGCGATGCGATTTTGGAATGCGTGCGCAGCACGACCGAGCACCCGGCTGCGGAGTGGGTCTATTCGCACCTGAAGGATGAATTTCCCGATCTGAGCCTTGCCACGGTCTATCGCAACCTCGCCATGTTCAAGGACGAGGGGCTGGTCGAGTCGCTGGGCACCGTCGGCGGCATCGAACGCTTTGACGGCAACACCGCCCCGCACGACCATTTCATCTGCACCGCGTGCAACGCGGTCATCGACTTTGAAGCCCCCGCGCTGCCGAATGCACTTTTGGAGCAGGTGCAGACGCAGCTCGGTGCAAAGCTCTCCGGCTACCGCCTGCATTACTACGGGCTGTGCCGGAACTGTAAAAATAAGAAAACCAACTGAAAACTACAATGGAGGCAAAAGAAATGAAAAAGTTTGTTTGCAAGGTCTGCGGTTACGTCTACGAGGGTGAGGAAGCACCCGATGTCTGCCCCATCTGCAAGGCGAAGAAGGAAATGTTCGAGGAAGTCAAGGGCGAGCAGAAGCTGGCTGCCGAGCATGAATACGGCGTATACGCCAAAACCGTCAAGAACAACCCCAACATCTCCGACGAGGATAAGAAGTATATCTTCGAGCAGCTCAAGGCGAACTTCGCCGGTGAGTGCAGCGAGGTGGGTATGTACCTGTGCATGGCGCGCATCGCGCACCGTGAGGGGTATCCCGAGATCGGTCTGTACTGGGAAAAGGCGGCGCATGAGGAAGCGGAGCACGCGGCAAAATTTGCAGAGCTGCTCGGCGAGGATCTGGAAGCGAACATGAAGGCGAGCACGAAGGACAACCTTAAGTGGCGCGTAGACTGCGAATACGGCGCGACCGCCGGCAAGTTCGACCTTGCGCTGTATGCCAAAAAGAACGGTCTGGACGCCATCCACGACACCGTGCACGAAATGGCGCGCGATGAGGCGCGGCATGGTCGTGCGCTCAAGGGTCTGCTGGATCGCTACTTTGGGAAATAAGCCATGGACTATACAGAAAACACCGAGATCTGTCACTGCAAGCACGTTACGCTGGCAGACATCGACAACGCCCTCTATAGCAGCAGCCGGCTTTCCGACGTGGAGGCTGAGTTCCGGCAGGTACAGCAGATGACGCAGTGCTCGACCGGCTGCGGCAAATGCCATGATAAGATCATGGGGATTATTTCCGAACGGCTCAGCGGCTGAACGGATCAGACGAGGAGGAATACGATGAAAAAATATGTTTGCGACCTCTGCGGCTATGTCTATGACCCGGAGGCCGGCGATCCCGACAACGGCGTCGCCCCCGGCACGCCGTGGGAACAGGTCCCTGAGGACTGGGTCTGCCCGCTCTGCGGAGCCGGCAAGGATCAGTTCAGCCCGGAAGGATAAAGCCACGCGGAGAAGGGCGCGCCCCCTTCTCCGCATTTTTGTGAAAAGCGCCCATTTGCATGGTGCGCACGATCTGCGGTATACTAATTAAAAAGGAGGATGCCCTATGAACGAATACGAACTGCTCATCGAGACCATCAACCCCTGCGGGGGCGAGGCACACAGCAAGAAGGAATTTCTGGAGGTCAAGGCTGCCAGCCTCGAGGCATACATCGCCCAGAACGCGCATTACCCGGTGATCGACAGCGGCAAAAACGCCGCAGGGGACACCGTCATCACAACAGGCGACGGCAAGGGCACGCTGGTGCGGTATACATTTACCGAGTGAGCGGCACGGTATCGTGTTTGCACTATCCAAAGCCTCCCTTGTGTAAAGGGAGGTGGCACGGCGAAGCCGTGACGGAAGGATTGTGCGGCACAATGTCGCAAATCGGAAGCACCAATGCGAACCCGCAAAATCTACCGCGGCTGCGTAGGGGAGGGGTTCTACCCCTCCCGGCGGAACAATGCCGCAAACCCGCACGCACCAATGCGGAATGGTATGCACCCGTAGGGGCGGACGACCCTGTCCGCCCGTTGGGCAATTGCGGGTTTGCCGATGGGTTTCGTAAAAACGGACGTGCCTGCCGCCGGGCGGACAGAGGCGTCCGCCCCTACAAAACGTTGTGCGTGGACGCCGTTCGTTGTGCGATTCTGCGGGTGCACCCTGCACGGGCGGGGTAGAACCCCGCCCCTACGGCTCGACTGGGAATGCGATCAAAACCTGCAACAACTCACTTCTCAGCCTTATCCGGCAGAGCAAATTGCTTTGCCGGAATTTTTTGCGGCTTTTTGAAAGAAAACACTTGCATTTACTGGGATGGGTCGCTATAATAGGGAACTATAAAAATGCTCTTGCCACGAACACTCGTCCATGTGACGCGGACACGCGGTACGGCATTCGCAACATCCCGCAAGTATGGCTGCTCCGGCAGCCGAGAAGGAGGAAAACCATGAAAAAGATTCTTGCACTCATCCTTGTATGTTCTCTGGCGCTGTGCCTGCTGGCAGGCTGCGCAGGCGGCAATACCGCGGCTGACGCCTCCGCCGACGC
>CALACZ010000091.1 GCA_937890735.1 uncultured Bacillota bacterium
TATTCATACGTCTCCGGGCAGATCTCTTTGATCTTGGCGCGCAGGGACAGCAGGTCGCGGAAGGTGTCGGGGCGCTTGCTCTCGTCGCGCAGGAGGGCGGAGGGGTGATAGAGCGCCATGAACCAGACGCCGCTTTTCTGCGTCCACTGCCCGTGCTCGCGCGTGATGCGAAAATCCTCGCGGATGAGCTTCATCGCGGCGATGCGCCCGAGGCAGACGATGATCTGCGGGCGCAGCAGCTGCACCTGCTCGCGCAGGTAGCCGATGCACGCCTCCTGCTCGACCTCCAGCGGGTCACGGTTGTGCGGCGGACGGCATTTGACGATGTTGGCGATGTAGCAGTTTTTCGCGCGGTCGAGGTCGATGATCGAGAGCATATCGTCCAGCATCCGACCTGCCGGACCGACGAACGGCTCGCCGCGCAGGTCCTCCTGCTCGCCCGGACCTTCGCCTACGAACATCACGCGTGCCGTTTCGCTGCCGACGCCGAACACGACGTTCGTGCGCGTCTGGCAGAGGGGGCAGGCGGTGCAGCCGAGGCAGCTTTTGCGGAGCTGTTCAAAGTCCATCGTCATTCCTCCCGGTCATAGCCGCGGTCCATGCGGTCGAGCTTGCGGCGGCGCAGCGCCAGCCATTTTTCGCGCTGCCGCCTGCGGCGGATCGCCAGCAGCACGAGCAGCACCAAGAACGCCGCGACTGCCAGCACGATCAGCACTACCAGCCACTTCCACCAGTTATTTTGGATATACGATGCGGTGGATGCGCCCGCCGCCGCGATCTCCGATTTTGCAACGTCCGTGATGGCGACCAGCTCTGTCGTGCCGTAGCTCTCGCCGTTATACAGCACTTCCGCCGTGCCGTGGCTGCTGCCGGCGGCGACCGGCGCGTCTACCGCACCGGCGTCCAGCGTCAGCTTGGTCTCGAGCAGCGCGGGGTCGTAATTTTTCGGCAGCAGAATGCGAATTTCGTCCTTCGGCGCGAGCGCGACATACTCCGAACCCGCGGAATTGTTGATGGCGATCTGCGTGACGGGGTAGAGCGGCGAGAGCGCCGTGACATAGGCGAAATTGTCAAAGCCGTACTCAAACAGCCGGATGGTCTCCGGGAAGCTGCGCATGACAATGTCGCCGCTCTCGGCGACCTCGGTGGCGGCGCCGCATACAACGCTCAAGAAATACATTCCGTCGCTTTTGGCGGAGGATATGAGGCAGCGCCCTGCCTGACTGGTATAGCCGGTTTTGATGCCGGAGGCCTTGCTGTAATAAAAGCCGTTGCTGGTGTCGTCACGGATGAGCTGATTCGTTGTGCTCAGCTCGCGCTCGGCGGAGAGATTCGTGGCAGGCATGGTATAGGTCGCGGTGTTTGTGATCTGCTTGAAGGTCTCGCTCTTGAGCGCCGCCTGCGTGATGCGCACCAGGTCGCGCGCGGTGGTGTAGTGATCGTCGTCGTGCAGCCCGTGGGGGTTACAGAAGTGCGTGTTTTCGCAGCCCAGCTCATACGCGCGCTCGTTCATCATGCGCACAAAATCGGCGACCGAACCGGCAATGTACTCCGCCGCGACGTTGCTCGCTTCGTTGCCGGACATGAGCATCATGCAGTAAAGCAGATTCTCGACCGAAAGCTGCTCGCCCACCATCAGCCCTGCGGTACTGCTGCTGCCGTCAATGTCGGCGAACGCGGATTCCTCGACCGTGACCGTGTCGGACAGGTTGCCGTTTTCCAGCACCAGCAGGCACGTCATGATCTTTGTCAGGCTCGCGGGGTAGACGCGCTCGTCGGGGTTCTGCTCATAAATGACGCGGTTCGTATTGAGGTCCACCAGCATCGCCGCCTTTGCCTCCACGGTAAACGGCTCGCTTGCCTGCGCGGTGTCGGCGGACGCATCCTCCGCTGCATCGGCGGCGGAAACGGGGAGGTAAAACGCTGCCAGAAGCATACAAAGCGCCAGCAGCAGGGGAAAAAGTCTGCATTTTTTCATAAGAATACTCCAAATTCCCGGGGCACACTTGCCGAACCGGGCAGAATTGTGTTAAAATAAATTTACAGTCCGCGCAGGGCGCGGCTGCGTCTATTATACCAAATTCCGGCGCTATGTCAAATCGGGCGGAGGTGAGCGCGATGCTCAAGCGTGTGGCGGCATTTGCGATCCCGGCGCTGGCGCTGCTTGCCTGCGGCGTGATGCTGGGCATTTTCATCATGCAGACGCATATCCCCGGCACGGTGAGCGTGCAGCGCGCCGCGCCCGAAGAAGCCGCCGAGCCTGTGCAGGCAGCCGTGGAGGACTCTGCGGACGAAGAGAACGACCGGCTCGACCTCAATACGGCGACTGCCGAGGACTTGCAGGAGCTTCCGGGCATCGGCGAGGTGATCGCGCAGCGCATCGTGGACTATCGCGAGCTGTGCGGGCGATTCCTCGCCCCGGAGCAGCTTCTGGAGGTCGATGGCATCGGTGAGGCAAAATACGAAAAGATCCGAGATCTTGTGACTGTGAGGAATACCGAATGAAAATTCTGGTCGTGGACGACGAGGCTCTGCTCGTCAAGGGGATCAAATTCAATCTGGAAAACGACGGCTACACCGTCGTGACCGGCAGCGACGGCGAGCAGGCTGTGGAGCTTGCCGCAGCGGGCGGCATCGACCTGATCGTGCTGGACCTGATGATGCCGAAGCTCGACGGGCTGGGCGCGTGCCGCCGCATCCGCGAATTTTCCAACGTGCCCATCATCATGCTCACCGCCAAGGCGGACGACATGGATAAGCTCATGGGCTTTGAGCACGGCGCGGACGATTATCTGACGAAGCCGTTTAATATTCTGGAGCTCAAGGCGCGTATCCGGGCGCTTTTGCGCCGCGCAAAGCCCGCGGAAAAGGAGCAGCCGCGCGACGAGCTGCGCTGCGGGCACATCCGGCTGGACTGCACGGCGCGCGACGCGTATCGCGGCAGTGCCCGTGTGGAGCTGACCGCCAAGGAATTTGACCTTGCGGAGCTGCTGATGCGCAATCCGAACCGCGTCTATTCGCGCGACGCGCTGCTCTCGGCGATCTGGGGCTATGACAGCAGCAGCGACATCCGCACCGTGGACGTGCACATCCGCCGCCTGCGCGAAAAGCTGGAACAGAACCCGGCAGAGCCGGAGCACATTATGACCAAATGGGGAGTGGGGTACTATTTCCGCTACTAAACGCCGTATCGGGATGCTGCCGAGCAGCTCGCAGCTTCGCAACGCGCTGGCGTATGTCGCCATCACGCTGCTGGCGCTGCTGTTTTTGAATCTCTATTCCGCGAGAAATACGCGCACGCTGATGTTTCAGGCAAAGTACACCGCCGCGCAGGATAAACTCCAGCCGATCGTCTCGGCGTTCAGCGGGCTGGACGCGCTGACGGTGGAAAACGTGGAGCAGGTCATCTCTGTTCTCGGCGACCTGAATGTTACGCGCGTGATCGTCACGGATTATGAAGCGCGCGCGCTGTATGACTCCTCCGTGGGTCAGAACTGCGTCGGGCGCTATGTGTTGTTTGAAGAGGTGGCGCAGGCGCTCGGCGGAAACGACGTTTTTTACTGCGTGTATGACAGCGGCGCGCTGGAAAGCCGCGCCGCCATGCCCGTGCAGACGGACGGCGCGACGATCGGGTGCGTCTATATGATGGAGTACGACACGGCGCAGGGCAAGATCATCGCAGACCTTGAGCGCACGTTCCTGCGCGGGTCGGTCATTCTGGAAGCCGCGATCGTGCTCGCGTCCGTGTGCTTCTCGATCATCTCCTCCGGGCGGATGCGCAAAATTCTCACGTCCGTGCGCCTTGCGCGCGAGGGCGAATATAACTACAAGATCAGAATGCGCGGCGCGGACGAGTTCAGCAAGCTCGCCGCCGAGTTCAACAAGCTCACCGAGCGCCTGCAGGCCTCCGAAAGCGCGCAGCGGCAGTTTATCTCCGACGCGTCGCACGAGCTCAAAACGCCGCTGGCGTCCATCAAGCTGCTGTCCGACTCCATTTTGCAGAACGATATGGACACCGCCACCATGCGCGAGTTCGTCGCCGACATCGGCAGCGAGTCCGACCGCCTGACGCGCATGGCGCAGAAGCTGCTCGTGCTCAACCGCACGGAGCACGCGGTGGAGCTGGAGCATGAGGTCGTGGACGCGGAGCAGGTCGTGTCCCATGTGTTCCGTATGCTCATCCCGCTGGCGGAGCGGCGCGAGATCCACCTGACGGGCGATCTGGAGCACGGCTGCCTCGTCCTTTCGGCGGAGGACGATCTGTATCAGATCCTCTTTAACCTTGTGGAAAACGGCATCAAATATAACCGCGACGGCGGCAGCGTTCATGTGAAGCTCCGCCGGACGGACGACGATGTGACCATCACCGTGGAGGACACCGGCGCGGGCATCCCGCGCGAGGCGCTGGAGCATATTTTTGAGCGTTTTTACCGCGTGGACAAGGCGCGCTCGCGGCAGGCGGGCGGCTCGGGACTCGGGCTTTCCATCGTGCGCGAGCTCGTCGCGCGCAACCTCGGCACGATCGACGTCAGCTCTATTGAGGGCAGCGGCACGCGCTTTACCGTTGTGCTGCCGTACTTTGACATGGAGCGGGAGGAGGGGCACGATGAAGAGCCGTAAGTGTTTCCTCGCGCTGCTTTTGTGCCTGCTGCTGCTCGCGGGCTGCACGATCACGCAGACGCAGTATGTGAACCCCATCCGCTTTTACTATAACCGCGCGGAGGTCGCCTACAATCAGCCCGGCGGCACGCTGGCGTATGAGACGCGCGACCTTATGAGCCGGCAGGTCGGCATTGACGAAATTCTGGCGCTCTATTTTGCAGGACCGCAGGATGAGACGCTCGTCTCGCCGTTCCCGGGCGGCACGGCGTGCACGGCGCTTTCCATGCAGGACGGTGTGCTCACGCTCACGCTGAACGATGCCTACGCGCAGCTCACCGGCGCGGCGCGCACGACCGCCGCCGCGTGCCTGACGCTGACGCTCACGCAAATTCGCACCGTGGAGGAGGTCTGCCTCGAAACGCCTGACGCCGTGAGCGCCGAGCGGCGGCAGGCGCGCTACCGCGCGTCCGACTTTATTCTGCGCGACGCGTCGGTCACGAACCCGGAGTGGACGGCGACGCTCTATTTCTGCGCCGCGCAGAGCCGCCAGCTGCGCACGGAAAAGCGCGCCGTCGCCTACCGCGAGCAGAGCGAGCTGCCGCAGCTCGTGCTGGAGCAGCTTCTGGACGGTCCGACACTTCAGGATCTCGACACCCCCATCCCGCGCGGTACGCGCTGCGTGGACGTGACGCTGACGGACGGCGTTTGCAGCGTGGTGCTGTCGGAGGAATTTACCGCCTGCGATACGGATGAAGCCTCCGCCGCGCTGGCGGTGCACGCCGTGGCGGCGACGCTGTGCGAACTGCCGGATGTGCAGAGCGTGCGTTTGTCCGTCATCGGCGTGCAGGACCTGACGTATTTCAGCATCGCAGAACCGCTCACGCTGACAGAAGATTGGTTTACATAATTCTTGATCTGGGATAAAAACCGCGCCGCAGCAAAAAACTGCGGCGCGGTTACTGCGTTAGAGCTTAAATTCTTCAGGGTCGTGTCGGGTTAATGGTGCGGACTGCGGGCGCGCGGGGACGCGCTTGAGCGGGTCATAGCGGAATTTGCGGCAGTGATGCTCCACGGGCACAACGCCGTATTTCTGGCAGATCATATGCTCGCCGTCCATTTTTCCGGCGAACTGGCAGTAGGTACAGTATCGGTCGATCTTTCTGCGGAAAAGCAAAGCAAGTACCGCCTTTCATCGTTCTTGCAGCTATTATACACGTTTTGCGCGCAGATTTCCAGCCATTACTTTACGGAAAATGAAGCAGATCGTGCCAGCTGCCGCGTAAAGCACCGCGAGGCGCAGCGCATTTTGCCGGTCTGCAAACAGAAACAGACCAGCCGGAACGCTCAGGGCGGCTGCGATCGCGCCCTGTAAGAGCTTTGCGCGCAGGTAGCCGCGCACGCGCAGCCCCGCGTCCTGCATGACGCTTGCCACCTGCGCCGCCACGCCCACGCCGCCGAATGCGAGGAAAAACGAGCACAGCGCGAATGCGCTCACGCGCGGCAGCGCCGCCTGCGCGAGCAGAGCCGTGCCGCCGCTCAGTTCGAGTACGCCGGAGAGGAAAATGCGCAGCACTGTCGGCGTTTCGGCGGGCATGATCGTATCCAGCGCGCCGCAGAGCACGCGGAACGTTACCACAATCAGGCACACCGAGAGCGACACGCGCCCGGCGGTCTTGACGGCACGGGTGAACGCGGCGGAAAAGGGGAGCGGCGGCGCGGCATTCGCTCTTGCGGCAGCGGCTTGCGGTCGCGGCGCATGGTCGCGCAGGATCACGCCCAGCAGCACCGCCGACGTGAGCTGGCATAGCCACAGCGCAAGACCTGCGCCCGCGCTTCCGAAAATGCCCGCGCCCGCCATCGAAAAGACAAAGCCCGGACCGGCGTTGTTGGAGATGCGTGCCAGATGCTCCGCCTCCGCAGCGGAGAGTCTGCCGTCCCGATAGCCCTCCGCCGCGCCCTGCGCCCCGGCGGGGTAGCCGCCGAGCAGCCCCGCCGCCCACACCGCCGCGCCGTCCCGGCTCACGCCGAGCAGACGGGCAAGCGGCGCGCACACGGCGGCGGCAAATTTTTGCGTCAGCCCCAGTGCGTTCAGCATCCCCGTGCAGACGAAAAACGGGAACAGCGCCGGGAGCACCGCGCCCGCGCAGAGCGCCAGCCCCTCCGTCACCGCCTGCGCCGCCTGCTGCGGGCGCAGCAGCAAAAACGCCGCCCATCCGACAAGCAAAAACGCCTGCAAAATTCCGCGCAGCCGTGTTTTCATCCGCACCACCTCGGGACAAACGTATGCCGGAGCGGAAAAATTTAGTCCCGGCGGCATAGGATAGAACGAAACGAGGTGGACAGGATGAAGTTTGCAAAAAAGGCATTACAGGCAGTCTGTGCGCGGCTGGACGTGCCGGGCGAGGCGGCGGGCGCGCCGTGCGTGACGCTGTGCGGCTTTACCGAGTGCAGCGTGGACTGCCCGTGTACGATCGTGGAATATGAGCCGCACGAGATCGTCGCCGCGCTCGATGGCGGCGCGGTGAAGATCGAGGGCAGCGGTCTTGAGGTGCGCCAGATGCGGCGCGACCGGCTGTGTGTCACGGGGAAGATCCGCGCCGTGACGTATCTGGAGGGCGGCGTGTAATGTGGGGCGTTTTGTGGTATGTGCTCGGCTGCTGCCGCGTGCGCGTGACGGGCGCGAGCGTGCAGTGGGCGCTCAACGAATTTGCGCGGCGCGGCATCCCCGCGCGGAAAATTTGCCGCGTTGACGAGCTGCATCTGGAGGCGACCATTTTAACGCGAGACCTGCCGCGCGCGAGACTCGCTGCGCAGCGCGCCATGTGCTCGCTCGAGCCGGTCAGGCAGTGGGGGCTTGCGCGGACGCTCGCGCCGTTGAAAAAACGCTGGGGGCTGTGCGCGGCGCTGCTTCTTCTGGTGCTTGCCGCCGCGATCCTGCCGAGATTTGTCTGGTTTTACGAGGTCAGCGGCAACGAGCGCGTGCCCACGCAGAAGATCCTGCGCGAGCTCGACGCCATCGGCGTGGGCTTCGGCACATACGGACCGTCCATCAAGCCGCAGGAGGTCAAAAACCAGATGCTCTGCCGCATCCCGGAGCTGCAGTGGCTCACCATCCAGCAGAGCGGCGGCACGGCGGTGGTGGTCGTGCGCGAGCGCCCGGTGACCGAGCCGGTCAACGACCGGCGCACGGCGCGCAACGTTGTCGCCAGCCGCGCGGGTGTGCTCACGCGGGTCGCGGTGTACGAGGGCGGAAGCCTCTGCAAGGTGGGCGATGTGGTGTCGGCGGGGCAGATGCTCGTCTCCGGCTATCTCGACTGGGGCTACAAGACGCAGGTCGTCGGGGCGCTGGCGGAAATTTACGCCGCGACGTGGCGCAAAAGCTGCACCGTTCTGCCCGACACCGCGCTGCGCAAAGTGCCCACGGGGCAGACGAAGCGCAGCGTCAGTCTGATTTTTGGGCGCAGGCGCGTGAGCCTGACCGGCAGCTCCCGCGCGGGAGAAAACTGCGAGCGCACGACGCGGCGGATACAAATTGTTCTTCCGGGCGGGCATTTACTGCCGGTTGCTATTGAAATCAGCGAGCAAAACGTTTATGATACAGAGGAAATGAAGGCGCGCGAGCCGAATGTGCGCGCACTTCTCGAGCGCGACGCCATCCGCCGCGCCCGGCAGGATATGATCGCCGGGACGATCACGAAAAGCCGCCTGACGCTGCGGCATGAGGGCGGCTGCTGGCGGCTGTACGCGGCTCTGGAGTGCGAGGAGATGATCGCCCGCATGGTAAACGCCGAGATTTTTAAGGACGGAATTGCGAATGATTGAAAAGACCATCAATGCAGAACGTGTGGAATGCCTGATCGACGTATTCGGGTCGTTTGACGAAAATATCAAGCGCATCGAATCGGAGTTCGGCGTGCGCATCACGAACCGCGGCACGGAGCTGAAAATTCAGGGCGACGAGGAGGCGGCGGATCAGGGCGCGCGGGCGCTCGAGGCGCTGCTGTCGCTTGCCGCCAAGGGCGAGGATATTGACGAGCAGAAGGTGCGCTACCTCATCTCGCTCGTCAAGACCGGCAACGAGGACAAGGTCAGCCAGATGGCGAAGGATGTCGTGTGCGTCACCGCGCGCGGCAAGCCCGTGAAGGCAAAGACCATCGGGCAGCAGAAATATCTGCGCGCCATCGAAAAAAATACCGTGACCATCGGCGTCGGCCCTGCCGGCACGGGCAAGACGTATCTGGCGGTCGCCGAGGCGGTGAACGCCTTCCGCGCCAAGACCGTCAACCGCATCATCCTCACGCGCCCCGCCGTGGAAGCGGGGGAGCGGCTGGGCTTTTTGCCGGGCGACCTGCAGAATAAGGTCGATCCGTACCTGCGCCCGCTCTATGATGCGCTGTTCGATATGTTAGGTCCTGAAACGTACAACAAGTATCTGGAACGCGGGAATATCGAGGTCGCGCCGCTGGCGTATATGCGCGGGCGGACGCTGGACGACAGCTTTATCATCCTCGACGAGGCGCAGAACACCACGCGCGAGCAGATGAAAATGTTCTTAACGCGCCTCGGCTTCGGCTCAAAGATCGTCATCACCGGCGACGTGACGCAGATCGACCTGCCGTCCGACAAGGTGAGCGGACTGAAAGAAGCGGTGCGTGTGCTGGAAAATATGGAGGACATCGCCATCTGCCGCCTGACGGGCGCGGACGTGGTGCGCCATCAGCTCGTGCAGCAGATCGTCGCCGCCTACGAGCGCTTTGAGCAGGCGCACCCGCAGCCGCCTGCTGCGCCGGGCAAAAAATTCTCGTACACAAAGAGGAAATGAGCATGGAGCATAAGATCGTCATTACCTGCGAAGAGCGCGGGCTGTGGAGTCTGCCGGTTAAAAAGCAGATCCGCACCTGCATCCGCGCCGCGCTGAAGCTGGAAAAAATCAATGTGCCGTGTGAGATCAACGTCCTCATCTGCGGCGATGAGACCATCCGCGCGCTCAACCGCGAAACGCGGCAGACCGACCGCGCGACGGACGTGCTGTCGTTCCCGATGTTCGAGCTGACGCCCGGGCAGCCGCCCGAGGACTGGACAGAGTACCGTGACCCCGGCACGGGGCTCGTGCCGCTGGGCGACATGGCGATCTCCTATGAGCGCGCCTGCGCGCAGGCAAAGGAATTTGGGCACAGCGCCGCGCGCGAGGTGGGGTATCTGACCATCCACTCCGTGCTGCACCTGCTGGGCTATGACCATATGGACGAAGGCGCGATGAAGCGCCAGATGCGCGCCCGCGAGGAAGCAATCCTCGCGGAGGTCGCGCTGCCGAGAGACTGAGAGGTACGAACAAATGACAACAAGATCCGCCATGATCACCATCGCCGGACGACCGAACGTCGGTAAATCGACGCTCACAAACGCGCTGGCGGGCGAAAAGATCGCCATCGTGTCCCATAAGCCGCAGACGACGCGCAACCGCATCTGCGCCATCGTGAACCGGCAGGACTGCCAGCTCGTATTCGTCGATACGCCGGGCTTTCACCGCCCGCGCACGAAGCTCGGCGACTATATGGTGAACGTCGTGCGCCAGTCCGTTGCGGATGTGGACGCGGTCATCCTCATGGTCGAACCCATTGCCAACGTCGGCGAACAGGAGCAGGAGCTGCTGCGGCAGATCAAAGCCAACGGCGCGCCGTGCATTCTGGTCATCAACAAGATCGACACCGTGGAAAAAGAAGCGCTGCTGGCGGTCATCGCCGCGTATCAGAGCGAGATGGACTTCGCCGCGGTGCTGCCCATCAGCGCCAAATGGCGCGACGGTGTGGCGCAGGTCCTGGAGGAGTGCGAAAAATTCGCGCAGCCCGGTCCGCAGTTTTTCCCGGACGATATGGTCACCGACCAGCCGGAAAAGCAGGTCATGGCGGAGATCATCCGCGAAAAGCTGCTGTGGAATCTGGAGCGCGAGATCCCGCACGGCACGGCGGTGGAGATCACGAAATTCTCCGAGCGCGAGGACGGCGTCATTGACATCGACGCGACCATCTACTGCGAAAAGGCGAGCCACAAGGGCATCATCATCGGCAA
>CALACZ010000092.1 GCA_937890735.1 uncultured Bacillota bacterium
GCCCGGTTGTCAACGCATGGGACTTTTGCGGATTTTCCAAAATTCCATGTGGAAAATTCTGCACGCCGGTGCTATACTATTTATAATATTTTGACGAACGGAGGGGAGTTCTATGCGCAGGCTCGTGCTGTTTTGCGGCGGGTTTGCGGGGGCTTGCCTGTTTTTGTGCCTGGCGATGCCGGGCGCTTGGGCGCTGCCGTCTGCCGCTGCGGCGGGCTGCGCTGCGGTTTTATGCGTTTTCGTGCGCCGCCGGGCTGCCAGGGCGGCGCTTTTGTGCGTTTTGGGGCTGCTCGCGGGACTTTTATGGACGACCGCCTATGATGCGCTGTTTCTGAGACCGCTGGACAGCCTGCCGGAGGCGCGCGCGGCGTACACGGTGCGCGTGCTGGAGCAGGCGGAGCGGACGGACTACGGCTGGCGCGCGGCGGTGCTCGTGCCGGTGGGCGGGCGCGAATTTGAGGGCGTTTTATACTGGACGGACGCGCCCGCGTCGATCCCGCAGCCGGGCGACACGATCGAATGCGACGCCGCCGCGCACCGCACCGACGCACGGGACGAGCTGTATGTCCGCGCGCGGGGGACGATGCTGACGCTGCGCGCCGGCAGCATAACGCTCACGCCGTGCACGCGCCCGTCCGTGCGATTTTTCGCGGCGCGGCTGTCGGCACGCTTGCAGGCGCTGTGCGCCGAACTTTTCCCGGAGGATGTGCGCGGACTTTTGACCGCGCTGCTGACCGGCGTTCGCACGGGCTTAAGCGAAGCGGACACGGTGAGCCTCCAGCAGGCGGGCGTGTATCACGCCGTCGCCATCTCCGGGATGCACGTCTCGATCTTGGTCTGGATGATCTCCGGCGTGATCCGGAATCGGCGGCTGAAGCTGCTCGTCTGCGTGCCGGTTTTGATCCTGTTCACGCTCATGACGGGTGCAAGCCCGTCCACAGTCCGCGCGGCGCTGATGCAGGCGCTTTTAATTTACGCCCCGCTCATGAAGCGCGAATACGACGCGCCCACGGCGCTTGCCGCCGCGCTTTTGATGCTGCTCGTCCAAGACCCATGGTGCATCGCGTCGGCGGGCTTGCAGCTCTCGTTCTGCGCGGTGGCGGGGCTGGTGCTGTTCTACGCCCGCACGCGGCGGGCGATGCTGGCTTCCAAAGTGTTTCAGCGGATGGCGAAAAGCCCGATCGGGCGGACGCTGGCGAATGCCGTCACGTCCGGCGTTTCCGGCACGCTGTCGGCAACGGCGCTCACGCTGCCGCTGGCGGCGTATTATTTCGGCGTCTGCTCGCTCGTCGCGCCGCTGTCGAACCTGCTCATTCTCTGGGCGGTGACGATCCTGTTTGCGGGCGGCTTTGCCGTGTGCCTGCTGGGGCTGCTCTGGCTTCCGGCGGCTAAAATTTGCGGCGGCGTGCTGACGTGGCTGGCGCGGTATGTGCTCGGCGCGGCGCGGGTGCTCTCGCGCCCGATGTACGCCGCCGTGCTGACGGACGATGCGTACTGGCTGACGTTTTCGGAGTTTTTGTGGCTGTCGCTCCTCGGGCTTTTGTGCATCCCGGCGCTGCGCCGGTGGTATGCCGCGGCGGCAATTTGCGGGACGTTCGCCCTCTGCGCGGCACTGAGCTGCCTGAGCGTGCGCGTGCCGGGCTTCACGCTTTCGGCGCTGGACGCCGGTCAGGGGCAGTGCGTCACGTTCCGCAGCGGCGATTTCTGCGCCGTCATCGACTGCGGCGGCAGCCGCTGGTCGCCCTCCATCGGGGCATACGCCGCCCGGTCGCTCCTGCAAAGCGGCACGCGCCGCGTGGACGCGCTCGTCCTCACGCACTACGACCGCGACCATGTAAACGGCGCGGCGGAGTTCCTGCGGGAAACGCAGGTGGACACGCTCTACATCCCCGACCTGCCGGACGAAGAAGAAGCACAAGCGGCACTGTTCGCAGCCGCCGAAGCATCCGGCACGCAAATTCAAATGGTGCGCGGCGACGAGACGTTGGAGTTTCCCGGCGGCAGCCTGCGCCTGTATCTGCCCTGCGGCGCGCAGTCGCGGGGCAACAACGGCGTCTGCATCCTCGCCTCGGCGGGCGAGTTTGACGCGCTGATCGTCGGCGACCTCGACCACCACGGCGAGCAGGACTGGCTGCGCGAGGGGACGATGCCGCGCGCGGAGCTGCTCGTCGCCGGACACCACGGCGCGGAAAATTCGACGGGCTGGGCGCTGCTGACCCGCGTGCAGCCCGAAACGGTGCTCATCAGCGTCGGCGCGGGCAATTCCTACGGTCACCCGTCGGACGGCGCGCTTCGCCGCATTGCCGCCGCGGGCGCAAATATCCTGCGCACCGACCACTGCGGCACGATCACCCTCCGCAGCGCAAAATAGCTTGTCAATACAGGCGATCTGTGGTATATTATCCTATTGAAATGACGCAGAAGAAGGACCGTTTTCTCATGAAGATCGCAGACGTTCACGCGCATATATTCCCCGACGCGCTCGCCGAAAAGGCGACGCACTCCATCTCTGCCTTTTACGGCACGAGCGAGCCGCCGCGCCCCGCGAGCCTTTCGCAGCTGCTATCCGAGCACCGCGAGGCGCAGATCACCTGCGGCATCGTCTGCAATTCGGCAACGTCCCCCTCTCAGGTGCGCCACATCAACGATTTTCTCGCGGGGGCGGTGCGCGAATGTCCGCAGTACATCGGCTTCGGCTCGGTCTACCCCGGGATGCCCGGCGTGGAGGAGGAGCTGGATCGGATGCTGGAGCTGGGGCTGCGCGGCGTAAAGATCCACCCGGATTTTCAGCATCTCGCCATCGACGATCCCACGGGCGTGGAAACGTACCGCGCCATCGCAAAGCGAAATCTCCCGGTGCTGTTTCACATGGGCGACGCGCGCTCCGACCTCTCCAGCCCCGAGCGGCTGCTGAACCTGATGCGCCAAGTGCCCGACCTGCGCCCGATCGCCGCGCATTTCGGCGGCTGGCAGACGTGGCAGCACGCGTATGAGCACCCGCTGCCCGATCCCGTCGTGTACGACACGTCCAGCACCACGCCGCTGGTCAGCCGCGAGTTTATCCTGCGGATGCTCGACCGCTACGGCGAGGATCGGATGCTCTTCGGCACGGATTTTCCGATGTGGAAGCCGGCGGAGATGGTGGCGCAGTTCCGCGCGCTGGGGCTCGGCAAGGAGACGGAAGAAAAAATTTTTTACAACAATTTTGCCAAATATTTTGGGATTTAGTGGTTTTTTTCCACACTTTAGGAGGATGCGATATGTATCAGATCGGCGTGGACATCGGCGGCACGAACATCAAGCTCGGGCTGGTCGATGAAGAGCTCAATCTCGCGGCGCGCACGAGCGTGCCCTTCCCGCACAATGGCGCGGACGCCGTGGCGGACGCGGTGAAGTGCGCGGCGGACGATGTGCTGCGGCAGGTCGGCGCGGGCGGGGCGGACGTGCAGAGCGTGGGCATCGTCGTGCCCGGCTCGCTGGACGCGGAGTGCCGCACGGTGCTCGACGCGCACAATCTCGGCTTTCACAACGTCCCGTTCCGCGACCTCATCGAGCGGCGCTTTCCCGGCGTGCCGGTGTATATGGCGAACGACGCCGACGGCGCGGCGCTGGCGGAGCTGTACCGCGGGGCGCTGCGCGGGTGCAAAACGGGCGTGCTCATCACGCTCGGCACGGGGCTCGGCGGCGGCACGATCCTGAACGGGCGGCTGTTTACCGGCGGGATGCACCACGGCTCGGAGCTGGGGCATATTTACCTTGTCGAGGGCGGCGAGGCGTGCACCTGCGGCAACCGCGGCTGCGCCGAGGCGTACTGCTCCGCTTCCGCGCTCGCGCGCGAGGGTGCGCGCGCCATGCAGGCGCACCCCGAAAGTCTGCTCGCGAAAATGAGCGGCGGCGACGCGGCAAAGGTCGATGCCAAATTCGTCGTGGACTGCGCCCGCGCGGGCGACGACGCGGCAAAGGCGGTCTTTGCAGACTATCAGCGCCACCTCGCCTCGGCGTGTGCGTCGATTTTCAACCTCCTCGACCCCGAGGTCCTCGCCATCGGCGGAGGCCTCAGCGGCGCGGGCGAGTTCCTGTTCGCCCCGCTTGAGGCGCTGGTCAACGAGCGCTGCTTCTACCACGCCGCGCACGGCGCGCTCGTCCCCGCCCAGCTCGGCAACGACGCCGGCATGATCGGCGCGGCGATGCTGCACTTTAACGCGCAGGCGTAAATGACGCAGAAGCCTACCCCAATTTGTCGTAACGTAGGGGCGGGGCTTGCCCCGCCCGCGCGGTACAATATTACAAACTTGAATGCACCCATGCGAATACGCACGCACCCGTAGGGGCGGACGACTCTGTCCGCCCGGCGGTATGCACCCGCAAACATGGATGCACCAATGCGAATCCGTACAACATTTGTAGGGGTCGATGCCGCGCTCTCCCCGCACGCCGCACGTCCGTTTTTACGATACGTTGCAGCAAACCCGTAATTGCCCAACGGGCGGACAGGGTCGTCCGCCCCTACAGAACGTTTTACGTTGTCGCCGAAAATACCTGCAATTTTGATTGTGCAACCTGCCGGGAGGGGCAAGCCCCTCCCCTACATTACGACGAACCACGGGGCATCTCATAAACCCATAAAAATCCATCACCAAGGAGGATACTCATATGATAAAACTTGATCTCACCGGCACGCAGAAATTTGCACCTGCGCCGGACGCGGCTGCCTGCAAGGCAGCGATCGACACGCTGGTGCACGGCACCGGCGCGGGCAATGACTTCACCGGCTGGGTGGACCTGCCCGAACACTACGACCGCGCGGAATTTGCCCGTATTCAGGCTGCCGCCAAAAAGATCCAGGCGAACTCCAAGGCGCTCGTCGTCATCGGCATTGGCGGGTCGTATCTCGGCGCGCGCGCCGTCATCGAGCTGCTGAAAAGCCCGAACTACAACGCGCTGCCCAAAAATACGCCCGATATTTACTTCGCCGGCAACGGCATCTCCGGCGAGGCGCTGTCGGAGCTGCTCACCATGATCGGCGACCGCGATTTCTCCGTGAACGTCATCTCCAAGTCCGGCACGACCACCGAGCCCGCCATCGCCTTCCGTATTTTTAGGGAGCTTCTGGAAAAGAAGTACGGCAAGGACGGTGCGCGCGAGCGCATCTTCGCCACGACCGACAAGGCGCGCGGCGCGCTCAAGACGCTGGCGACCCAGGAGGGCTACGAGACGTTCGTCGTGCCCGACAACGTCGGCGGGCGCTACAGCGTGCTCACCGCGGTGGGTCTGCTGCCCATCGCCTGCGCGGGCATCGACATAGACCGGCTTATGCGCGGCGCGCAGGAGGAGCGCAGGCAAATTCTCGCCGAGGGCGTTTCCAGCGCGGCGGCGCAGTACGCCATGCAGCGGCAGTATTTCTACAAGCAGGGCAAAAAGGTCGAGATCCTCGCCGCCTACGAGCCCGCGTTCCGCTTTATGGCGGAGTGGTGGAAGCAGCTCTACGGCGAGTCCGAGGGCAAGGACGGCGTGGGCATTTTCCCCGCCTCCGTCGATCTGACGCCCGACCTGCACTCCATGGGGCAGTATATCCAGGACGGCGAGCGGATGCTCCAGGAAACGGTCGTGTTCTTTGACCACGCGCGCACCGAGGTGCGCGTGCCGAGCGACGAGGAGAACCTCGACGGGCTGAACTACCTCGCGGGGCGCACGATGAGCTACATCAACGAAAAGGCGATGCAGGCGACCCGCGCCGCGCACATTGACGGCGGCGTGCCCGTCACCGTCCTGCGGCTGGAAAAGGACAACGAGGAAGCCGTCGGCGCGCTCATTTACTTCTTCGAGTTCGCCTGCGGCGTGTCCGGCTACATGAGCGGCGTCAACCCCTTCAACCAGCCCGGCGTGGAGGCATATAAGAAAAATATGTTCCACCTGCTCGGCAAACCGGGATATTAAGAGCCCCCCCCCGCGCGGCACGTCACAGCCGCGCGGGGGTAATTTTATGCTCTGCCGAAGCCCCGGCTCTGCGCGGTCGGGCGGATCGCGCGGGAATGTATAGATTTACAAATAATTCACAATGTAAGGTATTGACTTTGCAAACGGATGGTGGTACACTGCGTTTAGCACTCAGAGATGATGAGTGCTAAACGCAAACTCAAATCGGGAGGCGAGGAGGTTTGGAGCTTTCGGAGCGCAAAAGAAAAATTCTGCGCGCGATCGTAGACAGCTACGTCCGCACCGCAGAGCCGGTGGGTTCCAAGACGATCGCCGCGATGCCGGATATGGATCTTTCCTCCGCGACCATCCGCAACGAGATGGCGGAGCTGACGGCGCTGGGGCTGCTGGAGCAGCCGCACACGTCCGCGGGGCGCGTGCCGTCGGCGGCGGGGTATCGGTTCTATGTGGATGAGCTGATGCAGGAATACCGGCTGTCGGTGGAGGAGACGCGGTCGATCAATCAGGCCCTGGAGGGCAGGATGCAGCAGGTCGATCAGGCGATCTCCCAGGTCGGAAGGCTTGTGTCCAAGCTGACAAATCTGCCTGCCTACGCGCTCGCCGCACCGGCAAAGCCTGTGACGGCAAAGCGCTTTGACCTCATTCAGACCGGTTCTCAGAGCGTCATTTTTGTGGTGATGCTGGATAACGACCAGGTCAGAAACAAGCTCATTCGCCTGCCGCTGGAAGTAAACGAGCAGGATCTGCACACGCTCGCGGCGTTTCTCAACACATCGCTGACCGGGCTGACGGCGGAGGGCGTAACGCCCGATGTGCTTGCGCGCATCACCCGTCAGGCCGGGACGGCGGCGCCGCTGGCGCCGCTGGTGGCGGAGTTTTTGCTGGAGCTGCTGCACGAAAAGCCCGGCGAGGTCTACATGACCGGGCAGGCAAGGCTGCTGGCGCAGCCGGAATACCGCGATGTTGACAAGGCGCAGACGGTGCTGGCATCGTTCGACAAGGACGTTGCCTCGTGCCTGCCGGTGCTTGCCGGAAAGAACGGGACGCAGATCCTGGTCGGACCTGAAAACGTTGCGGCGGAGCTGAAGAACACCAGCGTGGTGATGACGAAGTTCGATATTGGCGACGGGATGCAGGGCATGATCGGCGTGGTGGGACCGACGCGTATGGATTACGCGCAGATCACCGCGCGGCTGAGCTATTTTGCCGAGAATCTTGGCAGGATGTTTCAGAAGCCCGGCGACGCCGCGCTGCCGCCCGCAGGCGGCGACCATGAAAAAGACCCGGAGGCATAGATACGATGAGCGAAGACACAAAAAAGAAGGCGGCGGAGGAAGCCGCAGCCGAAGAGGCAAAAAAGACCGGGCAGCAGCCGCAGACAGCGGCTGAGACAGCGGCCGCGTCGGCGGAAAAGCCCGAGAAGCAGCCGAAGCACAAGCCTGGCGAGGCGGAAAGGCTGCGCGAGGCGGAGCAGAAGCTCGCCGCCGAGCACGACAGCTATCTGCGCCTGGCGGCGGAATATGATAACTTCCGCAAGCGCTCGCAGCGCGAAAAGGACGGCATTTATGCCGACGCGCGCGCGGCGACGGTGGAAAAGTTCCTGCCGGTGTACGACAATCTCGAGCGGGCGCTTTCCCAGCAGACCGCCGACGAGGCGTTCAAAAAGGGCGTGGAGATGACGATGAATCAGCTCGTAAGCGTCTTTGAGGCGCTGGGCGTGAAGCCGTTCGGCGAGGCGGGCGAGACGTTCGATCCGGCGCTGCACAACGCGGTGATGCACTGCGAGGATGAGACGCTGGGCGAGAATGTGATCGCCGAGGTGTTCCAGAAGGGCTTCCTGCTCGGCGGCAAGGTCGTGCGGTTCGCGATGGTCAAGGTCGCGAACTGAGCGCGGCAGAAAATCAGAACTCTGAGTTAAAGTTAAAATTTTTATAGATCAAACTTTCCATATTACAATCAGGAGGAACAAAATTATGAGTAAGATCATTGGCATTGACCTTGGTACGACCAATAGCTGCGTGGCTGTGATGGAGGGCGGCGAGCCTGTTGTCATCACGAACGCGGAAGGCAACCGCACCACCCCGTCGGTGGTGGCATTCTCCAAGACCGGCGAGCGTATGGTCGGTCAGGTGGCAAAGCGTCAGGCGGTCACGAATCATGACCGCACCATCTCGTCCATCAAGCGCCACATGGGCACGGATTACAAGGTGGACATCGACGGCAAGAAATATACCCCGCAGGAAATTTCCGCGATGATTTTGCAGAAGCTGAAGGCGGACGCAGAGGCGTATCTGGGCGGTCCGGTGACGGAAGCCGTCATCACCGTTCCTGCGTACTTCAACGACGCGCAGCGTCAGGCGACGAAGGACGCGGGCAAGATCGCGGGTCTGGACGTCAAGCGCATCATCAACGAGCCGACGGCGGCGGCGCTGGCTTACGGCATCGACAAGGAAGCCGAGCAGAAGATCATGGTGTACGACCTCGGCGGCGGCACGTTCGACGTGTCCATCCTGGACATCGGCGACGGCGTGATCGAAGTGCTTGCCACCAACGGCAACACCCACCTCGGCGGCGACGATTTTGATGACTGCATCATCAAGTACCTTGTGGACGAGTTCAAGAAGTCCGAGGGCATCGACCTGTCCAGCGACAAGGTCGCCATGCAGCGTCTGAAGGAGGCTGCCGAAAAGGCAAAGATCGAGCTGTCCACCGTGACGACCTCGAACATCAATCTGCCGTATATTACCGCGGACGCGAACGGTCCGAAGCATCTGGACGTGACGCTGACGCGCGCAAAGTTCAACGAGCTGACCGCGCATCTGGTCGAGGCGACCGTGGGTCCTGTGAAGCAGGCGATGGCGGACGCGGGTCTGACCGCGAACGATATTTCCAAGGTCCTGCTCGTCGGCGGCTCGAGCCGTATCCCGGCGGTGCAGGAGGAGGTCAAGAAGCTGACCGGCAAGGAAGGCTTCAAGGGCATCAACCCCGACGAGTGCGTCGCCATCGGTGCGGCGATCCAGGGCGGCGTTCTCGGCGGCGACGTGAAGGGCGTGCTGCTGCTGGACGTGACCCCGCTGTCGCTGGGCATTGAGACCATGGGCGGCGTGTTCACCAAGCTCATCGAGCGCAACACCACCATCCCGACCAAGAAGAGCCAGGTGTTCTCCACCGCGGCGGACAATCAGACGTCCGTGGAAGTCCATGTGCTTCAGGGCGAGCGTGAGATGGCGGCGGACAACAAGACCCTCGGTAAGTTCCAGCTGACGGGCATCGCTCCCGCGCCGCGCGGCGTGCCGCAGATCGAGGTCACGTTCGACATCGACGCCAACGGCATCGTGAACGTCTCGGCGAAGGATCTTGGCACGGGCGCCGAGCAGAAGATCACCATCACCGCCTCCTCGAACCTCTCCAAGGAGGACATCGACAAGGCTGTGAAGGACGCCGAGCAGTATGCCGCCGAGGATAAGGCGCGCAAGGACGAGGTCGACGCGCGCAACACGGCGGATCAGGTCATCTACCAGTCTGAGAAGACGCTCAGCGAAATGGGCGACAAGGTCACGGCAGAGGACAAAGCCCCTGTGGAGGCTGCCATCGCCAAGCTGAAGGAAGCCCAGAAGGGTACGGACGTGGCGGCGATCAAGGCGGCGACCGACGAGGTGCAGAAGACCTTCTACGCTGTGTCCGAGAAGATTTACCAGAACGCAGCGCCGCAGGGCGATGCGAACGCGGCAGCCGGTGCGCAGGGCGCGCCGAACAACGGCGGCAATGACGACGGTGTTGTCGATGCCGATTACGAAGAGGTAAAGTAAGGCGCTTAACGCGCCGGGCAGGGGCGGAGCAGTCCGCCCCTGCCCGGCGGTTTACCCCACCAGATTGAGGTGAGAACAGATGGCAGATCAGAATAAGCGGGATTATTACGAGGTTCTGGGCGTGGAGAAAAACGCGTCGGATGCGGAGATCAAAAAAGCCTACCGCAAGCTGGCGATGAAATACCATCCCGATCAGAATCCCGGAGATAAGACCGCAGAAGAAAAATTCAAGGAAGTCAACGAGGCGTATGAGGTCCTGTCCGATGCCGAGAAGAAGGCGCGCTACGACCAGTACGGCTTTGCGGGCGTCGACCCGAACTTCAACCCGAACGCCGGCGGCAGTCCCTTCAGCGGCTTTGGCGGCGGGGCAGGCGGCACAGGCGGCTTTGGCTTTGGCGACATGGGTGATATTTTCGGCGATTTCTTCGGCGGCGGCGCAGGCAGCGCCTCCTCCGCACGGCGGAGCGGTCCCACCAAGGGACAGAACGTGGTGGCGGAGATCGAAATTTCGTTTGTGGACGCGGCGTTCGGCTGCGAGCGGGAGATCACGTTCGGACGCATCGAGGCCTGCCCCACCTGCCACGGCACGGGCTGCAAGGACGGCGCACAGCCGGAGACGTGTGCATACTGCCACGGCACAGGCACGGTACGTACGCAGCAGAATTTCATGGGCATGACCATGCAGTCTAACCAGCCCTGCCCCAAGTGCGGCGGTCAGGGCAAGATCATCAAGGACGCCTGCCCCACCTGCCGCGGCAAGGGCAAGGTGCGCCGCAACAAGACCCTGCGCGTCAAGGTCCCGGCAGGCATCGACAACGGGCAGTCGTTCCGCGTGCGCGATGAGGGCAATGTGGGCTCAAACGGCGGTCCGAACGGCGATGTGCTCGTGACGGTACGCGTGCGCAAGCATGATATTTTCGTGCGCGACGGCGCGAACGTGCTGTGCGAGATGCCCATTACATTTGCCCAGGCGGCGCTGGGTGCGACGATCGAGGTGCCGACGCTCGACGGCAAGGTGCGCTACAAGATCCCGGAGGGAACGCAGACGGGCACAAAATTCCGTCTGCGCGGCAAAGGCATTCCGTATGTCGGCTACAAGACGCGCGGCGACCAGTTCGTCACCGTGGTCGTGGAAACGCCGCAGAAGCTCACGCAGAAGCAGAAAGACCTCCTGCGCGAGTTTGACGCCGCCTCATCGGAGGACACCCAGCCAAAGAGGAAAAGTTTCTTTGATCGGTTGAAGAATTTGTGAGATCAATAAACAGCGCCCGCGCGAAGCCTCGCGCGGGTGCTGCTGCGTAATTAGCCGCTGCCTATGCCTTCTCCAAAAAGGGTAGGGAGGCACGGGGCGCGTCAAAAGATGTACAGCCGCCCTCCCGAATGGGAGGACGGCTTTTTTACGCTTTCGCGGGCTTTTTATTGCCCGCGGCGGCGACGATCCAGAAGATCGCCAGCAGCGCGGCGGACACGCCGTAGCAGAGGGGCTGGATGAAGCCTTTCGTCTGCGGGCAGGCGAAGAAGTCGATGAGCTGCCCCGCCAGGACGAACGCCATGACCACCGGGCAGATGAATTTGATGCAGACGGTATAAAACGCGCTGAAAAACGCCGAATGCTCGCCGTTATGGATCTCGTCCAGCAGCAGCGCCGGCTTCAGCTCCCAGCCGACCATGAGCGCCATGACCATCGTGCCCATCGCCAGCGACAGCGAGAAGAACATCTGCCCGCCCGCCGTTGCGAGCACCGAGATGAGGCTCGGCGTCTCGTCGGTAAAGCCCGCCTTGACGGCGTAGCCCGGGACGAACATATACTTGAGACCTTCCTCCGCGTGCGGCAGCGTCACGGAGCGGATGATGACGATGATGAGCATCCCGAACAGCGCCGACAATCCGATCTTGTTGAATTTTTCAATGCCCTCGGCGATGCCGCCCTTGACGATCACCATGCAGATCCCCAGAAACAGCAGCGTGAACACCGCGCTGCCGAACGGGTTTGAGAGCATCGAGCCGAACGTGGTCGAGCCGTCGATGGACGCGCCGAAGATGCTGCTCAGCCCGAACGACAGCTCCGCCATGTTGAGAGACATATACTGGAAGCAGTAGCCGCCCAGCACCGCGTAAAAGCTCATGATGAGGAACGGCGAGAGGATGCCCAGCCAGCCGACCCACTTGAATTTTTTGCTGACCGCGCGGTACGCGCCGACCACGCCCGTGCGCGTCCTGCGCCCCAGCGCCAGCTCGCTGGACATGATGACCATGCCCACGAACACCGCCAGCAGAATATAGACCAGCAGGAACGTAAAGCCGCCGCTGCGGCCCATCTTGTATGGGAAGCCCCAGATGTTGCCCAGACCCACGGCAGAGCCGATCGCGGCGAGCATAAAGCCGAGATTGCTCCCCCAGGAGGCACGTTTGTTTTCCATGCTATTCTCCCTTGCTTCTCTTTTCCCGATTCTTCTCTGATTTACAACAATAAATCAAAGTTTATCAAGTATTATACCTGACGGACGTTTGTCCGTAAAGGGAGTATGGAAATCTTTGTGAGTACCCACAAAATTTCCATGCAAAAACTGGATGAAATGACAAAAACCGAGCTGTGAGTAATACCCACAGCTCGGTCCAGTTTGTCGAAGAAGCCTCGCAGAGTTTTGCGCCCGCAGGCGCAAAAATGATTCAAATCATTTTCTGCGGCGGCGTGTACGTCGCAGAAAATACTGCTCACGGAGCGGAGTGTAGAATTTTTGTGCTTGCACAAAAATTATGCGCGCAGCGCAGTGCAAGCCTTTTCAAACGGAAACCCAGCGAAGCGGTTTTCGTTTGAGAGCGTTTCAAAAATACTTTTTTGAAACGCTCAGCCGAGCCGCGGACAGCGTCCGCGGCTCGGTCTATACATTATAATACAACATGTACTACATCACTGCACGCACACCGGGCACGGCGAATAGCCGCTGTTTTCGGCGAGCTTCCGGCTGTACGCCCAGAACGTCTTGCCCGCGAAGCGGCTGCACCCGTAGCGGTGGTAGAGCCCCGTCCCGTCGTTTTCCACCAGCACGACGTAGGACTGCATAAAGTCCGCCGCCGCCTGCGCCGCGGCGCTCTGCTCAACGAGCGCGTCGTATTTTTCCTCCTGCGCCGTCAGCTCTGCCTGCTTGTCCTCCAGCGCCTGCTCCAGCTTTTCCAGCTCCGCCTGCTGGGTCGTCATGTCGTACTGCGTCTGGCTGGCGGCGGATTCGGCGGTGTCGATGTTCTCGCGCAGCGTTTCGATCAGCTCGTTTTTGGCGGACAGGTCGCTCTCGAGCTGCGAGACCTGCTCCGCCAGCTCGCCGTTTTCCGTGCGCAGCGCGGATACCTCCGCCTCCTGCCGCGTCATCTCCTCCTCGCGCAGCCGCAGCGCCACCCGGCGGGAGGAGAGCGTGAGCAAGCCGTACGCCGCAGCCGCCAGTGACAGCACCGTCACCACGATCAAAACGATCATCCCCGCGCCGATTCGCCTCCGCACCGGCTTCACCGGCGCAGGCGCCGCCGCAGGCTTTTTCACCTGCCGTACCGGCGCGCGGAGCTGCCCCGGCACGCTCGGCGCGGGCGCGCTTTCGGGCGTGTCGGTAAAGTCGTAGGGATTCAAACTGCACGCGGCGCAGAACAGCTCGCCGTCGGCGATGGGCTTGCCGCATTTGATGCAGGTATTCATGGCGCGACCTCCTGTCGGATCTTCTGCGCCCATCATACCACCCGCAGAGAAAAAAGTAAAGAAAAGTCGAT
>CALACZ010000093.1 GCA_937890735.1 uncultured Bacillota bacterium
CCAAAACGGACGGCGATACTGCGGCGCTGCGCGAAAAATTCACCGCGGGCGCGGGCTTTGACGTTGTGTTCGAGACGGCGGGCAACCGCGTCACGGCGGCGCAGACCAGCGAGCTGGTCGGGCGCGGCGGCGTGATCGTTGTGGTCGGCAACGTCCTCGGCGAGGTCGCGTTCAGCTTCCGCAATCTCTACCTCAACGAGGCGGAGGTGCGCGCGGTGTTCCGCTACCGCAATATGTTCCCCGAGATCATCCAGCAGGTCGCCGCCGGGCGCATCGACGTATCGGGCGTTGCGTCAGACGTGTTCAGCTTTGACGACACGCAGACGGCGTTCGAGCGCGCGATGAACAATAAGGCAGAAGTCGTCAAGGCTGTCATTAAACTATAACGCAAAAAATATAAAGGAGAAAACACTATGAAGGTCGCATTGGGAGCTGACCCGCTTGGCTTTGAGCTCAAGCAGAAAGTCAAAAAGCATCTGGAAGACAAGGGCTACGAGATCATCGACGTCGGCACGCTGTCGGCGGACGCGCCGGTTCTGTACATTGAGGCGTCCGACAACGTCTGCAAGGAGATCCTTGCCGGGCGCGCGGAGCGGGGCATCGTGTTCTGCGGCACGGGCATGGGCGTGAGCATCGTGGCGAATAAGCACAAGGGCATCTACTGCGCCGTGGTCGAGAGCCAGTGGGCGGCGCGCGAGTGCCGCGTGGTCAACGACGCGAACGTGCTGGCGCTCGGCGGACGCATTTTCGGCGAGAGCATGGCGAACGATGTCGCCGATACGTTCCTGGAAACGCCGTGGTGCGCCAACTCCCCGGAGTCGCGCCGCGTGAATCTCGGCAATCTCCTCAAAAAGGTCTACGTGCTTGAGGAAGAAAACTTTCAGTAAACGGAGGCAGCAGCTATGCAGGTCAATACGGTTTTAGGTCCAGTATCCACAAAGGAGCTCGGCTACACGCTCATGCACGAGCATGTCATGATCGCGGACCGCGCGATGCGCGCAGCCTGGCCCGAGTGGATCGATCTTGAAGAGTTTTATGACTATGCCGAGCGCTATATCGCGCGCGGCAAGCGCCACGGCGTGCAGACCATCGTGGATGTGACGCCGTTCCAGCTCGGGCGTGACGCATCTGTTATTCGGAACGTTGCCGAGCGGGCGCAGATCAACATCATCGCCGCGACGGGCTTTTTCTGGGCGCCGGCGATCGTGCTGTGCGACAAATCCGCCGATTTTATGACCAAAATGCTTGTGCGCGATCTGGAGAAGGGCATGGAGGGCACGGATGTGAAGGCGGGCGCCATCAAATGCGGCACGTCCGGCGACGCACTGACGGAGCTGGACGAGCGTATTTTCACCGCCACGGTGCAGGCGCACCAGCAGACCGGCGCGCCGATCCTGACGCATTCGTCCTCCAAACAGGGCGCGCTGGCGCAGATGGAGTTCTTTGACCGTTTCGCAGGTCTTGATCACAGCAAGATCGTGATCGGGCACGTCGGCGACCATGACGACGTGGACTTCCTCGAGAGCGTCGCGGACGCAGGTTATCTCATCGGCGAGGACCGTCTGGGCGTTGACCGCCGGCACCCCGACCAGCTCGCGTCGGAGACGCGCGTGGAAAATATCATTGCGCTCTGGAAGCGCGGCAAGCTCGATCAGATCGCCATGGCGCACGACGCGTCGATCTACATCGACTACTGGGAGGGCAAAAAGGACCTCGGCTGCCCGTGGGATATGATCCGCGAGTTCGATACCGAAAAGCTGGAGTTCCAGTTCGGCTTTATCTCCGAGTTCGTTGTGCCGCGACTGCTGGCTGCCGGTATGACGCAGGCGGATATTGACCAGCTTCTCATTGCAACGCCCCGCAGGTTCTTTGAGGCGTAAGGAGGCGGCTATGGCAGATACGATGAAGGCGGTCGCCGTATTCGCACCCGGCGACGTGCGCGTTGTGACCGATGTGCCGATCCCCGAACCGGGCGATTATGAGGTGCTGGTAAAGGTGATGTACTGCGGCTTCTGCAACGGCAGCGATTTTCAGATCATCAACAACACCATGGAAAAATCCGAGGGCTTGCAGGATTATCCCACCATTCTCGGGCATGAGGGCTCGGCGTATGCCGTGAAGCTCGGCAAAAAGGTCCGCCATATCCAGCTCGGTGACCGCTTTATCCACAATAATCTCCGTCCCGACGTCGGCAACGGCTACACCAAGACCTACGGCGGCATGGCGGAATACGGTCTGGTCGCGGACCATCAGGCGATGCTGGAGGACGGCTACACCGTCGATCAGCTCCCGTTCTACAAAAAGTTCCACAAGTTTCCGCGCGAGATGCGCTTTGAGGACGGCGCGATGCTGCTCTCGCTCAGCGAAAGCCTGAGCGCGGTGCGCAATTTCGGCGTGAAGGCGGGAAGCACCGTGCTCATCTTCGGCGCAGGTCCGATGGGCACGGCGGTGGCGACGTATTGTAAGCTCGAGGGCGCGGCGTATGTTGCGATCGTGGATAACCAGCCCACGCGTCTGGAAAATGCAAAGCGCATTGCCAGGGTCGATCAGACGATCAACTTTGACGAGCAGCCGGTCGAGCTCGCGGTCGGTGAACGCCGCTTTGACGTGGCGATCGACGCCGTCGGCGCGACAGCGGTCCTCTATCAGGCGTCGGCGCTCCTCAAGCCCTACGGCGTGGTCGGTTCGATGGGCGTTCTGAAAAAGAACGACCTGCTCATCAACGCCAGCCGCCTGAAAAACAACACCAGCGTCCATATGCTGAACTTCCCGTTTGACGAGTACGGCGCGGCGATGGATCAGAACATCGACTACATCGTGAGCGGTAAGATCGATCCCGCGGATTTCTATTCACACATCGTGCCGATCGACGAGATCCATAAGGCGATGGAGCTGGTACGCACCAAGCAGGCGCTCAAGGTCATCCTGAAAATAGCGGACGAATAAGTAAATGTTCCCGGCAACGGGAACGTTTACGATGAAATGTAAGCGATTACATAATAAAAATGGGAGGTATTCCATGCTGACAAAAGAAGAAACGCTGGAGCTTCGCCGCTTTGCGAAAAAGATCCAGATCGAGACTATGAAAACCATCGCCAGCATCGGCGTGGGGCACGTCGGCGGCTCGCTGTCGATCGCCGAGGTACTGGCGGTGCTGTACGGTAAGCAGCTCAGGCACGACCCCAAGCAGCCGCGCTGGGAGGGGCGCGACTGGCTGGTCGTCTCCAAGGGGCACGCAGGTCCGGCGGTATACTCCACGCTCGCGCTGCGCGGCTTTTTCCCGATGGAGCAGCTCCTGACGCTCAACAGCCCCGGCACGATGCTCCCCAGCCACTGCGACCGCAACCGCACCACCGGCATCGACATCACAACGGGCTCGCTCGGTCAGGGCGCGTCGTCGGCAGCGGGCGTTGCCAAGGCGTTCAAGATCGACGGCAAGAGCAATAACGTCTACCTCATCCTCGGCGACGGCGAGATCGAGGAGGGACAGGTCTGGGAGATGGCGCTGTTCGCCGGACACCACAAGCTCTCGAACCTCATCGCCTTTGTGGATAACAACCATATGCAGATCGATGGCACGGTGGAAAGCCTGTGCTCCATGGACCATATCGCGGAAAAATTCGCCGCCTTCGGCTGGTACGCGCAGTGCGTGAACGGGCACGATGTGGCAGCGATCGACGCGGCGGTCGACGCTGCCAAGGCAGAGCCGGAGCGCCCGAGCGTGATTGTGCTGGATACCATCAAGGGTCACGGCTGGAGCAAGACCGCAGGTCAGGTGGGCAGCCACAGCCGGAACGTGACCGCCGAGGACCTTGCGGACGCGCTTGCCGAAATGCAGGCGGCACTGGATGAACTGGGGGAGGAAAGCAAATGAGTATTCAGGTCTGTGCAGAGATCAAAAAAGACGCCGTGGATATGCGCGACGCATATTGCAGCTCGCTCATCCGTCTGGCGGACGAAGACGAGCGGATCATTGCGCTCGACGCCGATCTCATGGGCGCAATGGGCACAAAGCCCTTTGAAAAGAAATATCCCGAACGCACGGTGAACTGCGGCATTCAGGAGGCGAACATGGTGGGCGTCGCCTGCGGGATGTCCGCGGCGGGCAAGGTCCCGTTTGCGCACACCTTTGCACCGTTTATGACGCGCCGCGCGTGCGACCAGATCTTCATGTCCGGCGCGTATGCCAAGATGAACGTGAAGCTCGTCGGCTCTGACCCCGGCATCACCGCCCAGCTCAACGGCGGCACGCATATGCCGTTTGAGGATATGGGCATCATGCGCCTGATCCCGGAGATGACGGTCCTTGAGCCGACGGATGTGTCCATGCTGGAGGATCTGATGCCGCAGATCGCGGCGCAGTACGGCATGGTGTATATGCGCCTGGTGCGCAAGGAGGTCCAGCAGGTCTACGCGCGCGGCTCGCAGTTTACCATCGGCAAGGCGGTCCGTGTGCGCGAGGGCAGCGACGCGACGATCATCGCCAGCGGCTTCTGCGTGGCGGAAGCCATC
The DNA here is from genome assembly GCA_937890735.1 of uncultured Bacillota bacterium. Classification (GTDB taxonomy): domain Bacteria; phylum Bacillota; class Clostridia; order Oscillospirales; family Oscillospiraceae; genus CAG-170. The sequence goes on from CALACZ010000093.1 coordinate 4,513, forward strand.
CGCGCGGCGGAGCTTCTGGCGCAGGAGCGCATCGGCGTCCGCATTCTGGATATGTTCACCTGGAAGCCGCTCGACCGCGAGGCAATTTTGTCGGCGGCAGCCGAGACGGGCGCGATCGTGACGGCGGAGAATCACAACGTCATCAACGGTCTCGGCGCGGCGGTGGCGGAGGTGCTCGTGCGCGAGCGTCCCGTGCCGGTGGAGATGGTCGGCGTGCAGGATGAGTTCGGCGAGGTCGGAAAGCTGCCGTATCTCGCCGAGCGCTTCGGGCTGAAGGCTGAGAACATCGCGGACGCCGTGCGCTGCGTGCTGAAGCGCAAATAAGGAGGGAGCAGACTGCCATGAAACCGTTCCGTCTTGTCCCCACGATCGCGGAATATCCCGATTTTGCGTCGTTTGCCGCCGCCGAGGCGCTGGACGCGCAGGATCTGATCTTAACGAACGAATATATCTATGCCCCGGTCATCGAATCGCTGGGGCTTGGCTGCCAGACGCTGTTTCAGGAGAAATTCGGCGGCGGCGAGCCGACCGATACCATGGTGGACGCCATCCTGCAGGAACTCTCCGGGCGCAGCTTCCGCCGCATCGTGGCGGTCGGCGGCGGCACGATCATCGACATCGCCAAGGTGCTCTGCGTGGCAGAGCCGGGCGCGGTGACGGATGACCTGTACGCCAAAATGCCGGAGCTTCAAAAGCACCACGAGCTCATCATCGTGCCCACAACGTGCGGCACGGGCAGCGAGGTGACGAACATCTCCATCATCAACCGCACGCGCCTGGGCGTGAAGCAGGGGCTCGTGTCCGTGCAGATGTACGCCGATCAGGCGGCGCTTATCAGCCAGATGCTCATGAGCCTGCCCTACGGCGTGTTTGCAACGTCGTCCATCGACGCGATGATCCACGCCGTGGAGAGCTATCTGTCGCCGAACGGCTGCGCCATCTCCGAGCTGTTCGCCGAAAAGGCACTGCACGTCATCCTGCACGCGTGGCAGGAGGCGGTCAAGCAGGGCGGTGGGGATAGCTGGAAGCAGTCCGCCGCCGGGCTGCTGCGCGCGTCGGACTTTGCGGGCGTTGCCTTTGGCTACGCCGGCTGCGCGGCGGTGCACGCGCTGAGCTATCCGCTCGGCGGAACGTATCACGTCGCTCACGGCGAGTCCAACCAGGCGATGTTCGCGGGCGTGATGCAGATGTACGCCAAAAAAGCGCCCCACGGCAAGCTGGAGCAGCTTGAAGCGCTGCTCGCGTCCATTCTGGGCGTCCAGCCGCAGATCGCCATGCAGGCGCTCTATACGCTCATGGAGGACATCCTGCCCCGCAAACCGCTGCACCAGTACGGCGTAAAGCCGGAGGAGCTGGAGGTGTTTACCGACAACGTCCTGCAAACGCAGCAGCGCCTGCTCGGCAACAATTACGTTCCCCTCGACCGGCAGGAGATCCTGGAGATCTACCGCTCGGTATACTAAGGCAGCACCGCGCAATTGTGTCTGCGCGCTTAGGCGGATCTTTTCCGCCGATTCTGCGGTTTGAAAAGTTTGAAATACACAAAGTATTCCTGCACTTTCCAAACCTTGACTTGACGAAAAATCTCTCGCCGAATCTGCTTGCCGAATTGCGCGGTGTTGCCCTGATTCGCCAATACTCTTCCCCTTTCCAGCAGGGCAGCCCTGCAAAAAAGCCCCTCCCGGATCATCACCCGGGAGGGGTTTTTTGCGTTAGTTTGTTATTTGCTCTTTTTATTGGTGACAGAGCGGATGATGAGGAGCGTGCCGACCATGAGGAGGATGCCGATGGGCAGGCAGATGAGCCAATTGCGGATGAAGCCGGCG
>CALACZ010000094.1 GCA_937890735.1 uncultured Bacillota bacterium
TGCGCGCAGATGTCGCGGTACATCCGCATGACCTTGGCGTTCGCGCCGCCGTGCAGCGGACCCTTCAGCGAGCCGACCGCCCCGGCGATGGCGCTGTAGGTATCCGAGCCGGAGGACGAGATGGCGCGGCAGACAAAGGTGGAGTTGTTGCTGGAGTGCTCGGCGTGCAGAATGAGCATCAGGTCGAGCAGATGCGCCTCTTCGGCGGTATAGCTCTGATCGGGACGCATCATGCGCAGCAGATTCTCCGCCACGGACAGCTCCGGCGACGGATTGTGCAGCACCAGCGACTCGCCCATGAAATAGTGCCGCTTTGCCGCGTAGGCGTTCGCCGCGATCAGCGGGAATCGACTGACCAGCTCGATCGACTGCCGCAGGATATTCGGAAGCGACGTATCGTCCGCCTGTTCGTCGAAGGAATACAGCGCCAGCACGCTGCGCGCGAGCTGGTTCATAATGTCGCGGCTGGGCGCTTTGAGGATCATGTCCTCGGTAAAGGCGGCGGGCATTTTCCGCGCCTCGGACAGCCCGCGGTTAAAGACCGCCTGCTGCTCCCTTGTGGGCAGCGACCCGAGCAGCAGCAGATATGCCACCTCTTCATAGCCAAAGGTATTGTTTCTGCGGTGCGCGTCGGCGATGTCCTCCACGCTGATGCCGCGGTAATACAGCTTGCCGGGCGTGGGCACACGCTCGCCGTCCACCACATAATAGCCCTGCACGCTGCCGACCTTGCTCACGCCGACCAGAACACCCGTTCCGTCGTCGTTTCGCAGACCGCGCTTGATCGTGTGATCCTCATAATAATGCGGATCAATGGCGTACTCCGCGCGGATCGTCTCGTTCAGCTGCTCGGCGTCCAGCCCAAACAGCGTCTTTCGTTCCTCCATTGCCGTGCCCTCCTGTCCCTTGCTGAGCACATTGTAAAACACGCTTTGCAAAAATGCAAGTGTAATTTTCGAAAAATTCATAATTTATTGATTTTTTTCGTATTCGTGCAATGCTTCCTTCAAAAATGAATGAAAACTAATTTTAGCCTGCAACTTTAGTATACTTTTTACTTGCGAAACGGCACGAAAGCTGTTATACTGTGTTCAAACAAACTACACAGCAAAGAAGGCGAACATTCATGCAGCTTTGGAACAACCCGACCGTTCTGAAAAACGGCAAGCCGCAGAGCGCGGCGGACGGCAGCCGCGCGGGCACGATCGCGTGGCAGATCCTGCACGCGCACTCGTCCGGCGATGCGCAGCACCTGCGCATCCGCTTCGACTCGCTCATCTCGCACGACATCACCTACGTCGGCATCATCCAGACGGCGCGTGCAAGCGGTCTTACCCACTTTCCCGTCCCCTATGTGCTGACGAACTGTCACAACAGCCTGTGCGCCGTGGGCGGCACGATCAATGAGGACGACCATGTATTCGGTCTGTCCGCCGCGAAAAAATACGGCGGCATCTATGTGCCCGCCAATCAGGCGGTCATCCACCAGTACGCGCGCGAAATGATGACGGGCTGCGGGCGGATGATCCTCGGCTCTGACAGCCACACGCGCTACGGCGCGCTGGGCACGATGGGCGTCGGCGAGGGCGGTCCTGAGATCGTCAAGCAGCTTCTGGAAAACACCTACGACATCGCCATGCCGCCGGTCGTGCTGGTGTATCTCACCGGCAGGCCTCGTCAGGGCGTCGGTCCGCACGATGTGGCGATCGCGCTGTGCGGCGCGGTGTATGACAGCGGCTTTGCTAAGAATAAGGTGCTGGAATTTGCCGGTCCGGGCGTTGCCGCCCTGCCGATGGATTTCCGCATCGGCATCGACGTGATGACCACGGAGACGGCTTGCCTGTCCTCCATCTGGCAGACGGACAGTAAGGTCGAGGAATATCTGGCGCAGCACGAACGCGCGGACGCATACCGGCAGCTCACGCCCGCCGAGGGCGCGCAGTATGACGCTGCAATTATGATTGACCTCTCCGAGATCGAGCCGATGGCGGCGATGCCGTTCCATCCCTCGCGCGCATTCACCATCCGCGAACTTCAGGAAAACGGCGCGGACATCCTGCGCCAGACCGAGCAGCTCGCGCAGCAGCAGTTCGGCGGCAAGGTGTCGCTTCACCTGACTGACAAGCTGGTTGGCGGCAAGCTGCACATCGATCAGGGCATCATCGCCGGCTGCTCCGGCGGTATGTATGATAACATCGCCGAGGCTGCCGCCATTCTGGACGGGCACGACATCGGCTGCGGATATTTTTCGCTGTCAGTCTATCCGCCGTCCATCCCGGTGAATCTGGAGCTGATCGAAAGCGGCGTGCAGCAGCGGCTGCTGGAGGCGGGCGCGCTGTTTAAGCCCTGCTTCTGCGGTCCGTGCTTCGGCGCGGGCGACGTGCCGGCAAACGATGCGCTCTCCATCCGCCACACCACGCGCAACTTCCCCAACCGCGAGGGCTCGAAGCCCGCGAACGGGCAGCTTGCCGCCGTGATGCTCATGGACGCGCGTTCCATCGCAGCCACCGCACGCAATCACGGCGTGCTCACCGCCGCGACGGACATCGACTACACCGCCCCCGCGCCGCACACGGCGCACTTTGACGCGGGCGTGTACGAAAAGCGCTGCTACTTCGGCTTTGGCAAGCCCGACGAGACAGCCGAGCTGAAATTCGGTCCGAACATCACCGAATGGCCGAAGATCCCGAAGCTGACGGACGATCTGCTTTTGAAGCTCGCGTGCGTCATCCACGATCCCGTCACCACCACGGATGAGCTCATCCCGTCGGGCGAGACGTCGTCCTATCGCTCGAACCCGCTGAAGCTGGCGACGTTCGCCCTCTCACGGCGTGAGCCGCAGTATGTCGCCCGCGCGCAGAAGATCCAGGCGCTCGAAGCGTCCCGCGCGGCAGGCACGCCCGACGCGGAGCTGCTGGAGGTGCTGCAAAAGCTCGGCAAGGACGCATCCGCTCTTAACACGCTCTCGGTCGGCTCGGTCATTTTCGCCAACAAGCCCGGCGACGGTTCGGCACGCGAGCAGGCGGCGTCCTGCCAGCGCGTGCTCGGCGGCGCGGCGAATATCTGCTATGAATTTGCCACCAAGCGCTACCGCTCCAACTGTATCAACTGGGGCATGATGCCCTTTACCATCGACGAAGGCGTGGCATTCGACTACGACGCGGGCGACTATGTCTACGTCCCCGGCATCCGCGCCGCCATCGAATCCGGCGCGCGCGGCGTCGCCGCGCAGGTCATCACCAAGGCGGGCTGCACGCCCATCACACTGCACCTGCCGGAGCTGACGAAGGAAGAGCGGCAGATTTTGCTGGAAGGCTGCCTGATGAACTATTACGCCGCCCAGCGCGCGCAGAAAGGCTGAACTATGGAAAAGATCAAAATGAACCCCATCGTGGAGATGGACGGCGACGAAATGACCCGCATTCTCTGGAAGGAGATCAAAGACCGGCTGCTCACTCCGTTCGTGGAGCTGAACACCGAATATTATGACCTCGGGCTTCCGCACCGCGACGAGACGGGCGATCAGGTGACGATCGACGCGGGCAACGCCATCAAGCGCCTGCACGTCGGCGTCAAGTGCGCCACCATCACGCCGAACGCGCAGCGCGTGGAGGAATATCACCTGCACGAGATGTGGAAAAGCCCCAACGGCACGATCCGCGCCATTCTGGACGGCACGGTGTTCCGCGCGCCGATCCTCACGGGCATGATCCCGGCGTATGTCTCCGGCTGGAAAAAGCCGATCACCATCGCCCGTCACGCCTACGGAGACCTTTATAAGGCAACGGAATACCGTGTTCCCTGCCCCGGCACGGCAACGCTCAGCTTCCGCGGCACGGACGGCACGGAGTTTTCCAAGACCATCTACGAATTTGAGTGTCCGGGCGTTCTGCAGGGGCTTTACAATAAGGACTCGTCCATTGAATCCTTCGCGCGCAGCTGTTTCTCCTACGCGCTGACCACGAAGCAGGATCTCTGGTTCTCCGCAAAAGACACCATCTCCAAGCAGTACGACCAGACGTTCAAGCTCATCTTCCAGCGCATTTTTGACGAGGACTACAAGGCGGAGTTTGAGAAGGCAGGCATCACCTATTTCTACACGCTCATCGACGACGCGGTAGCGCGCGTCATGCGCTCCGAGGGCGGCTTTATCTGGGCGTGCAAGAACTACGACGGCGACGTGATGAGCGACATGATCTCCGCCGCGTTCGGCAGCCTTGCCATGATGACGAGCGTGCTCGTCTCCCCGGATGGGAACTTTGAATACGAGGCGGCGCACGGCACGATCACGCGCCACTACTACCGCTTCCTCAAGGGCGAGCAGACCTCGTCCAACCCCGTGGCGACGATCTTCGCCTGGACGGGCGCGCTGCGCAAGCGCGGCGAGCTGGACGGCAACGCGCCGCTCGTAACGTTTGCGGACAAGCTCGACGCGGCGTGCATCGCCACCATCCGTTCCGGCACAATGACAGGCGACCTCGCCTGTCTGTGCGGCAAAACGGGCGTGACGTCCGTCGCGTTCCTCGACGCCGTGCGCGCCACGCTGGAAAAGTCGCTGTAAAACCTACGAACCCCCGGACGTTTCGGAAACGCCCGGGGGTCTGTTATGAGAATCACGCTGGCGGAGGAACAGGTCTCGACCTGTTCCTCCGCTTTTTCGGTATTCTGCCGAGATCAGCGCTTTCACGGTTTTCTGCGGTACAGGGCGGCAAAGAGCATTGCCGCGGCGAAGATCAGGGCGGATACGCCGTACAGGATCAGGTTTTCTGTGGACACTGCCGAGGCGCTGCTGTCAGAGCCGCCGGGAAAGCCGCCCATAGACGGTCCGCCGCCGAAATCGTTATCTCCGCCGTTCGGCGCTTTTTCGCTGCCTTCCTGCGCCTCCTCCGGCGCTGCCCGGTCTCCGCCGTCCGATCGCGGCGGACCGGCGCGGTCACCCGTCTCGGTCGTCTCCGCTGTCTCCGCCGTATCGGCTGTATCCTCCGCCATATCCGCGGATGCGCCGCGCCCCGCAAAGCCGAAGCCGCCGCCACCGCCGCCGGTATTCATGCTGCCCATCACGCTCAGATCCAGAGAGGAGGCGTCCACGAGCGCGTCGCTGCCGCGCTGCGCGCTTTCCGTGGACGGGATCGTCCCGTCCAGCTGCCCCTGAATGGACTCGCCGCGCAGCTTTACGACCTGATAGAGGTTATCGGCTGCCGTTAAATACTCGTCATAGGAGTAGAACGCGGTGGGGTCTGTTTCCACAAGCGCGTCGATCTGGCTGCGCACGCGCTCGTAGAACGCGTCAAAGCCGCCGCCGTCTATATAGTCGCGCACAAGCTGCTGCAAATAGGCGTAGTACCGGCTGTGATACGTCTCATCATCCAGCAGCGTGTCAAAGAAGGTCGTGCCGGAGAACGCGTCGTCGATGGCGCTGTTTACAACGCTGCCGGCGTCATTCCCGCCGCCCATGCCGCCAAACGAGAGGTTATAGTCCCATGGGAGCAGATTCAGCCGCCCGCCGGATTCATAGAGGTAATAGTTGTGCGCCATCATGCCGGACAGGCTGTCCTCGTTGACGGAGAAGATGTGGACCGCCGCATAACGCAGCAGATTGTCGGTGTCCATATATGTTTCCAGATCATTGCCTTCGGAGATGTTTTTCAGGGCGGTAACGACGCGCTTGTGGTCGGCTTTTTTCGTATCCGTGACCTCGCCGTCCCAGATCGTCTCGTAGCTGTCCAGCTCATCGTCGGTATAGTTGAGATCCGCGCCGCCGCTGGCGGAGAAGCCGCCCATGCCGCCGGGCGGATCAAAGCCGCCCTCGGGGCGCTCCCCGGATCCGGCAGACGGCGTTGCCGCCGCTTCCTCGCCGCTGTCCGGCGGCGTCCTGCCGCCGAAGTCCATTTCGCCGGGGTCAAAGCTGCCGAAGTCCATTTCGCCGGGGTCAAAGCCTCCGCCGCCTCCGCCGCCCATGTTCATGCTCTCCGGCTTGTACAGCGCGCCGTTCTGCGCGCCGTAATTGCGGAGCAGGAAGCTGTCCTCCACCGCCTCCAGCGCCAGATACACACCCCAGTATTCGCCGTTGACGGAGATTTTGGCATAATTATAGAGCGACGCGTCCGCGCCGAGGTACTGAAACATGTCGTAAATGAGCGCTTCCTTCATGTTGGTGGCGTCGGCGTAGTTGTTGTTCAGGATCAGCTTGTCCAGACCGAAGCACGTCTGCCCGTCCACATAGTGGTCGAACTCCAGCTTGAGGCTGTAGCGGTCGGTCGTCGGGTCGCTGGCGATGGAGGTCAGGCTGGTGTTGCCCTTGGGACGGATGCCGACGCGGTAAAAGGTCGTGCCGTT
>CALACZ010000095.1 GCA_937890735.1 uncultured Bacillota bacterium
TCTGATTCACGAATTTCTACCGTGCAGGTGTCCAACTTGCACTTGCAATTTGCGCTTTTTATGTTTTATGCGAAAACAGAAAATAGTGTGTACATGACGAGCGGGATGGTGGCGACGGACAGGAGCGTGGTGACGAACACGCCTGCGGAGGCAAGCTTTTCGTCGCCGCCGAACTGGTAGCTCATGATGGTAGCGTTCGTTGCCGACGGCATGGCGAGCATCACGATGAGCGCGGCAAAGAGCCTGCCGTCCTGCATCACGCCGCGCAGCAGCAGCCATGCCAGCGCCGGCAGCACAATCATCTTGAACCCCGCCAGCACATACACGCGCCACTTGTTGAACACCTCGCGCAGCGGCATCTCCGCCAGCGACGCGCCGATGATAAGCATGGCGATGGGCGAGGTGAGGTCGCCGATCGAATCGGTGACACGGTAGAGAATGCTCATCGCCGACGGGCACGCCGCCCACAGCGGGCGGATGTCCGCAAAGTAGAGGATGAACGCCAACAGCGCCGTGGTGATGGTCGGGCGGCGCAGAATGTCCCACGACAGCTTCATCTTCTGTCCCAAGATGAGCGTCACGCCATACGACCAGCAGATGAGCTGGAACACCATCACAAAAACCGTCGCGTAAAACACATACTCCGGTCCAAGCAGCGCCTCGATGACCGGGTAGCCCATAAAGCCGAGGTTGGAAAATATGAGCAGATAGCGGTACACGCCCGCGTCCGACGCGCTTTGAATGTGCAGCACGCACGGCACGAGGAACGAGATCATGATCAGCACCACGAACATCGCCAGCGCCACGCCCGTCATGCCGAGCACCTTCGCGTTTTCCATCGGGTGTTCGCCGGACAGCGCCGACGCGAGCACCTGCAAGGGATTCGTGAGCATACACACGAGCGTGGACAGGTGCTTGTTCATATCCTTTGTCAGCACACTGCGCTTCGCGGTGTAATAGCCGATCAGCAAAATGCCGAACAGCACAAGCATCTGGGTAAATAATGCGGAAAAATTCATGGTGCTTCTCTTTTCTCTCTATTAAGTGTCAAAAACCCGGCGCTGCACGCAGCGCCGGGCGTTTGGCTGCAAAAATTATTTTGCCTGCGCGGTCTTGGCGAAGGCTTCCATCTCCGCCCAGGTGGGGATGCTGTCGCACGCGCCCGCGCGGCTGACCGCCAATGCGCTGGCAAGGCTTGCCTTTTCCAGCGCCTGCGGCACGGAAAGCCCCCTGGCAAGGCTCGCCAGGAAGAAGCCGCAGAACGTGTCGCCCGCGCCCGTGGTGTCCACCGCCTGCACGCGGTAAATGCCGTGCGAATAGCGCTCCTCGCCGCACTGGTAGAGCACGCCGTCCGAGCCGACGGTCAGCACGATCGCCGCCGCCGGGAATTTTTCATGCAGCGCCGCGAGGATGGTCTCGTAATCCGTCGCGCCGCAGCCGGAGAGCGTCCGCCCCTCGGTCTCGTTGACCAGATAATAGTCCACCAGCTCCAGCGGGTAGCTCAAAATCGACGCCGTGATGGGCGAGGCGTTGAACGCGACGGTCATCCCGCGCGCCTTCGCCTGCCGGATGATATACGGCACGTTATTGACCTCATTCTGCACCAGCATCACGTCGCCCGCGCCGAAATGCGCCAGCACGGAGTCGATGTATTCCTCCGTCAGCTGTGCATTCGAGCCTGCACAGACGATGATGCAGTTCTGCCCGTCGGGCGTGACCTGCAAAGCGGTGTGCCCGCTGGGCATATCCAGCGTCTGCAAATAATCCAGATGAGCGCCCGACGCGGCGAGCTGCTCGCGCAGCATTTCGCCGTCCGTGCCGATCGCGCCCGCGTGATACACCTCCGCGCCCGCGCGCGCCAGCGCCACGGACTGGTTCAGCCCCTTGCCGCCGCAAAAAATATTCATGTCCGTGCAGAGAATGGTCTCCCCCGCGCGCACGAAGTGATCCACGCTGTAAACCTTGTCGATATTGAGCGAGCCGAAATTCAAAATACGCATGACTGCCCCTCCTTTTCCTTGCAGGAGTATCATATCACGCACGGAACGTTTTGTCGAGGAGGATTTGCAGGCAGAGTGGCGCGCGCCCTTGCCTCTCCCAAAGGGCGCGCCGAGGGGCTTCTGAAAACCTGCCAGTGCGGTACATCCCCATGCCTTCCCCATGTTGGGGAAGGTGGCTCGCGCAGCGAGCCGGATGAGGAGAAGGGCTGTACGTTTTGAGATGCTGCCTCGTTTCGACTTAAAAACGCAATTCTGCTCAGAAATAAGAACCCTTCTCCTCATCAGTCGGCTTCGCCGACAGCTTCTCCACATGGGGAAGCCATTTTATAGCTGCGTTGCCAGATAGTACACGATGCCGTACAGGACGCTGGCGACCGTGCCGTAGACGATGACAGGTCCTGCGATGACGAACATCTTTGCCGCCATACCGGTCACGAATCCCTCGGTGCGAAACTCCATCGCGGGCGAGACGACGGCGTTGGCAAAGCCCGTGATCGGCACAAGCGTGCCCGCGCCGGCGTGCTTGGCGATATCGTCATACACGCTCAGCGCCGTGAGCAGCGCGCTGAGAAAGATCAGTGACGCGGACGCCGCCGTTGCGGCGAGGTCCTTTTCCAGTCCCAGCGCGTCAAAGCCCGCAAGCAAAAGCTGCCCGATCGTGCAGATGATGCCGCCCATGCAGAACGCCCACGCGAGATTTTTGAGGCACGGCGACTTCGGCGCGAGCCCCGCGACGTATTCATTATATTCCTTCTTGCTCATTTGCAACGTAAAAACCCCCTTTTTGGCATAGTCTCTGCCAAAAAGGGGGTTTTATGCGCGTAAGGACCAGTATTACACCAGCTCGATGACCGCCATCTCAGCGGCGTCGCCGCGGCGCGGCCCAAGGCGGGTCACGCGGGTGTAGCCGCCGTTACGGTCGGCATACTTCGGCGCGATCTCGCTGAACAGCTTCTTGGCAACATCTTCCTTGGTGATGTAGCTCAGAGCCTTGCGGTAGGAAGCAAGGGTGTTCTTCTTGCCCAGAGTCACCATCTTTTCGGCGACGGGCTGAACTTCCTTGGCTCTGTAAAACGTGGTCTCGATCTTCCCGTTTTCAAACAGGTAAGTGGTCATAGCTCGCAGCATCGCCTTGCGCTGGTCGCTGGTTCTGCCGAGCTTTCTCGTACCAAACATGGGGTTTCTCCTCCTTCTTAAAAGGTAATTGCAGATTAGTTGTTGGAATTACCGGAATCGTCGCTCGCAAGGGAAAGCCCCATCATGGCGAGCTTGTTCTGCACTTCTTCCAGAGACTTTCTGCCCATATTGCGGACCTTCATCATATCCTCGCCGGTTCTGGAGATCAGATCCTCGACGTTGTTGATGTTGGCGCGCTTGAGGCAGTTGAAGCTCCGAACCGACAGATCCAGTTCTTCAATGGTCAGTTCAAGCACCTTGTCGCGATGCGTTTCAGGCTTTTCGGACATGGTGGGCTTGCTGGCAACCGTTTCACTCAGTGCGGTGAACAAGCTCAGATGATCAGACAGGATCTTCGCGCCCAGGCTGACCGCGTCGCGCGCGGAGATGGTCGAATCCGTCCAGACCTCGAGCGTCAGCTTGTCGTAGTCGGTCATGTTGCCCACACGCGTGTTTTCCACGGTGTAGTTGACCTTGTAGACAGGCGTGTAGATCGAATCGACCGCGATCGTTCCGATTGGCATGGTAGCGCTCTTGTTCTTATCCGATGACACATAGCCGCGGCCGTGGCTGAGCGTAATCTCCATATTGAAGCTCGCGTCAGGACCAAGCGTGCAGATGTGCTGTTCGGGGTTGAGGATCTCGACTTCGCCGTCGGCTTTAATATCGCCGGCAGTGACCTCGCGCTCGCCGGTGGCGTCAATGAACACAGTCTTGACGCCCTGGCAGTGCAGTCTTGCGATGATCTTTTTCACGTTCAGGACGATCTCGGTAACGTCTTCCTTGACGCCCGGGATCGTGGAGAACTCATGCTGAACACCGGCGATCTTGATGCTGGTCGCTGCCGTACCCGGAAGCGACGAGAGCAGGACCCTTCTGAGGCTGTTGCCCAAAGTCGTGCCGTAACCTCTTTCCAGAGGCTCGATGACATACTTGCCGTAGGACGCGTCCTCGGCAGAATCCATACATTCGATGCGCGGCTTTTCAATTTCTACCATTTAATAAATACCCTCCTTGTAACTGCGAAACATCGTTTCGCTGCCGAATTCAGCTTACCAATAAACGAGGGTGATACGTTACTTGGAGTACAATTCGACGATCAGATTTTCTGCGATCTCAAAGTCAATATCGTCTCTTGCGGGCAGTGCGATAACCTTACCGCTGAGGGTGTTCTTGTCTCTTTCCAGCCACTTCGGAGCAGCGATGAAAGCGTCGTCTTCCTTCATCTTCTTGAAGCGGGTGGCGGAGCAGCTGTTTTCGCAGACAGCGATGACGTCGCCGACATTCACGGTGTAGGACGGAATGTTGACGCGCTTGCCGTTGACGGTGTAGTGGCCATGGTTGACCAGCTGACGGGCCTCGCGGCGGGTGGAAGCATAGCCAAGACGGTAAACAACGTTGTCAAGACGGCGCTCGACCAGGCTCAGAAGGTTTTCACCGGTGTTGCCCTTCATGCTCTCGGCCTTCTCATAGAGGGTGCGGAACTGCTTCTCGAGAATGCCGTACACGAATTTGACCTTCTGCTTCTCGGTCAGCTGCGTGCCGTACTCAGACTTCTTGGTTCTTCTTTTGCCGCCGGGATTGCGGTTGGACTGCTTGGAGTAGCCCATGGCTGCGGGAGAAACGCCGAGCGTTCTGCAGCGCTTCAGAACAGGCTGTGTATTCTTTGCCATATCAATTCTCCTCCTTCATCAAACGCGGCGGCGCTTGGGCGGACGGCAGCCGTTGTGCGGGATCGGGGTGACATCCTTGATGAGGGTGACTTCCAGACCTGCGGACTGCAGCGCGCGGATCGCGGATTCACGGCCCTGGCCGGGGCCCTTGACGAAGACTTCGACCGTCTTCAGACCATAGTTTTCCACAGCTGCCTTTGCAGCGGTCTCTGCGACCATCTGCGCGGCGTACGGGGTGGACTTTCTGCTGCCGCGGAAGCCGAGGCCGCCGGAGGAAGCCCAGGACAGGGCGTTGCCGTTGGCGTCGGTCACGGTGACCATGGTGTTGTTAAAGGACGAGCGGATATGCACGGCGCCCTTTTCGATCGTCTTGCGCTCGCGACGGCGCTTGACAACTTTCTTTACTGCTTTAGCCATTGTACATATCCCTCCTTACTTCTTCTTATTCGCAATGGTCTTCTTGGGACCCTTGCGGGTGCGTGCATTGGTCTTGGTGCGCTGACCGCGGACGGGCAGACCACGGCGATGACGCACGCCGCGATAGCAGCCGATCTCAGTCAGGCGCTTGATGTTCAGAGCCACTTCACGGCGGAGGTCGCCCTCGATCCGGTAGTGCTTGTCGATCACTTCACGCAGCGCGGATTCCTGATCCTCGGTCAGATCCTTCACGCGGATGTCGGGATCAACGTTGGCGAGCTTCAGAATTTCCTGTGCGCTTTTTCTGCCGATGCCGTAGATGTAAGTCAAACCGATCTCGATTCGCTTTTCACGGGGCAGGTCAATACCAGCAATACGTGCCATACTATTCAGAGCACCTCCTA
>CALACZ010000096.1 GCA_937890735.1 uncultured Bacillota bacterium
ATGGGCGTCGCGTCGATGAGCTTGACCTGCCGGATGCCCTCGGCGCTGACCGCGCGGACGTGCTCCGGCAGCGCCACCCCCGCGCGCTGCGCCGTGATCGCCGGGATGAGGCTTTCCAGCACGAGCGTCGTCTTGCCTGAGCCGGACACGCCCGTCACCACCGTCAGCCGCCCCTTCGGGATGCGGATGCTCAGGGGCTTCACGGTGTGAATTTGCCCCGTCTGCAGCGTGATCTCGCCGCGCTCAAACAGCGTGCTTTCTTCCGCGCGCACGCGGCGCACCGCCGCCTTGCCGCTTAAAAACGGTCCGATCTGTGACGCGGCGTTCTGTTCAATTTCGGCGACTGTGCCCGTCGCCACGACCTGCCCGCCGTTTGCGCCCGCGCCCGGTCCAAGCTCGATCATCCAGTCGGCGCAGCGCAGCAGCTCCGGGTCGTGATCGACCAGCACCACCGTGTTGCCGTCCGCCACCAGATCGTGCATCACGCCGCGCAGCCCAGTGAGATTCGACGGGTGCAGCCCGATGGACGGCTCGTCCAGCACATACAAAACGCCCGTTGTGCGGTTGCGCACCGCGCGGGCAAGCTGCATCCGCTGCCGCTCGCCGGTCGAGAGCGTCCCGCTCGCGCGGTCGAGTGACAGATACCCCAGCCCCAACTCCAAAAGCCGCCGCGCCGCCGTCTCAAACGACTCACAGATGACCTCCGCCATCGCGCGCAGCTCGCCCGGCACGCTGTCCGGCACGCCCGCGACCCAGTTCGACAGCTCCGAGAGCGTCATCCGGCACGCCGCGTCCAGCGAAATACCGCGCAGGCGCGGGGCGCGCGCCGCCGCCGACAGGCGCGACCCGCCGCACTCCGGGCACGTTTCCTGCCGCAGGAATTTTTCCACGCGCTTCATGCCCTTTTCGTCCTTGACCTTGGACAGCGCGTTTTCTACTGTGTAGATGGCATTATAATAGGTAAAATCCAGCTCGCCCGCGTCGTTGGAGCTTTTGGATTTGTAGAGGATGTGTTTTTTCACCGCCGGACCGTGGAACACGATGTCGCGCTCTTTATCCGTCAGCTCCGAAAACGGCACGTTCGTCCGCACGCCCATCGCACGGCACACATCCGTCATCAGCGACCACATGAGCGTCCGCCACGGCGCGACCGCGCCCTCGTCGATGGACAGGCTCTCATCCGGCACGAGCGTTGCAAGATCGACGGTGCGCACCATGCCCGTCCCGTCGCAGCGGCGGCACGCGCCCTGACTGTTGAACGCCAGCTCCTCCGCGCTGGGGGCAAAAAATGTCTCCCCACACACCGGGCAGCGCAGCGGCTTTCCCATCGCCACATTCGCAGAAGCCGCAACATAGTGCCCGTTCGGACAGCGGTGCTCTGCCAGCCGCGAGAACATGAGCCGCAGGCTGTTCAGCAGCTCCGTCCCCGTGCCGAATGTGCTGCGGATACCCGGCACGCCGGGTCTCTGGTGCAGCGCCAGCGCCGCCGGGATATACGGCGCCTCGTCCACCTCCGCGCGCGCCGCCTGCGTCATCCGCCGCCGCGTGTAGGTGGACAGCGCGTCCAGATACCGCCGCGAGCCCTCGGCGTACAAAACGCCCAGCGCCAGCGACGATTTGCCCGACCCCGACACGCCCGCGATCGCGGCGATGCCACCCAGCGGCACATCCACGTCGATATTTTTGAGGTTGTGCACCCGCGCCCCGCGAATTTTGATCTTGTCGATCATACGATCCCCGCCTTTTTGACTGTTTGCCCCTATCTTACCGCAAAATCCCCCGCCGCGCCACCGAAATTTTCCGCACAGCGAAAACGGACGCGCACCAGACCCCTGGTGCGCGTCCGCTTCTCTCTTTTCTCTTATGATCTCAGCCCTTGATGCCGCCTGCGTTCATACCGGCCTGCAATTCCTGACTGAAAATGCTGTAGACCAGAATGGACGGGATCATGACGATGACCAGTCCCGCGAACAGCGCGCCCCAGTCGGCGGAATACTGCGCCGTGGCGGTGAGCTGATTGAGCCCGACCGTGAGGGTACGCTTTGCCTCGGAGGGGATGAACGTCATGGCGTAGATATAGTCGTTCCACGTCCACAGGAAGTGGAAAATGCTGATCGTGACCAGACCCGACCGCGCCAGCGGCAGCATGATCTTGAAAAACGTCTGCGTATGCGTCGCGCCGTCGATCTTTGCCGCCTCCATAAAGTCCATCGGCATCGTCTCAAACGTGTTTCGCATGATGAGCACGGAAAACGGCAGCGAATACGCTGTGTAGATGAGGATCAGACCGAGGTGCGTGTCATACAGCCCCAGCTTTTGCAGATTCAAAAACTGCGGGATCGTGCCCATCACGAGCGGCATGAACATACCCAGAATGAACACCGTGCTCAAAACGCCCGCGCCCTTAAATTTATAGCGGCTGGTGATGTACGCCAGCATCGCCGCGAGAATGTCCGTCAGCACGAGCGATGCGGCGACGACAAAGACGGAGTTCAGAATGTTCCAGCCGAGCTTCGCGCGCTTCCACGCGTTCACGAAATTCTCAAAATGCAGTGCCTCCGGCAGCGCCCAGACGCTCTTATAAAACTCGCCCGTCGTCTTGAACGAGGACATCAAGGTCCAGAACATCGGATAGATGACAATAACGGCATACACGATCAGGCAAAGATAGATGATCGCTCTGCCGACGCTCATTTTCGGTTTCAAATGTCCTGCACCTCCTTAATACTCATACGCTTCCCGCTTTGTCAGCTTCATCACGAGCAGGCTCATGAGGGCGATGACCGCGAACAGGATCACGCCGATGGCGGAGCCGTAGCCGTAGTGCCCGAATTTGAACGCCTGATCGTACAGATACGTCGTCATGACCTCGGAGGCGTGGTTCGGACCGCCCGCGGTCACCACGCGCACCAGCGCGAACGTCTTTTCAAAGGCGTTTACCACAAAGTGGATAAGCGCCGTGCGGAACGTGCCCCAGATGAGCGGCACGGTCACATGGACGAGCTGCCGCCACTGCCCCGCGCCGTCGAGCGTCGCAGCTTCGTAATAATCCTCCGGCACGCTCTGGATGGCGCTGATGAACAGCACCATATAAAAGCCGATGTACATCCACGACTGCGGCGCGACCAGCGCCGCCATCACGACCTTTTTATCGCCCAGCCAGTCCTGAATGAGGGAGCTGAGCCCCAGAAAGTCCAACACACCGTTTAACAGACCGAACGAGGGATTAAAAATAAACATCCACAGAACGCCCACCACCACGATCGACAGGGTGTTCGGGAAGAAATAGACGATACGAAAGAACCCCGTGCCCTTGATCTTCAGTCTCGTAAAGCAGACCGCAAAGAAAAACGACAGCGCAAAGGTCACGAGGGTGCACCAGAACAGGAAAAAGAAGTTGTTGCCGAGGGCTTTCCAGACGATCTTATCCTGAAAAGCCTCCTTAAAATTATCCAGACCCACAAAGGTCATCTGCCGGCTGTAGCCGGACCAGTCAAAGAGGCTGTACACAAACGCCTGCGCAAACGGGAGCAGATAGAAGATGCCGTATACGATGAGCGGCGGGAGCAGGAAGCACAAAATAAAGCCGGTCCTGCGCCGATCCCGGTGCTTGCGTGGGTTTGCGGGTAAGCGCTCTGTTGTTGTGTTCGCCATGCGTGTGACCTCCTGATTTTTTAAGAAGTACCCCGGTCGGTCAGTACCGACCGGGGTACAGAAAGGGGGGACGATCAGATAGCCAGGGATCAGCCGGCTACATACTTGGTAATGGAATCGTCGTTGCGCACCGCAGCGGTGGCGTCCTCCATCTGCTGGCAGAACTCGGCGGCGTCGATCTCACCGCTGACAAGCGCGGTCAGCGTGTTCTGATAGACATCCCACCATTCCTTATACCAGATCTTTGCCAGCGGGTAGAGCATGGTCGCTTCGTCCGCGGCGCTGAAGGCGTCGATGCTGAAGTCGCTCATGACCGAGCGGACCGCTTCGCTGTTGGAGACGTAGTACGGGGAGACGATGCAGCCGTTCTTTGCGTTATACACCGCGGACTGCTCGGAGTAGTAATCCTGCAGGAACTCGCCGATCCAGTCCTTGTTCTTGGCGGCGGCGGGGAAGCAGATCATGTTGCCGGCGGTGGTGACGAACTTTTCGTCGCCCGCTTTTTCGACCGGCGCGTGCATGACGGACAGCTCAAAGCCCTCGGGCCAGTTGCCG
>CALACZ010000097.1 GCA_937890735.1 uncultured Bacillota bacterium
GTGCATGGGCCGTCACGCGGGCTGGCTGACTGCCGCCGCCGCGCTGGCAAATGAGAAGGAGCACTGCTGTGACTTCATCTACCTGCCCGAGGTCGATTTTGATCTGGACAAGTTCATTGCCGACGTTTCCGCGTGCTACAAGAAGAACGGCAACTGCATCGTCGCCGTGTCCGAGGGCATCCACTACGCCGACGGCCGCTTCGTCTCCGAGGCAAAGACTGCCGCGACCGACGGCTTCGGTCATGCGCAGCTCGGCGGACTTGCTGCAACGCTTGCCAATATCATGAAGGAAAAGACCGGCGCAAAGGTCCGCGGCATCGAGTTCTCGCTGCTCCAGCGCTGCGCGGCGCACTGCGCCTCCGGCACGGATATTGAAGAGTCCTTTATGTCCGGCAAGACGGCTGTTGAGGAAATGCTGAACGGCACGACCGACAAGATGGTCGGCTTTGAGTGCGACCGCACGAACGGCTATACCTGCAAGGCAAAGCTGTTTGACCTCTCCGCCGTTGCCAACTACGAAAAGAAGTTCCCGCGCGAGTGGATCAATGCCGAGGGCAACAACGTCACCCACGATTTTGCCAAGTACGCCCTGCCCCTCATCCAGGGCGAGACGAAGCTCGAAAAAGAGGACGGTCTGCCCCGTTTCGCCCGCTTGAAGAAAGTATTTGCCAAATAAGTAAGAAAGATCATGCAGCTCCCCCGGCAGCTCGCTGCCGGGGGAGCTTTGCGCTTTTATGCACAGTCCAAAGCCTTCCCCTTGTGGGGCAGATTCCCCCTATCAGGGGGAAATGCCCCGGAGGGGCAAAGGGGGTAGGGACAGGTGGCAGCCAAAGGCTGACGGATGAGGAGAAGGGCGGTACGTTTTGAGATGTAATGCGTTTGCACCATCCAAAGGCTTCCCCTGGTGACCAAGGCAGCGGTGGGCGATCGCAGAACTGCGCCCGCTATCGGCGAAATTGCATCGCACCCTTGTAGGGGCGCACGACTCTGTGCGCCCGGCGGCGCGCACCTGCGAATCCGAGCGCACCCCGGCGAATCCGCACAACATTTGTAGGGGTCGATGCCCACATCGACCCGCACGCCGCACGTCCGATTTTACGACACGCTGCGGCAAATTTGCCATTGCCCAACGGGCGGACAGGGTCGTCCGCCCCTACAGAACGTTTTACGGTTTCGCCGAAAAACTGTGCAATTTTGCGGGTGCATTGTGCACGGGTCGATGTGGGCATCGACCCCTACGGACGTGTTGCATGGTCGCCGTTCACTGTGCAATTTTGATGGTGTGTCCTGCCGGGAGGGGTAGAACCCCTCCCCTACGGCAATTGGGATAGATTGTACGGATTCGCATTGGTTCGTCCTGATTTGTCACGCCGTACCGCACAATCCTTTCGTCACGGCTTCGCCGTGCCACCTCCCTTTACACAAGGGAGGCTTTGGCGCGGTGCAAACGCTGGGGCTGCGGCAAAAATAAAATCACGCCCGGGGGTGGAACGTCCCCCGGGCGCTTTTGTACGCCTTCTCGTTTCTGTGCGCGGTAAGGGGGTGCGCAACATGAAAAAGAAGGGGCATACTCATATCCAAGCTGCTTTTCAAGTAGCTTATAAAGCTACTATATACTACTTTACCGCAGAAATCAATATCTAAGGACATAATATACTATAATTTTTGCGGGGTGATTCTGTGAAACCGTTAAAAGAGAAGATCAGTATAACCATCGACTCGGATCTGCTGGAGCTGGTGCGGGAGGAAGCGGAAAATGACGACCGCTCTGTTTCGCAGTTCATCAATCTGGTGCTGAAAAAATACATCACAGAGAAAAGGCAGAAGGAAAAGCCGTGACCTGCGGGTCACGGCTTTTTTGTGAAAAATTTTCTGATTTGGGGGCGGGAGGTATTGACAGATGCGAACTGCTGTGCTATAACATAACCAAGCTACTACATAGGTAGACATTAGAGATAGATCAAAAAGGGAGGCAGCAACATGATCTCGATGCTGCGCGGAGCGCGATGTCGGCGCTGAAGTCGAGCGAAAGCCGAAAAACAACATCCAAACATTTATATTGAATTTGAAAAGGAGATCATTCTTATGTCGAACATTTATACTTCCGCTGACCAGCTGATCGGTAAAACGCCGCTTCTGGAGCTGACCCACATTGAAAAAGCGCTGGATCTCAAGGCGAAGGTTCTCGCCAAGCTGGAATACTTCAACCCCGCCGGGTCTGTGAAGGACCGCATCGCCAAGGCGATGATCGACGATGCCGAGCAGAAGGGGCTTCTGAAGAAAGGCTCGGTCATCATTGAGCCGACCTCCGGCAACACCGGCATCGGTCTGGCGTCCGTCGCTGCCGCGCGCGGCTACCGCATCATCATCGTCATGCCGGAGACCATGTCCGTTGAGCGCCGCCAGCTCATGAAGGCATACGGCGCGGAGCTGGTGCTCACCGAGGGCGCAAAGGGTATGAAGGGCGCGATCGCCAAGGCGGAGGAGCTGGCAGCCGCGACGCCGAACAGCTTTATCCCCGGGCAGTTCGTGAACCCGGCGAACCCGAAGGCGCATTTTGAGACGACCGGTCCTGAAATTTATCAGGATACCGACGGCAACGTCGATTACTTCGTCGCCGGCGTCGGCACGGGTGGCACGATCACGGGCGTGGGCGAATACCTCAAGTCCAAAAAGCCGGATGTGAAGGTCGTGGCAGTCGAGCCGAAGGGTTCCCCGGTGCTGTCCGGCGGCGTGTCCGGTCCGCACAAGATCCAGGGCATCGGCGCAGGCTTCGTGCCCGACGTGCTGGATACCAAGGTCTATGACGAGATCATTCCCGTGGAGAATGACGACGCGTTTGCCACCGGCAAGCTGATCGGCAAAAAAGAGGGCGTGCTGGTGGGCATTTCCTCCGGCGCAGCGCTCTGGGCGGCGATCGAGCTGGCAAAGCGCCCGGAGAACGCGGGCAAGACCATCGTGGTGCTGCTGCCGGATACCGGCGACCGCTACCTGTCCACGCCGCTGTTCGCGGATTGAGCATAAGGGCAACACCGCACAATTGCGTCGGCGCGCTTCGGCGGATCTTTTCCGCCAATGCGGCGGTTTGAAAAACGCGAAATACACAAAGTATTCCTGCGTTTTCCGAACCTTGCCTTGACGAAAAATCTCTCGCCGAATCTGCTTGCCGAATTGCGCGGTGCTGCCT
>CALACZ010000098.1 GCA_937890735.1 uncultured Bacillota bacterium
ATTTGCCCTATTTGCACCAGATTTCGGTGTTTACACAGAATTTGGGGTTGACCCCAGGCGCAAAAGCGATTTTAATCATTTTTGCCGGCGGCGTGTACGTCGGCAAAAATTCTGCTCACGGAGCGGAGTGTAGAATTTTTGTGCTCGCACAAAAATTATGCGCGCAGCGCAGTGCAATCCTTTCAAACGGAAACCCAGCGAAGCGGTTTTCGTTTGAGAGCGTTTCAAAAACCCGTTTTTGAAACGCTCAGGGTGCGCCGCTCATTCGTTTTCAAGCTGTTCCAGCTCCGTCCCGCCGATCTTGAATTTCTGACCCTTCGGCAGTCCCTGCGCGATGGCGGGGAAGAAATTGCCCGTATCCGCCGTGCGCTGGACCTCATACGTCCCGTACTGGTTCACCTGATCGAAGCAGTCCGCCGCCGCGCCCGGAAAATGCCGCACCATGGGCGTTTCGTCATACGGAAAATTCGGCGGCTGCGCGCCGCTGGCGTGGCTGTTCTGCGGCTTTGCCTTTTTGGACACTACACATCACCTCTGACGGTAGCGTGCCCCGCGCGTCAGAGAATGATGCAGATCAGCCCGCCGGAATTTTCGTTGATGATGCGCGTGAGCGTCTGCTTGAGCTTCATGCGCGCGTCCTCAGGTATTTTCTTGAGCTTGGCACTGAGTCCCTCCGTCACAAGGTCATAGAGCGATTTGCCGAAAATATTGCTCTGCCAGAGCTTCTGCGTGTCGTCCTCGTACTCGCCGAGCAGGTACTCGATCAGCTCCTCCGACTGCTTCTCGTCGCCCACCATCGGGCTGACCTCTGTCTCAATATCGGCGCGCATCATGTGGATGGACGGCGCGCTGGCGCGCAGGCGGACAGCGTAGTTGCCGTTTTTCTTGATGATCTGCGGCTCTTCCAGCGTCATCTCATCCGGCGTGGGCATCACGATGCCGTAGCCCGTGGCGCGTACCTGCTCCAGCGCGGCGGCGACCTTGTCATACTCGCTCTTGACCTGCGCAAGCTCCGTCAGCAGCGCCATGAGCGCCGCGTCGTCGGGCACTTCAAATCCGCTTTTCTGCGACAGCACCTCGTAAAACAGCGCCGCCGGGATGGCGATCACGCATTCCACAACGCCCGTGCCGAGGTCTGTCTGCCGCACGTCCACAGTTTCGACCTGCGAAAGCTCGCGCACGGGCTCGAGCGCCTGCTGCGCGTCGGAGAGCTTTGCCGTCTGCTCCGCGCTCTTGCGCATCGCGCCGTAGAGCGCCGTTTTGATCGCGCTGCCGTCCTCCAGCGCCGTCACCCAATCCGGCAGGAAGAAATCCAGCTCTGTGATCGGGAACTGCGCCAGGATCGCCGCCAGCACGCGCTGGATGTCCTCCAGCTCAAGCTGCAAGCAGTTGACCGCGATGCACTGCACGCCGTACTGCGCCTCGATCTGCGCGCAGAGCGTCTGCGCGGCGTCGCTCTCCGGCTGCTGCGTGTTCAGCAGCACGACGAAGGGCTTCCCTGTCGCCTGCATATCCGCGATGGCGCGCTGCTCCGCATTTAAGTAGTCCTCGCGCGGGATGTCGGTCACGCTGCCGTCGGTCGTGATGACGATGCCGACACTGCTGTGCTCCTCCATCACCTTTTTCGTCCCCAGCTCCGCCGCCTGCGCCATCGGGATCTGCTCGGACGCCCACGGCGTGGTGACCAGCCGCGGTGTCCCCTCCTCCTCCGCGCCGATCGCGCCGGGGATGAGGTAGCCGACCGAGTCGATCAGCCGCACCGACAGGCGGTTTTTCCCGTCGGGGCTGATTTCCACCGCCTCCTCCGGCACGAACTTCGGCTCGGAGGTCATGATGGTCTTTCCCGAGCCGCTCTGCGGCAGCTCATCCTTCGCCCGCTCCCTACGGTACACATTTTCGATGTTCGGCAGAACGAGCTGCTCCATAAACCGCTTGATAAACGTGGACTTTCCCGTCCGCACAGGTCCGACCACGCCGATATAAACGCTGCCATCCGTCCTCTGGCTGATCTGCTGATAGAGATTGTTTGCGTCCATATTGCCGCCTCCTTTTCGCTTCTGTCTATCTCTATGCGGACAAACCCACACATATGCGCCTCAAGCACGAGCTTGCGCTGGGTCTACATAGGGATAAGGACAATTTCTCCGGCGGCAATTTCATCTCCCGTCAGGTCGTTGGCGCTGCGGATGGCGTCCACGCTTGCGCCGTAGGTCTTGGCAAGCTCCCACAGCGCGCCGCTCTGCACCGCGCGGCGGACGATGACCGACGGGCGCGACGCCGGGCGCGGATGCGCCTCCAACTCTCCGCCGCAGAGCGTGCGCAGCGTCTGCCCGGAAAAGCACTGCACGCCGAGCTGACACTCGCAGCGCACCTCCGCCCCGTCGGGAACGGGCGCGGCATAGGTGTCTGGCAGGAGCACGGGCTGCACGATGCACTGCCCCTCCTGCGCCAGCGCCACGTCGCACTGCGCCGCCAGACGTGCGGACGCGCCCTGCAAGGCGTCGTCACGGTCATAATACAGCAGATTCACAAACGCCGGAATTTCCAGATGCACGCCGCTCTGCGTGCGCGTGGACACCGGCAGACCCAGATACGCCGCGCACTCCGCCACCGACTGCACGTCGGCACGCACGGTGTCGCGCAGCGTCTGACGCAGCGTCTGCGCGTCCAGGCGGCTCTCCAGCGCCACATCGCACCACTGCGGCGTCAGCTCCGCGCCGATGGCATACGCGTCCTCGATGAGCGTGACGGACTGCGTGCGGCTCACGGCGCACTGCGCCAAAAGCTGCACGGCAAAGCACAGCTTCTGCTCCGGCTGGGCAGCATCCGGCTCGAGCTGCGCGCCCGTCACCGCCATAGTGATCTGCGCCTCACCGTCGTCATATTCGCCCGACAGCTCGCAATACTGCGAAAACGGCACGATCTGGCTGACGGTCTGCATCCGCCCCTCCGGCGTTTTGTAGAGCGCGTGGACGCAGAGCGTGCCCTTGAAAACGGCTTTGTTCCCGACCACGCGCCGCTCGTCGACCTGCGGCGCGGTGTCAAAGCAGCACAGCTGCCCCAGCGCCGCGCCTGCGGGCAGCGTGAGCTCGTCGCTCACAGTGAACGATTTTTCCGCCGTCTCCACCGGCAGCAGCACCGGGTAGGTCTGCTCGCGGAGCTGAAGCTCCGGCGGACGGCTATCCAATGTGTAAAGCGTCTGCTCCGCAGGCTCAAATCCGTCGGCGATGCAGCAGACGTTCACACGCAGCAGCACCTTGCGTGAGTTGACCATCCGCGCGTCCGCCGAGCAGACGCCGCACTGCACGATGACCTGCGTCTGCTCTGTGAGTGCGGGATCGTCGAGGCGCACGGTAAAGGGTATGTACGCGTCCAGCACCCGCGGCTGTGAGCCGTCGTCGGGAACATAGAGCGCGGCGGCGCGCAGCCCGCCCGTCACGCTCACGCTGCCCGCACGGCATTCCTTGCTCCGCACGATCGCTGAAGCGCCTGCGTATACGATCCTCTCCACATCCGGGAAGCTGTCCGGCACGATCACGTCGGCGGTCTGTTCCTGTGCGCGCGCGGCATGGACGACCCTGCGCAGATACCGGCAGGGCTTTTCGGCAAACACTAACTCCATGTTCGATCACTCCTTGTAGGCTGTATATATCGGTTCTGCTTATATATACGCAGCACAGGACAAGGATATGCGTACCAGCCCTACTCGTGCATTCGGAACATGGCTTTGAGCACGCCCGCGAGCCAGCGCGGCGCTTTGATGACAACGATCTGCACACTTTTCCCTCCTAACAGCAGTTTGACAGAAGATAGCCCAGCGCGATCAGCGCCAGCCCGATCACCACCCGCAGGAATCCGCCCGGCAGGATCAGCGACAAAAGCAGCCCGATCCCCAGCCCCAGCAGCAGACGGCTGAGATTTTCTCTGCGTGGGCACATCGTACCACCTCCCCGCGTCATTCTACGCGCACGCCATGCAATGCGTGCAAAACAGACAAAAACGCCCTCCCGCAGCCGGGAGGGCGTAAAAGACGCAGCTTTATGAAACCACAAGGAGCTTTTGCGTAATGCGATTAGATACCTCCAAATAGTATGCAAGTTCCTCTTTGCTCATATCTTCCTCTTTCCATTCACCAAACGACTCTTCCATTTCAGAGAGCTTCGTAAGCATTTCGGAGTATTCCGCCAACAGCTTCAGATTCGACGGATCTTGCTTGTACTGCTCCAAAAAATCACAGTACTCATCGAAAAACGCCTCATAGCTGTCCATTGCCTCCTTAAATTCAGGTCTTAACCCATCGGAGGTCTCCTTTTGCTCAGGCGCAGGCGGTTCGGTCTTTTCACCGGCGCTCTCGACGCTCGAAGTGCATTCGAGCACCGTGCCTCTTGCCGCCGGGACGTCGGTCAAATTTGGGCAGTTTGCAAACGTACCCTCGCCGATCGCCGTATCATCTCCCCAGACATAGACAGAGGTCAAAGCCGTGCAGCCATCAAATGCGTGGTTACCGACAGAGCGCGTGTCACCCGGAATGCTGACATCTTCAATACTGCTGCATCCGGCAAAGGCATAGTCGCCGATGATCTCCGCGCTCCAGATATATAGCGCCGTTGCTCCCGTGCAGCCCTCAAAAGCGTGCGCGCCAACGTTTTCTGTATCGCTTCCGATGTTGATCTCCGTTAGGCTGGAGCAATTTGCAAAAGCATACTCTCCAATATCTGGGCTGCCCCAAATATAAAGCGTTTCCAGCTGTGTGCATCCATCGAACGCACGTTCTCCGATCCTTGTCGTCTCGCTGGAAATATCGATCTCTTTCAGAGCCGTACATCCCTGAAATGCGAAATCCCCGATCTCTTTTATGTCTGCCCACATATAGACCTGCTCGAGCATTGCGCAGTCCTGAAAGGCGTGATCGGCAACCCGAACAACATCGTGGCCGTCATAGGAAGAGCTGATCGTGATCTGGTTTCCTTCTCCCGCAAAGCCAATGACCTCCGCCGTTCCGTCCGTACTCACCTCATAGAGGACCTCAAATTCCGCGCGCTCGGCTGCATTTTCTTCCTCCTGCGCTTTTTCTTTCACATCCTGATTTTGATCTTCCTTCGTCTCCTCTGGTTCATACTCGGCAGTAATTGTCGATTCATCGACTTCCCGTTTCGTTACGGCTGCTTCAGAAGTTTTCTTTCCGCACGCACCCAGCATCAGCATCATACCGGCGAGCAATAGTATTGCAAGCAGCTTTTTCATGTTCAACCCTCCTCTTTCGACGATCCAGCAGCAGTTGATGTCCTTGTATTTTCTATCCGGCGCTTTTTTTCGACCAGCATCCAGGCAGCGACGGCAAACACAATGATCGCGGCGGTCACAACTACATAATACCCAATTCCCCACGCATACTTATCCGCATCAATAAAATCATCCTTCATCAAAAAACTTAAAAAGAAAAACACCCCGAAACACAACAGGTCGAAGATCATAACAGCAATGGGCTTTTTGAGCACCGTAAAAAGAATTGTCAATGCCACGAAACCGCAAATCGTCAATATGATCGCATTTGCGATCGTGCCATCATCTTCGCCGTATGCACCAGTGATCACCGTTCCTACAGAGATAACCGGGATGTTCTTCAAATCGCCTGCTGTCATCTCCGGGGATTCGATTTCAATGTGATTGGGGTGTTCCTCGATGTACTCCGCCATATCGCCCACAGCCGTCATATACGGCAGAAACAGAGCAATAATCAGGATCAGTGCGCCAGCCAACGCTACTGCGGCAGGCAATGTCAGCTTTGACTTCGTTCGTTTCGTGTTTTGATTTGAATCGGATCTTGTTTTGTTCATTGCAGCAGCCTCCCAAATAAAAATAAAAAAGTGCGCCAACCGAGGTTGACGCACTGAAAAATGCAACCCCGATTGTCGCCAAACAAAGCTCAAACAGGAGAGGGAGACCCTGATACCATCCGAGTGGAGTCGCATTTTTACTAAACTCATTTCGGATGGCAGGCAAAAAGACAGAGCTACCCCTTCTATCAAGGTTGCCCCTTCTGTTATTCAGCTTTGTTTGGCATAAAATAGTATATCACAGGCGGTTGCCGGATGCAAGATTCAATTTGGTGTTCTGTTTCGTGGCAGCGCTGTCTCCAGAAACAAGCAGCGGGTATCCGGCATTTGCCGAATACCCGCTGCGAATACGCTTTATTTTCCGGAATCGTAGTCTGAGGCGGTGTTGGCGCGCAGGTCGGCGATGGCGTCGGTGAAAGCCTGCGCCTGCTCGTCAAACAGCCCGCTCGTGATGGCGCTGCGGATGGGCAGAACCTGCACCTGCGCCGCGCCGTCCTCGCCCTCCTGCCGCAGCAGGTACAGCGGGATGTAATTGATGTTCGTGATGCTCGTCTGCCCGGTCTTTCCATTTTTCGTGATCTCCAGATTCAGCAGGATCGATTCCATCGTCCCGCTCTGCGTCTGGCTGGAGAAGAAATTGCCGAGGCTGTAGGCGACAAAGCAGCTTGCTTCGTCCTTTCCGCGCTCCACGGTTTTTTCGACCAGATTGCCCACGACGTGCGAATGTGAGCCCAGGATCACGTCCACGCCGTTTTCCAGCAGCAGGCTCTCGATCTTTTTCTGCGTGTCGGTGAGGGTGTTGTCGTACTCGCTGCCCCAGTGGAGCATGGCGATGACGATGTCGGCATCGGTCGCCACAGCGTTTTCGACCGTCTGCACGATGGCGTCCTCCGCCACCTTGGAATAGTCCGAGTCGTAGTCGGTATACAGCAGATCCACCGCGAACTCCGACCCCTCCGGCAGTGTCAGGTTGTTGACGCCCTTGGTAAAGGCGATGAACGCGATGCGCACGCCGTTGACGGTTTTGACCAGCACGCCGCCGGAGGCGTCGCGCTCGGCTTGCGTGGCGTAGGTACCCACATGGTCGATGCCCACGGCATCCAGCGCCGAGATCGTGCCGGACAGACCCGTCATGCCGTTCTGGATGCTGTAGGTGTTGGCGGTCTGCAAAACGTCAAAGCCGATGTCGCGCAGCGTGCCCGCCAGCGCCTCCGGCGCGCGGAAGTCCGGCTTTCCGGCATACGGCGCGCCGCAGAAATTCAGCTCCAGATTGCCTACCGTCAGGTCCGCCGCCATCGTGTAGGCGGCGACGGCGGAGAAGCAGTCGGAAAAATCGTACACACCCTCCGACTTCTGCGCGCCGGCGAGGATGTCGTCATAGATCATAATGTCGCCCACCGCCGTCAGCTGCACGACGGAGTCCGCCTCCGGCTCGGTCGATACGGGATCAGCCGTCTCTTCCGGCACGCTCGGCTCGACCGGCGTGGTCGTGGGCTTTGCGCGGCAGCCGCGCACGATCAGCACCAGCGCCAGCACCACGATCAGCGCCAGCAGTCCCAGCACCATGCGCTGCTGCATCTTGCGGCGGCGCTTCTGCTCCAGGCGGCGCAAGCGCCGCTGCTCCAATAGCTGCTCATTCTGTTCCAGTTCCAGTTCTTCCATCCGGCAGCCCCCTTTTTCCCATAGTACTGTATTCATTATACATGACAAGCTCCTGTTCGACAATCCTTTTTTGCCGTAAGTTCTTGGCGGCGGGCGCAATGTGTGGTATAATGTCGGCGATTGAGTGAAAAAGGGGACGCACGATGAAGCTGAAAGTCAACAAGCACACGCTGGCGCTGGTCGTCTGGATCGTGGCGATCGCCGCGCTGCTGGCGGGCATTGCCGCCGTGATCCTGCGCGTGGTGCGCTACGGCAGATCGGCGACTGTTGAAACTGCGCCCGAGCCGCCCGCCGCCGTGGAGGTCGAGCCGGAGAGCCCGTATATCGAAGGTCTGGCGCGCAACGTGTACGACGGCAATTTCTATCAGGACGGCGCGTTCGTCCGTTACGACGGCTATACGCCCAGCCACGTCGGCATCGACGTCTCCGCGCACCAGGGGCGCATCGACTGGACGCAGGTGGCGCAGGCGGGCGTGGAATTTGCGATGATCCGAGCGGGCTACCGCGGCTACACACAGGGCGATCTGGAGCAGGATGCGTATTTTGCGCAGAATCTCGACGGCGCGTCCGCTGCAGGTCTTGACGTGGGCGTGTATTTTTTCTCGCAGGCGATCACCACGGACGAGGCGGCGGAGGAAGCAGAGCTGGTGCTCTCGATGCTTGAGGGCAGGACACTCGCCTACCCTGTGATCTTTGACTGGGAGGACATCGAAGCCGACGCGCGTACCGACGGCATGACGAGCCCCCTTCTGACCGACATCGCTGAGACGTTCTGCAAGACCATCGAGGACGCGGGCTACCGCGCGGGCATTTATTTTAACCAGCGCTTCGGCTATCAGGAATTTGACCTGCTGCGTTTACAGGACCGCACATTCTGGCTGGCGGAATACAACATCCCGCCCACGTTCGACTATAATTTTCAAATCTGGCAGTACGCAAACGACGGCACGGTCTCCGGCATCGACACGCCGGTGGACTTGAACCTCAGCTTCGGCGACTGGGGCACAACAGACAAAACAGAATAAGCATTGCCCGGAGCGCGCTTTGTGCTCCGGGCGTTTTGCACATAAAAAACCGGGATGCTGAAAACAGCATCCCGGTTTGGCAATTTTGATCAGCCTTCCTGCGCCTTCATGCGAGCGAAGCAGTCGCTGCAATAGACGGGGCGGTCGGTCTTGGGCTCGAACGGAACGCGAGCCTCGCCGCCGCACGCTGCGCACGTCGCGGTGAAGTACTCACGCGGACCGCGGGAAGCGTTCTTCCGCGCGTCACGGCAAGCCTTGCAGCGCTGCGGCTCATTCTGGAAGCCACGCTCTGCGTAGAACTCCTGCTCACCGGCAGTGAAAACAAATTCGTTGCCACACTCTTTGCAGACTAAAGTCTTGTCCTGGAACATTGATTTTACCTCTCTTTTGCGATTTGTGGATTTGCCCTGAGTCATGCGGCTTGGATTTGTCGCAGCAGGGTTTGATATATTGCGATCAGCCAAAGCTGAAAACGCCGGTCACGCCGCTCGATTCCATTCGGGATTGCTCAAACTGCACAAAAGAGATCGTACAAAGAGAATGCGGAAGTTCACTCGCGGTTTCTGGATGAGCTGGAAGAGATTCCCGTCCCCATCCACACTGCCCATTATAAACGCGAAAAACGCATTTGTCAATAGTAATAAATATGTTTTTATTTTTCTGCGTTTTTTTGTAGACTTTCGACGGTGTTCGACAGCGCGTCTGCCAGCGCCTGCGCCTGCTGCTGCGTGCCTGCCTCCACCATCACGCGGATCAGCGGCTCTGTGCCCGACGCGCGGATGAGCACGCGCCCGTCCGCGCCGAGCTGCGCCTCGGCGTCGTGCACCGCCTTTGCAAGCCCGTCAGACTGCAAAATACGCGTCTTTTCGTCATTTCCGCCCACGCGCACGTTTTTGAGCACCTGCGGATAGCGCGGGATGCGCGCGCGCAGCTCGCTCGCCTTCTGCCCGGACTGCGACAGGATCGACAGAAATTGCAGCGCTGCCAGCTGCCCGTCGCCGGTGGTCATATGCTCCAGGAAGATGATATGCCCGGACTGCTCGCCGCCGAGGCACATCCCCGCCTTCTGCATCAGCTCCAGCACGTTGCGATCGCCCACGCTGGCACACAGCAGGCGCAGCCCCTGCGCCTTGCAGAACTTATGTAAACCGATATTCGACATGACCGTCGCCACGAACCCGCCGCCGGCGAGCTTACCCTGCTGCACGAGCGATGCGGCGCAGATCGCCATGATCTGGTCGCCGTCGATCTCGCAGCCCGTCTCGTCCACACACAGGCAGCGATCCGCATCGCCGTCAAAGGCGATGCCGAGGTCGTACTGCCCCGCCACGACCCGCTGCGAGAGCAGCCCCAGATGCGTCGAGCCGCAGCCGTTATTGATGTTCACGCCGTCCGGCTGGTCGCAGATGAAGTCCACATCCAGATCGAACCGCGTAAACAGCCGCCGCGCCGTGGCGCTGGCAGCGCCGTTGGCGCAGTCGATGAGCACGCGCAGCGGCGCGAGCGGCGCAACGGTCTGCTCCAGGTGCTCCAGATATAAGTCCGCCGACGCGCGCCCGTCCAGCACGCGCCCGAGCTCCGCGCCGGTGCGTACCGGCAGCGGCTCTTTTTGCAGGATCAGCGATTCCATCTCCGCTTCCAGCTCGTCGCTGAGCTTAAAGCCCTCGCGCGAGAACATTTTAATGCCGTTGTGCTCAAACGGATTGTGCGACGCGGAAATGACCACGCCCGCGTCTGCGTGCAGGCGGCACGTCAAATACGCCACCGCCGGGGTGGGGATGACGCCGAGCGCCACCACGTCGCACCCGCAGGACGTCAGCCCCGCCACGAGCGCCGCCTCCAGCATATCCGAGGAAATGCGCGTATCCTTGCCGATGACCACGCGCGGGCGCAGCGTACCGCTGTCGATGAGCGAGATGGCGGCAGCCTGCCCGATGCGGTAGCTCAACGGGGCGTCCAGCCCCTCGTTTGCGACGGCGCGGATGCCGTCCGTTCCGAATAATTTACCCATATGTTACTCTCCAAACTGCAATTGCTCCGGCTGCGCCGGAATGCCGGGCGCGGGAATGTGCAGATGCTCATAGGCAAGCTGCGTCACGCACCGCCCGCGCGGCGTGCGGGTGAGGAAGCCGATCTGCATCAGATACGGCTCGTAAACGTCCTCCAGCGTCACGGCTTCCTCGCCGATCGTCGCCGAGAGCGTTTCCAGCCCCACAGGTCCGCCGCCGTAATTGCGGATGATGGATTCCAGCATCCGCCGGTCGATCGTATCCAGCCCCAGCGCGTCCACCTCGAGCCGCCCCAGCGCATGGTCGGCGGCGTCCTTGGTGATGACGCCGTCGTTGTAGACCTCCGCAAAGTCGCGCACGCGCCGCAGCAGGCGGTTGGCGATACGCGGCGTGCCGCGCGAGCGGGCGGCGATCTCCGCCGCACCCTCCGGCGCGATGTCGATGCCCAGCAGCGCCGCCGAGCGCGTGACGATGCGCGCCAGCTCGTCCTTTGTGTACAGCTCCAGCCGGAGCTGCACGCCGAAGCGGTCACGCAGCGGGCTCGACAGCTGCCCCGCGCGGGTCGTCGCGCCGATGAGCGTAAATTTCGGCAGATCCAGCCGGATGGAGTTCGCGGATGGGCCTTTGCCGATGATGATGTCGATGGCGAAATCCTCCATTGCGGGGTACAGAATTTCCTCCACTGCACGGTTCAGGCGGTGGATCTCGTCGATAAACAGGATGTCCCCCGGCGCAAGATTTGTCAGCAGCGCCGCAAGGTCGCCCGCCTTTTCGATGGCAGGGCCTGAGGTCACGCGGATGTTCACGCCCATCTCGTTGGCGATCACGCCTGCAATCGTCGTTTTGCCCAGTCCCGGCGGACCGTACAGCAGCACATGGTCGAGCGATTCCGACCGCCTGCGCGCCGCCTCGATGTAAACCGAAAGATTCCCCTTCGCCTTTTCCTGCCCCGTGTAGTCCGCCAGCGTTTTCGGGCGCAGGCTGACCTCGCCGTCGTCGAGCGGCGTGAGGCTCGTGGTCACGATAGGCGCTTCATAATCCTGTGAAAAATCCAAGCTCATATCCGCGCCTCCTTACTTTGTGACCATTGCGCGCAGCGCCTGCCGCACGAGCTGCTCGGCGGTGAGCGTTTCCGCGCCCTCGACCGTTTTGAGCGCCGCGCCGATCTCCGCCTGCGAGTAGCCCAGGCTCACCAGCGCCGCCGTCGCCTCCGCCACGGCGCTGCCGTGCGCAAGCGTCACGCCGCCCGCGCCGGAAGCTGTATCCGGCAGCTCCGCCGCGCCGAGCTTTTCCTTCAGCTCCAGCAAAATGCGCTGCGCCATTTTTTTGCCCACGCCCTGCGCCATGGTGAGCGTTTTATCGTCCTGCGTCAGCACCGCCAGCCGGAACTGATCCGGCGACAGGACGGACAAAATCGCCAGCGCCGCCTTCGGACCGACGCCCGAAACGGCGATGAGCTTTGTAAAGCAGTCCCGCTCGTCTTTTGTGGAAAAGCCGAAAATATCGAACGCGTCCTCGCGGATGTTGCAGTAGGTGTACAGCCGCGCCCGCGCGCCCGTTTTCAGGCTTGCCAGCGTATACGTCGTGGTGCTGCATGAAAAGCCGACGCCGCCGCAGTCGATGACTGCCAGCCCCAGCTCGATGAGCGCGACCGTTCCGTCCAGATAATAAAACATTCCCGTTCCTCCGTTACTTCCCGCAGCGTGCCAGCATGGACGTTGCGCTGCGCGCGTGGCACAGCGCGATGGCGATGGCGTCCGCCGCGTCGTCCGGGCGCGCGACGTGCTCCATTTTGAGAAGCCGCCGCGTCATATCCATGACCTGACGCTTTTCCGCGCCGCCGTAGCCGACCACCGCCTGCTTGACTTCGTTGGGCGTGTATTCAAACAGCGGCGCACCGAACTGCTCCACTGCCAGCAAAATGACGCCCCGCCCATGCGAAACGCCGATGCCGGTGGTGACGTTGTGCCCGAAAAACAGCTCCTCCACCGCTACGGCGTCCGGGCGCACCGCGCCCAGCAGCTCGTTCATGTCGTCATAGAGCATTTTCAGCCGCTTCGGAAACGCCAGCCCCGCCGGGGTGGTGATCGTGCCGTAATTCACGAGCCGCAGAAGCCCGCGCCCGCTCTCCACAACACCAAAGCCCGTCGTTGCGTAGCCGGGGTCGATCCCTAAAATGATCATGCTTAAAACCCGCCGTACATCAGCCAGTAGCACATCCCCAAAAATGCCAGCACCACCACGGTCGCCAGCACCCACGCCAGCACGATCTGGCTCTTGGGGCGGGGCGTATAGTCCTGCTTTTGCGGCTGCGCGTCCTGACTGAGCTTTTCCAGCATCTCCGGGCTGCGGTATTCGTCCATATTCATCCCTCGCTGTGCCGATATTTGGAGATATTATAGCATACAT
Organism: uncultured Bacillota bacterium; assembly: GCA_937890735.1. Lineage (GTDB taxonomy): Bacteria > Bacillota > Clostridia > Oscillospirales > Oscillospiraceae > CAG-170. The sequence continues at coordinate 12,943 of CALACZ010000098.1, forward strand.
CCGTGTAAAAATACAGTCTTACTTTTCATTCAGCGGACTCTGCGTATAGTTTTTGCCATCCGGCGAACACTAAACCAAACGGGAGGGATACCTATGCTCATTTCATTCTTACGCGCCGTGATCCTGTATCTGGCGCTCATTCTCGTCATCCGCATGATGGGAAAGCGCCAGATCGGGCAGATGGAACCGGCGGAGTTCGTGGTGACGATGCTCATCGCGGACCTCGCGTCCGTGCCGATGCAGGATCCGGCGATCCCACTGCTCTCGGGGCTGATCCCGATCCTGGTCGTGCTGGCGATCGAGCTGCTGCTGTCGGTGTGGGTGTACGGCAGCATCCCCGTCCGCCGCTTTTTCTGCGGCAAGCCCGTCATTTTAGTGCAGGACGGCAAGCTCGTCGCGCGCAATATGCAAAAAACGCGCGTCAACGCCGACGAGCTGACGGAGCATCTGCGCCTGCAGGGCTATGTGGACATCACGCAGGTGCACTACGCCATTCTGGAGACGAACGGCAATATCAGCATCCTCCCCTACGCCCGCTACGCGCCCGCCAGCGCCAAGGATGCGTGCATCCAGGTCGATGAAACGCAGCTGCCCATCACGCTCATCAGCCACGGCGCGCTCATCCGCGAAAATCTTGCCGCGTTCGGCAGAACGCGCGCGTGGATAGAGCAGACGCTGCAAAATTACAACTGCCGCGTGCGCGACGTGCTGCTGCTCACCGCCGACCGTACCGGCAAGCTCTACCTCGCCATTCGAAAGGAGGAAACGCCGTGAAGCATCTGTTCCTCGCGCTGCTCATTCTGGCGCTGTGCCTGAGCTTCTGCCTCTGGTCGGGCAGCTATATCCGCCGCACGGTCGCAGAACCGCTCAGCACGCTGCGCCTTGCGCGCACGCACGCGGATGGCGGCGATTTTGACCGCGCATATGACGCCGTGGAAAAGGCTTCACAGCAGTGGCAGCGGCGCGAGGCGGTCTACTGCGTGCTCATGCACCACGATGAAACGGACGGCGTGACGCGCGACCTTGCCGTCCTGCGTGAGCAGGCGCGGCGCGGCGAAGCGGACGATTTTGCCGACACCTGCGCGCAGCTCATCACGCAGCTTCAGCATCTGCGCGCCCTCCAGCTCCCCAGCGCCGGGAATATCTTCTGACAAAAATCAATGGGGCGCTGCACCGCAGCGCCCCGTCGCGTGTTATTTTTCTTCCAGGATCTTATTGAGCTCGCGCATAAAGCTGTTGATGTCCTTGAACTGCCGGTAGACGGAGGCAAAGCGTACATACGCCACCTCGTCCAGCGGCTTGAGCCGCTCCATCACCAGCTCGCCGATGCGGGTGGTCGATACCTCACGGTCGAGCGTGTTCTGAATGACCTGTTCGATCTCGTCCGCCGCCGCTTCCAGCTCCGCCAGCGCCACGGGGCGTTTTTCACACGCGCGCAGCATTCCGTTGAGCACCTTGTTGCGGTCAAACGCCTGACGGCTGTTATCGCGCTTGATGACGACGATCGGCAGGCTTTCCACCGTTTCATAGGTCGTAAAACGCTTCTGGCACGCCTGGCACTCGCGCCGGCGGCGGATGCTCAGCCCATCCTCGGAATGGCGGGAATCGACGACCTTACTGTCCTGAAAGCCGCAATAGGGACACTTCATGGCTTTTCTCCTCTCACCTTGCATCTTGCAGCAAGATGCTGTATGATATAGGTACTTTTTTTATTATAGCAAAGCAGCCACCTTATGTCTACCATTTTTTCAAAAATCCGACGCGCTACAGCACGTCCTGCAAAATATCGCGCAGCGTCACCGGCGTGACCGTTGCATCTGCCAGCAGCCGCAGCAGCTCCATCGCCCGCTCCCGTCGCGGCGTCACGCCGTCGGCGCAGTCCTCCTCGCAGGAATCGGGCGTCAAAACGCGGATGCCTACGCCGTATTCCGGCGCGCCGTCCGGCGGTTCATGACAGGTCAGCAGATATTCCAGCTTCATCGGCACACCGCTCTGCGCGGCGGCGCTTCGCACATATACGACTTGCACTTTTCTCATATTGCGTACCCCCTTTGCGCCTTATTCAAGCACAGGACGCGCGGAAATGAAACAAAAAGAAATCGCGCTTTTTCGACAGTTTCCCCGTTCTTTTTCGTCAGCATCACAAAATTTTGCGGTCGCTATCGCAAACTTTCCCGCTATTTTGTGCATGAATATCCCCAATTTGTCGAAAACTTTTTTGCCGCAGCAAGTTTTCGACAAAACCTGTTCAAGGAGTTTTTCCGTATGAAACCGTCCGACCGGCTCAAAAATTTTGCGCGGAGCATCGCCGCGCTGAACGTCCCGCTCTACGCGGGCAACGCGGGATTTTTCCTGCTGCTGTCCATCTTTCCGCTCATCGCGCTGCTGCTGTCGCTGGTACAGCATCTGCCCATCTCGCGCGAGGGGCTGTTTGAGATGCTCGAGCCCGCAGCGCCGGCGGCGCTGCTGCCGTTTTTTCAGCTTCTGATCGACGATATTTTTGACGGCATCAGCAGCTTCGGCGCGAATATTTTTAACGCCGTGGCGGCGCTGTGGGCGTCCTCCACGGGGCTTCACAGCATCATGCAGGGGCTCAACCGCGCCTGCGGCGTGCAGGAGACGCGCCCCTGGCTAAAGCGCCGCGCGCTGTGCCTGCTGTATACGCTGCTGCTTCTGCTCGCGCTCGTGCTCACGCTGGTGCTGCACGGCTATGGGCAGCAAATCCTCGCGTTTCTGGAGCAGATCGACTCGCCCATCATCCACTTTTTCATCAAGCTCCTCGACTATCTGAACCTCTACTCCGCGATCTTCCTCACACTGCTGTTCGCAGCGCTGTATCTGGCGCTGCCCAACTGCAAAAATCGCGTGGGCGAGGTACTGCCGGGCGCGTTCTGCGCGGCGCTGGCGTGGATTCTCTTCTCCAACGGTTTTTCACATTATGTAAACTCCTACAGCCAGTTCTCCGTATTCTACGGCAGCATCGGCACGATCCTGCTCACGATGCTGTGGCTGTTCTTCTGCCTGAGCATCCTGTTTTTCGGCGCGTACCTCAACTACCTGCTGTTCCGCAGGAAGCGGGAGGACGCGTAGATGTTCGGATACATTCAGGCGGACCGCACGCGGCTGAACGAGGCAGAGGCGGCACGCTACCGCGCGGTCTACTGCGGGCTGTGCCGCACGCTGCGGCAAGAGTACGGCGCGGCAGTGCGGCTGACGCTGACATATGATATGACGTTTCTGGTGATGCTGCTCGCGTCGCTCTACGAGCCGGACGAGCAGTCCGGGCACGAGCGCTGCGCGCCGCATCCGCTGCGCCCGCACGAGTACGCGCAGACGGAGTTTTCGTCCTACGCGGCGGCAATGAACGTGCTGCTGGCGCGCGAATCATGTTTAGATGGCTGGCGAGACGACCGCAATGCGGCAAAATATCTTGCCGCGCAGGGGCTGACCCGCGCTGCCGGGCGCGCGGCGGAGCGCTATCCCGCACAAGACCGCGCCATTCGTGACGGGCTGTCGCAGCTTGCCGAGGTCGAATCGCGCGGAGGGTGCGAGCCCGACGCGGCGGCAAATGCCTTCGGCGCGATCTTATCGGCGCTGTTCGCGCCGCGCGAGGATCGCTGGCAGCCGGTCCTCCAGGAGTTCGGCATGGCGTTGGGGCGGTTCGTTTACCTATTGGATGCCGTGTGCGACCACGCCGCCGACCGCCGCCGTGGGCGCTACAATCCCCTGCCCGACGATCTTATGACCGGCGCGCGCCCGATGCACGGCGAGCTGACGCTGCTCATCGGCGACGCGGCGAGCGCATTCGAGCGCCTGCCGCTGGTGCAGGACGCGGCGCTGCTGCGAAACATTCTCTACTTCGGCGTCTGGGCGCAGTATGACCGCCACTTCCCGAAGGAGGGCAAGGAGGAGACCCCATGATGGACGATCCCTATCGCGTCTTAGGCTTGACCCCCGACGCGACCGACGAAGAGGTCAAGCGCGCCTACCGGCAGCTTGCCAAAAAATATCACCCGGATATGAATCCGGGCGACGCTTACGCGGCGCAGAAGATGAACGAGATCAACGCCGCCTATGACCAGATCAAAAATCCGCCGCAGCAGACGACCTACCGCACGCAGTACACCGACCCCTTCGCGACTTGGCAGCAGCGGCAGCGGGAGGAGCGCGGCGCGCAGCCGGAAGCCCTCCGCCGCGCGCAGGCGTACTTACAGCAGCGGCAGTACGCCGCGGCGCAGAATATCCTGCAATCCGTCCCGGAGGCGGAACGCACCGCGCAGTGGTATTATTTTGCCGCCATCGCCAACACGGGGCTCGGCAACCGCGTGCTCGGCTATGAGCAGATCAACCGCGCCTGCGCCATGGACCCCGACAACGCCGAGTACCAGTACGCCCGCGCGCAGATCGAGCGCAATGGCTTTACCTACACGAGCACGCAGAACGGCTTCAACTTCACCGGCGGCGCAGGGCGCATCTGCTGCGGTCTGTGCGTGGCATCGCAGCTCATGAGCCTCTTCTGCGGACGCGGATTCCCGATCTGCTTCTTCTGCTGATGATAGCCGCATCTCAAGGCTTCCCTTGGTGACCAAGGGAAGCTGTCGCCGTAGGCGACTGAAGGGATCAGAACTTGCAAGTTTGCAGAGCGCCACCCTGTAGTGCGGCAGAACGTACACCTTCTCATCCCTTCCGTCACGGCTTCGCCGT
>CALACZ010000099.1 GCA_937890735.1 uncultured Bacillota bacterium
TCGCCGTTTTGATCATCCGCTCCAGATAGCGGATGCGGCTGTCGTTGCGGTTTTTTTCGCGCTTGGCGGACTTATACTCAAAATTTTCGCTCAGGTCGCCAAATTCCCGCGCGGTCTTGACGTCCTCAATGAGCTGCGGACGCAGCGTGATGCGGCGGTAGTCCAGCTCCTCCTGCATTTTCTGAATATCGACCGCCGTCAATTCGTCGTGCATGGTGTATCCTTCCCTTACCTTGTGTTTCTGCCGTTATTGTACTCTTTTTTTCGCGGATCGCAAAACGAAATTTGCATTTTTCCGCCGGTGTGATAAGATAAAGCTATTATGAGACAGGAGCGTCTGCCATGAAGATCATCGCCCGTATCCATACGGATTTCCCGACCAAATTCGGCGTGCCGCGCCAGAGCGGTCTTGCCGGCGCGCTGGAGGCGACCGTCGTATTTGAGCCGCCGTACCGCAATCCCGACGCGCTGCGCGGGCTGGACGGCTTTTCGCACATCTGGCTTCTGTGGCAGTTTGACCGCGCGGTGCGCGATGGCTGGTCGGCGACCGTACTGCCGCCCAAGCTCGGCGGCAAAACGCGCGTGGGCGTGTTTGCAACGCGCTCGCCGTTCCGCCCGAACCCGATCGGGCTGTCCAGCGTGCAGCTGCTGGGCATCGACTGGGAGGCGAAAAACGGTCCAATTCTGCGCTTGGCAGGCGCAGACCTCGTGGACGGCACGCCGATCTACGACATAAAGCCGTACCTTCCCTACGCCGACAGCCACCCCGACGCCGTGGACGCCTTTGACGGCAAACGCGACGCCGAACCGCTGACGGTCATCTTTCCGCCGGAGCTGGAAGAAAAAATTCCAAGCGAGAAGCGCGCCGGGCTGCGTCAGGCGCTCGCCTGCGGACCGATCCCCGGCTACCAGCACGACCCCACCCGCCGCTACGGCTTTAATTTTGCAGGGTTCGATGTCAGGTTTCATATTGACGGACGGACGCTGACCGTTTGCGAGGTCGTGACGCTATAGCGCAGCATTCTTAGTCGTAACGTAGGGGCGGGGCTCGCCCCGCCCGCGCGGTAAAACGTTACAGATACGGACGCACCGATGCAAATCTGCAAAATCTACCCCGGTTGCGTAGGGGAGGGGTTCTACCCCTCCCGGCGGTACAACGTCGCAAATTGAGATACTCCAATGCGGAACGGGACGTGTTGCGTGGTCGCCGTTTGTTGTGCGATTTTGCCGATGCGCCGTGCGCGGGAGGGGCAGAGCCCCTCCCCTACGGCTCGATTGGTCATGCCGTCAAAACCTGCGGCAGCGGGCGGGGCAAGCCCCGCCCCTACGTTACGACGAAACGCGGCGCACCTCACCTTAATAATCCACCTTCACCAGACACAGCCCCTGGGGCGGGACGGTGTAGCCCGCCCTTGTGCGGTCGCGGGCTTCCAGAATTTCAGGCATTTCCTCTGCCGGGCGCTTGCCGAAGCCGACCTCCAGCAGCGTGCCCACCAGAATGCGCACCATGTTCTGCAAAAAGCCTGTGCCGTGAAAATTGAGGTAGAGATAATCGCGCTTCTGCACGATCTCGATGCGATCCACCAGTCGGACGGTGGATTTTTTCATTTTCGGGTTGCCGCAGAAGCTCTTAAAATCATGCTCGCCCACGAGCAGCGCCGCCGCGCGCTGCATGGCGGCAACGTCGGGTACGCGGTCAAGTGTCAGGACATATTTGCGGTCAAACACCGGCTTGAGCGCGCCGGTGTAGCAGGTGTAGCAATACGTTTTGCCCACCGCCTTGTAGCGCGCGTGGAAGCGCCCGGAGGCGGCGCGCACCTCGCGCACACAAATATCATCCGGCAGGTAGCGGTTCATGTAGTCGCGGATGTCCTCCGGCGCAAGCTCCGTGTCCAGCACGGCATTCGCCGTCATCGCCTTTGCGTGCACGCCCGCGTCCGTCCGCCCCGCGCCGATCACGTCAATCGGCTCGCCCGTCATGCGCGTGAGCACATCCTCGAGCTTGCCCTGAATGGTGGGCTTGTCCGGCTGGTGCTCCCAGCCGAAGTAGCGCGAGCCGTCGTAGGCGATGGTCAGCTTGTAATTCTGTTTCATTGTTCGCCGTACTCCATCGTGAATCGGCACACCGGGTAATTGGAGCAGCCCCAGAAGCGCTGCCCCTTGCGCGCGCCCTTCTGCGCCGTGCGCAGGACCATCTGCGCCCCGCAGCGTGCGCAGCGCGGTATTTTTTCCTGCGACGCGCGGCGGATCATCCGCGCCGAGGCGCGCTGCGCGTCTGTGTTCAGCTCGGCATAGCGGATGGCGGTGCAGTGCACGCGCCGGGCGATCTCCACCGCCAGCAGGTCATACATCTGCCGGAGCTGCCCTTCGTCTACACCCGCGGCGAGCTTGCGGCGCACATAGACGTCCGGCGCAGCGCCGACTTTTTTTGTAAACGCCTCCAAAAAGCGTTCGCGGTCCGATTTCGGCTTTCGTTTGGGATACATTCCGCCGCCCCCTTTCTTGTTGATACCAGTATAGCACATCCGCGGCGCAAAAATCCACTGTTGCCTTTTTTCGACATCGTGCGGTATAATAGAAAGTGAAAATTCGTTCCTCGATGGGGAGTGCCTATGAAGAAGATCATTTCTCTGCTGACTGTTTGTCTTTTACTTACAGCGCTGTGCCTGCCCGCAGCGGCACAGAGCGCGCGAGGGTATACGCTGCCCGCCACGCTCACTGTCAGCACAGCTTCGCCGCAGGAGCCTACGGCGTCCGCCGTGCTGCGCTTCCCTGACCTGCCGGACGGCACGGCGCGGCTGTGTACGCTGCGCTGGTATCGGGACGGCGTGCCCATCTCGCAGCCGCAGATGCTGCTGGCGCAGAAGGGCGCATACGCCGTGTGCCGCATCACGGTCTGCTTTTCCGAGACCATGCCCGCCTCCAGCGAGATCACGGCGGAGCTGACCTCCGGCGACGACTGCTGGACGTACACGAGCACCCTCGAGATCGAAAATTACGACGCGGCGCACTACGCGCGGCTGAAAACGCTGGCGCAGCCGTACCGCATTTCCATCGGGCACAAGCAGAACACGGTCGTCGTGTGGGCGCAGGCGGAGGACGGTACATATTCTCTGGTGCAGAATGTGTTCCTCTGCTCCACCGGCTACGCAACGCCCTACGGCACATATTACACGGGCGAAAAAATTCGCTGGCACGCGCTCTACGGCTCGGCAAAATCCAACTGGAATTATGTGTACGGGCAGTACATCACCCGCATCACGCACGACATTCTCTTTCACTCCGTGCCGTATTACACGCCGAATCCCGACGATCTGGAGGCGGATGAATATAACCTTCTCGGTACGCGCGCGTCCATGGGCTGCATCCGCCTGACGGTGGAGGCCGCCAAGTGGATCTACGATAACATCCCCATCGGCACGCCCGTGGAGCTGGTGGACGATCTGGAGCTGCCCACGCAGCTCCCCGCCGCGCCGCAGATCGACCTGAGTGACGCCAGAAGCGGCTGGGACCCGACCGACCCATTGCCGGAAAATTCCTGGAAAGCCGCGCGCCAAAATGAATTTTGACGCGCTTTCAAACGAAACCCGCTTCGCTGGGCTTTCGTTTGAGAGGGCTTGCACTGCGCTACGCGCATAATTTGTGCGCGTAGCGCACAAATTCCACACTCCGCTCCGTGAGCAGTATTTTTGCCGACGTACACGCCGCCGGCAAAAATGACCCGAATTTTATTTTGCGCCTGCGGGCGCAAAACTCTGCGAGGCTTATAGAAATTGTATGACCCGTCCGGCTGTACGTCGGACGGGTCTTTTAACATTTTAGAACACTGTTACCAAGAACTGCGTCACCAGCACCACCGCGATGAGGGCGATGGGGTACGTCGCCGCGTAGGCGGAGGCAACGTTGCTCGTGCCCGCCACATGGATAAGCGTGCCGAGCGCCGGGGTGGACGTCATGCCTCCCGTGATCGAGCCGAGGATGTTCAGCAGGTTCAGCTTCAGCACATACCGCGCAACAATGTAGCCGAGGATCATCGGCAGCAGCGTCATCACGATGCCGTAGACGAAGTAGATCGGCTTAAAGTAGCGCACAAAGCTCATGCCGCCGGACACGCCCGCGCCGATCAGGAACACCATCAGCCCCAGCTCGCGGAACGTTTCGAGCACCTTTTTGCTCGGCATCAGGTCGGCACGGCCAACGTGACCGAAGTGCCCGAAGATAAGTGAGATGAGCAGCGTGCCGCCCGTGGTCGTGAGCGAGAAGAAGCCGAAAAGCTTGACCGAGCCCACCAGAATGCCCAGCACCGCAGCGAGAGCAAACGGCGTAAAGCCAAAATCGTCAAACTCCAGGAGCTTGCCCTTGTACTTCTCCACATCGCCCGTTTCCACATGGGTGATCTTGCGCACCTCTTCTTTCATATCAGCATGGACGATGCGCGGCATGAGCTGCACGAACAGCACCACGCCGATCACGCCGAACAGGTACGCGATGCCGTAGCCGACCGTGACGGCGTCCTGATAGTTCGCCGCGACGGCTTCCTTCGTCGCCGAGAACGCCGGGGTGGACGTCAGCGCGCCCGACAGAAGCCCGGTGATGATGGCGGTGAGCTGCTGCGGGTCATAGCCCGGCGTGCCGCTCTCCAGCCCGCGCGCGACGAGCAGGCACAGCATCGCCGCGATACCGCCGGAGAAGATAATGACAAAGCCCAGCAGCACATAGGACTTGAAATTCTTCTTCATGTTTTTGAAGAAGTTCGGACCGGCGATAAAGCCGACGGACGTAACAAAGAACACAAGCCCCAGATTTTCCACGATCTTCAGCGCCTGCGAGGCGTAGTTGACCTCCTCGAGAACGAACTTGGAGTTAAAGTGTATCCCGAAAAACGCGCCGTAGATGAGTGCGATGACAAACACGCCAGCCGTGCCGAGGCTGATCCCCTTGATGGTGATGCGCCCCAGAATATATCCCACCGCCGCGATTGCAAAGACCGACAGCATCAGGAAGTTGGCGGCGTTCATTGAAAATGACATGACGTAGTTCCTCTTAAATCTCTTTCATTTTACTTTGCAAGAGTAGGTTCTTCCCTGCGGGTGTAATCCGGCAAAAGCTGCGGCGAGAGCTTCTCTGCCGGCTTGCCGCTCTTGGCACGCTCTGCCTCAAACGCTTCGAGATGGCTGAGCGTCAGCTTTCCGACCGTGACGTTCTTCGCCTTTTCGGAGGCGTGCACGCCGGCGTTGCGCCCAAAGACGATGACGTCCAGCAGGCTGTTGCCCATCAGGCGGTTGCGCCCGTGGATACCGCCCACGACCTCGCCCGCGGCGAACAGGTTCTCAACGTCCGTCTGCCCGTCGGGGGTGATGTGCAGACCGCCGTTCTGATAGTGGAGCGTCGGATAGACGAGGATCGGCTCAGTGCGAATGTCGATGCCGTGCTTGCCGAACATCCGCATCATGGCGGGAATGCGCTTTTCGATCGTGCCCGCGCCGTTTTTCAGCTCAATCATCGGCGTGTCCAGCCACACCGCATCGCCAAGAGGCGTTTTGATGCCCTTGCCGCGCGCGGAGCACTCGCGGATGATGGACGCGGCGGCAACGTCGCGCGTCTCCAGCGGGTTCATGAACACCTCGCCGTCACAGTTTACAAGCATCGCACCGACCGAGCGCACCTTTTCCGTCACCAGCGCGCCAAAGATCTGCGCCGGGAACGCCGCGCCCGTGGGATGGTACTGGAGCGTATCGGCGTACAGCAGCTTTGCGCCCGCGCGGTAGCCGAGGATGAGCCCGTCCGCCGTCGCACCGTAGTGGTTCGAGGTCGGGAAGCCCTGATAGTGCAGCCGCCCCGCACCGCCGGTGGCAAGAATGACGGTCTTGGCGCGCGCAACGTACAGCTCCTTCGTCTCCATGTTCATGAGGATCGCGCCCGCGCAGTGCCCGTTTTCGTCCTTCATGAGCTCGATGGCGGAGGTGAAGTCCACCACGGGGATCTGACGGTTGAGCACCTCATCGCGCAGCGTGCGCATGATCTCCGCGCCGGAGTAGTCCTTTGCCGCGTGCATCCGCTTGCGGGACGTGCCGCCGCCGTGGGTGGTGATCATCGTGCCGTCGGGCGCTTTGTCAAACTCCACGCCAAGCTCGGAGAGCCATTCGATGGCTTCCGGCGCTTCGGTGACGAGCTTGTAGAGCAGATCCTTCTGTGCGGCGAAATGTCCGCCGCCGTAGGCGTCGAGGAAGTGCTGGGCGGGAGAATCGTTCGGCTTGTCCGCCGCCTGAATGCCGCCCTCCGCCATCATCGTGTTCGCGTCGCCCATGCGCAGCTTCGTCACGATCATGGTCCTGGCGCCCGCCTTGTCGGCTTCGATGGCTGCCGAGCAGCCCGCGCCGCCCGCGCCGATGATGAGCACGTCGGTGTCATAGTCCGGGCAGGACAGGTCGATCTGCTTATTCAGAATGCGGGACGTACCCTCGAGCAGCGCCGCCAGCTCCGTGGGAACCTTTTCGCCCTTGTTCGGGCCAAAGTACAGCACGGTGAACTGGTTCTCGCGGTAGTCGGGATGATACGTTTTGAGCAGAACGTCTTTTTCCTCCGCCGTCATTCTGCGGGGATCGAGCTTGATGTTTTCCGCGCGGGCAGCTTCGACCTTACGGATGGATTCGAGCATTTTCGGATCAGTATACATGACGTTCCCTCCTTACTTTTCGATCTCGCGGTGATTGTAGAGCTCCTTGATCTCATCAAGGGGCTTGCCCATCAGATCCTCGATGAGCTTTTCAAACTTGCCGTCGCGGATCTCCTGCACGCGCTCGGTGAGTTGATCGCAGTGCGGGGCGAGGTATTTGCCGTTGAGGCGGCGGGCAAGCATGGCGACCTGCGGGTGTGAAATGCCAGCCGGGCAGCGCGACGAGCAGACGCCGCACATCACGCAGTCAAACGACTCCTCTGCGCACTTTTCGTATTCGCCGCGCTGGGCGTAGGCGATGTACTGCATCACGTTCAGCCCCTGCGTGCACGCCTTGGTGCAGGCATTGCAGCCGACGCAGGAATAGATCTCGGGATAAAGCTGCATCATGATGCGCTCATCCGGGCGGACCTTTTCGATGTCGTAGATCTCTTTTACCAGCGGGAAGAACGGCAGCGTCGCCACATACATATTGTTCTCCACACGCGTGGAGCACGCGAGGCACGCCTTGAGCTCCCGGTCGCCCGCGATGCGGTAGATCGTGGCGCACGCGCCGCAGAAGCCATTGCGGCAGCCGCAGCCGCGCACGAGCTGATAGCCGGAATATTCCATCGCTTCCATGATGGTCAGGCTGGCGGGGACTTCATACTTTTTGCCGAACAGAAAAACATTTACCATATTTTCCATCGCTGTTTCTCCTTAATATTCATTGGGCAGCTCGTCGAGCTGGTCAAAGCGGAACACCGGGCCGTCCTTGCAGACGTATTTGCTGCCGATGTTGCAGCGCCCGCACTTGCCGAGCGCGCACTTCATCTTCAGCTCCATGGTGGTGTATACCTGCGTGCGGGCAAAGCCCAGCTCCATCAGCCCCGCAAGGGTGAACTTGATCATGATGGGAGGGCCGCACATCACAACGGTCTTATCCGTGGTAAAGCCCAGCTCCTTCACATAGTTCGGCACAAAGCCGACGTGCCCGTCCCACTCCGGCTGCTCGCGGTCGATGGTCAGGTGGACGTTGATGCCGTCCTCCCTGCACCACACGTCCAGGATCTCCTGGAAATCGACCAGGTCCTCCTTGGAGCGCGAGCCGTAGACAATGTCGATCTTGCCGTAGCGGTCACGGTAGTGGCGGCAGTAGTTGATGACGGAGTGCAGCGGCGCAAGACCGATGCCGCCGGCGATAAACAGCAGATCCTTGCCCGCGAACGCTGTGTCCACGGGGAAGCCGTTGCCGTAGGGTCCTCGCAGCGTGATCTGCTGACCCTGCTCCATCTGGTGAAGCCACTGCGTCACGCAGCCGCATTTTTTGATGGAGAACTCCACAAATTCCTCCTCCGTCGGTGAGGACGTAATGGAAAACAGCGCCTCGCCCACGCCGGGGACGGAGAGCATCGCGCACTGCCCCGGGATGTGCTCAAACGGCTTTTTGCCGTCAAGTCCCACCACGCGGAAGGTCTTGACGTCGGGCGTGTCCACGCGGATCTTCGTGACGACGCCGATGTTGGGGATCAAGGGATCGTTTTTCATTTTGCTTCCTCCCCCAGTGTTCGGATGACTTTGGCGATGTTCATGTGGATGGGGCACTTCTGAAGGCAGCGCCCGCAGCCCACGCAGCTGTAAAGCCCGTCGTTATTTTCCGGGTAATACACCAGCTTGTGCATAAAGCGCTGGCGGAAGCGCTCGAGCTGTGTCGGGCGCGGCTGACCGGCGGACATCTTCGTAAAGTCGGAGTACATACAGCTGTCCCAGCAGCGGAAGCGCCTGACAGTCTTGCCATTGTCGAACTCCTGAATGTCGTAGCACTGGCAGGTCGGGCACACGAACGTGCACGTCCCGCAGCCGAGGCAGCTTTCGGACAGCTGCTTCCATTCCGGGCGTGCAAAGAACTCCTTCGTCTTGCCCGCACCGAATTTGGACAGGTCCAAATCGTGCAGCGGCAGCTTTTGCATCACCGCGCGGGTCTGCGCCTGCTGCGCCGCCACGGCATCGTCGCCGCCTTCTGCGAGGCAGGTCAGCGCCGCTGTCAGTGCCTCGCCCTTTTCGGTGTTGGCGCGCCAGTAGAGGTTTTCCCCGTCCATCCAGCACGTCACGTCACCCGCGGGGTCTGCCGCGTCAATGCCGAACGCGCCGCAGAAGCACGTCTCCTCCGGCTCGGTGCACGCCATGGTCACGACCGTGCCGTTTTCGCGCCGGGTCTGATAGTAGGTGTCCACAGGCTCGGCGAGGAACACGCGGTCGAGCACGTCAAAGCTGCGGCAGTCGCACGCGCGCACGCCGAACAGCACGAACGGCGCGGTCACGTCGCGTTCCTCCAGCAGTTCGATCTGCTTGCCCGTGACCTTGAAGCCCATGAGGTTTTCCACCTGCGGGAAGAACAGGTCCTTCGCGCTGCGCACGGTGTTGAGCGCGGGCGAGAGCGTCATGCCCTCCTGCCAGACGGTGAATTTACTGACGCCGGAGGCGTCCTGCGCCGGGATGTACAGGGTCTTTTCGCCGCTGATCGCCGCGAACAGCTTCGGCAGCTTTGCGATCGGGAGCTTTTTCATGCCTTTGCACCTCCCCGTTCGTATACGACGGACGGCTCGCAGTCGTCCTTGGTAAAGTTCATCAGCGGGGGCTTCGTGTCCATATCCGCGCCCGCCTGATAAACGCCGTACAGCTCGTTGATGTCTTTTATAAACTTGCGGTTGAGCAGATGCAGCGGGATATGCTGCGGGCAGACCCGCGAGCACTCGCCGCAGTCGGTGCAGCGTGCCGCCACATGGAACGCGCGGATGATATGGAAGAAATCCTCCTCAAAGCTGTCCGCCGCCGCCTTATTGTCCGTGCCGAGGTCGTGGTTATCAAACACGCACTTTTCGCACGAGCACGCGGGGCATACATTGCGGCAGGCATTGCAGCGGATGCAGCGCGAGAGCTCGCCGCGCCAGAACGCGTAGCGCTCTTCGGGGGTCATGGCTTCGAGCTTCGCCACCTCGTCAAAGCGGGCGGAGGTAAGCTCCTCACCCTGCTCGCCGAGCAGCTCGTCAAATTCCACGATCTTTTTGGACTTGCACACCGTGCAGCGCCCGAGCAGAACGTCCTGCTTGTTCACGGTCTTTTCGCCCGTAAGCGTCGTGACGCGAAGCCGGTCGCCGTCCTCCGTGACCGCCGTGACGCCCTTGCAGCCCGCGGCGCGAATTTTGTCGATGTCGCACATCCCGTCACACTGCACGCCGACCACATACACATGGTCGCGGAGAATGCGGTGTTCCTTCAGGAGCTGCACAAAGGAGTAGCTGTCGCACGGCTTCAGGAACACGCCGACCTTGCCGCCCTTGCGGGACTCCTGAATGAGATATTTTGAGAGATTGGCTGCCGAGAATGCACTCCAGACGAAGTCGTTTTCGATCTCTTCGGCGGTTGTGAACACCGCCGGGGTCAGGTCGTAGAAGAACTCGCCCGCCTTCCAGCCGAGCACGCGATCGACCGTACCGCTCTGGAGCAGCGCCAATGCCTTTTCCTTTACTCCTTGCATCTCAGGTCCTCCAATCTGCGGTTTTCGCCGAGTTTGGTGATCGTCGCCACAAAGTCGTTCATCGTGGCGGCAAACTTTGCGCCCTCCGCGGCGGACACCCACTCCACGCGCGTGCGCTCCTTTTCGATGCCGAGGAAGTCGAGCATCGAGAACAGCAGCGTCATGCGGCGGCGGGCATAGTAGTTGCCGGTGGTGTAGTGGCAGTCGCCGGGGTGGCAGCCGCACAGGATCACGCCGTCCGCGCCGCGCTGGAACGCGCGCAGGATGAACATCGGGTTCAGACGGCAGGAGCACGGGATGCGGATGATCTTGACGTTTGCCGGATAGTTCAGCCGGTTCGTGCCCGACAGATCCGCGCCCGCATACGAGCACCAGTTGCAGCAAAATGCAACGATGGTGGGTTTCCAGCTTTCATTTACCTGCATATCGCATCCACCTCCGCCATGATCTGCTTGTTGGAGAAGCCCTTGAGATCCATCGCGCCGGACATACACGCCACCGTGCACGCGCCGCAGCCCTGGCACACCGCCGGGTTGACCTGCGCTACGCGGCGGATGAGCGTCGTGCGGTTCGGACCTCTAAATTCCTTGTCGATATAAGTAATTGCGCCGTAGGGGCACACCTTTTCGCAGTTGGAGCAGCCGTTGCACATCATCTCGTCCGGCTGCGCAACGCACGGGTTGCACGTCAGATGGTCCTTGGCGAGCAGCCCAATGACCTTGGACGCCGCCGCGCCCGCCTGCGCGACCGTTTCGGGGATGTCCTTCGGACCCTGGCACGCGCCGGAAAGGAAGATGCCCGCCGTGGGGCTTTCCACCGGGCGCAGCTTCGGGTGCGCTTCGGTAAAGAAGTCGTTCGTGTCCATGGACGCGGTGAGCATCGTGGCGAGCGGGCGCGCCGTCTCGTCCGGCTCGATCGCCGCCGCGAGCACGACCATGTCCGCGTCGATGTGGAGCTGCCGCCCACCGATGAGGTCGGACGCCTGCACCTTCAGCTTGCCGTTTTCCGGCACGACCTTGCCGACCATGCCCTTGATGTAGTGCACACCGTATTCCTCGACCGCGCGGCGGTAGAACTCGTCAAAGTTCTTGCCGGGGGTGCGCACGTCGATGTAGAACACATACACATCCGTATCAGGGTATTTTTCGCGGCAGAGCATGGCGTGCTTCGCCGTGTACATACAGCAGATCTTGGAGCAGTAGGGCTTGCCCTTCTCCGCGCCGTCGCAGCGCGAGCCGACGCACTGCACGAACACCAGCGTTTTCGGGTGCGTGCCGTCCGAGGGACGCAGCAGCGTGCCGCCGGTCGGTCCGGCAGCGTTCATCAGACGCTCAAATTCAAGGCTGGACACCACGTCCGGGCTCTGCGAATACGCAAATTCGTCGAACTTGTCGAGCTTGATGGGGTTAAAGCCGGTGGCGACCACGATCGCGCCGTACTCCTGCTCCACGAGCGTATCCTGCTGCTTATAGTCGATCGCACCCGCGGTGCACACCTTGGAGCACACGCCGCACTTGCCGGTCTTGAGCATGGTGCAGTAATCCGCGTCGATGGTAGCGATCTTCGGCACCGCCTGCGCAAACGGGATGTAGATGGCGCGGCGGGTGTCGAGCCCGAGGTTAAAATCGTTCGGGACTTTTTTCTGCGGGCACTTCTCGGTGCAAAGACCGCAGCCGGTGCAGACGTCCTCGTTCACATACCGCGCCTTTTTACGGATGGTCACATGGAAGTTGCCCACAAAGCCCTTGACCGCCTCGACCTCGGAATAGGCGTATATTTTGATCTTTTCGTTCTGTGCCGCCTCGACCATCTTCGGCGTGAGGATACACGCCGCACAGTCGAGCGTGGGAAATGTCTTGTCGATCTGCGTCATTTTGCCGCCGATGGTGGGCTTCTTTTCCACGATGTCCACCTCAAAGCCGGCGTCGGCGATGTCCAGCGCCGTCTGGATGCCGGCGATGCCGCCGCCGATGACGAGCGCGCGCTTCGTCACGGGGCTTTCGCCCGCCGTGAGCGGCGCGTCCAAATGCACCTTGGCGATGGCGGCTCTGCCGAGGATGACCGCCTTTTCCGTCGCCTCATCCTTATCCTTATGGATCCAGGAGCACTGCTCGCGGATGTTGGCGATCTCCACCATGTAGCCGTTCAGCCCCGCCGACGCGCACGCCTTGCGGAACGTCTGCTCGTGCATGCGCGGGGAGCAGGAGCACACGACCACGCCCGTGAGCTTGTGCTCATGGATGGCGTTTTTGATGAGGTCCTGCCCGCTCTGCGAGCACATATACGGATAGTCGGTCGAGAAAACAACGCCGGGCTCGTGCCCAAGAGTTTCCGCGACTTTTTTGACGTCCACCGTTGCGGCGATATTCGTACCGCAGTGGCAGACAAACACACCGATCCTCTGCATTGCTCTCCCTCCTTACTTTTTGTATTTTCTAAATGCGCTGGTGATCGCCTGCTGCGGAATGTCCTCGTCCAGGATCTCGGGGATGCGCTCGGGCTTGAGGTGATCCGCACCCTGCTGGCGCACGACCGCGTCGCGCACGGCTTCGATGAGCGCGGCGGGCTCGACGCTGCGCGGGCAGCGTTCCACGCACGCAAAGCAGCTCAAGCAGCGGTAAATACCGCGCGAGTTCATCAGTTCTTCGATGCGGCCCGTTTCGACCATATCCACGAACTGGTGCGGATGGTAGTCCATCTCGTCATACGCCGGGCACGCGCCGGAGCACTTGCCGCATTTCATGCACTTTCTCGGATTGACGCCGGCGATGCGCTTTATATCCTCGATCAGATATTCCTTGTTCATTCGGCATCCTCCTTCACGCCCAGCGCCTCGGCGAGCAGCTCGGTAAAGTAGTGCACCGGCAGCCCAGCCTCCGCGTTTGCGGTGAGATTGTACATACAAAGCGGGCAGGCGGTGATGAGTTCCTCCGCGCCGCACGCCTTCGCGTTTTCCATGAGCTTGTCCACCTGTTTTCTGGCAAACTCCTTGCCCTCGACCACGGTGTAGCCGCCGCAGCATTCGTTGCGCCGCGCCCACACGACGGGCTCTGCGCCGATGGCGCGGATGAAATCCTCCAGAATGGTCGGATTTTCGGGGTCGTCAAAGCCCATTTCCTTGCCCGGGCGGAGCAGCAGGCAGCCGTAATACGCGCCGATCTTACGCCCCGTGAGCGGATTTGTGACCTTTTTCGCAAGCTCGTCAAAGCCGATACGGTCGCGCAGGACCTCCAGATAGTGCAGCACCGTCGTCTCGCCCGTGTACGGCACGTCGAGCTGTAAGTAATTCTGCACGCGCGAGGCGATGGTCTCGTCGCGTTTCAGATCGCCGTTCACGCGCTTGATGACGTGATGGCACGCCGAGCAGAGCGTTACCAGCTCCTGCCCGGCGTCGCGCGCGGCGGCAAGCGCCCGCACAGACGACAGACGGGTCGCGATCTCGTCCTTCGCCATGGGATACACCGCGCCGCAGCACTGCCAGTCCGGCAGCTCGCACAGCTCAAATCCCAGCGCCTGCGCGGCTTTTCTGCCGTACAGGTCGAGCTGCTTGCCCTTGGTTTTCAGCGTGCAGCCCGGAAAATAACTGAATGTCATAAGCCTCACCTCAGACCATCTGTTCGGGATGGAACACTTCGTCGAATTTTTCCGCCGTCAGGAAGCCGAGCGCCACGCACGCTTCCTTGAGCGAGATGTTTTCTTTATATGCCTTCTTGGCGGTCTTGGCGGCGTTTTCATAGCCGATGTACGGGTTGAGCGCCGTGACCAGCATCAGGGAATTGTAGAGATTGTGGTGCATCTTTTCGCGGTTGGCGGTGATGCCCACGGCGCAGTGGTCGTTGAACGACACGATCGACTCCGCCAGCAGCCGCGCGGATTGCAGGAAATTGTAGATGCACACGGGCATGAACACGTTCAGCTCAAAGTTGCCCTGCGACGCGGCAAGACCCACCGCCACGTCGTTGCCCATGACCTGCACGGCGACCATCGTGACCGCCTCGCACTGCGTGGGGTTGACCTTGCCGGGCATGATGGAAGAACCCGGCTCGTTTTCGGGGATGAAAATCTCGCCCAGACCGTCGCGAGGGCCGGATGCCAGCCAGCGCACGTCGTTTGCGATCTTCATCATGTCCGCCGCCAGCGCCTTGATCGCGCCGTGCGCAAAGACGAGCTCGTCTTTACTCGTGAGGGCGTGGAATTTATTCGGCGCGGTGATGAAGTCCTTGCCGGTCAGCTCAGAGACCGCCTCGGCGACCTTCACGTCAAAGCCCTTCGGCGCGTTCAGACCCGTGCCGACCGCCGTGCCGCCGAGCGCCAGCTCTTTGAGCGGCGGGAGCGCGATCTCAAGCATTTTGCGGTCCTTTTCCAGGCTGCTGCGCCAGCCGGAGATCTCCTGCGAGAACTCGATGGGCGTAGCGTCCTGCAAATGCGTGCGACCCGATTTTACGATGCCGCGGTTCTCCTCCTCCAGACGGCGGAAGGTCGCCGCGAGCTTGTCGATCGCCGGGAAGAGCTTGTCCTCGATGGCGGCGACGGCGGCGATGTGCATCGCCGTGGGGAAGGTGTCGTTCGACGACTGGGACATATTGATGTCGTCATTCGGGTGCAGGAGCTTTTTGCCCGCGATCTCATTGCCGCGGTTGGCAATGACCTCGTTGGCGTTCATGTTCGACTGCGTGCCCGAGCCGGTCTGCCACACCACCAGCGGGAAGTGGTCGTTCAGGCTGCCCGAGATGACCTCGTCACACGCCTGCGAGATCGCCGCCAGCTTTTCGTCCGTCATTTTTTCCGGGCGCAGCGCGTGGTTGGCGATCGCCGCCGCCTTTTTCAGGATGCCGAATGCGTGTGTGATCTCGCGCGGCATGACCTCGATGCCCACGCCGATGGGGAAATTCTCGTGGCTGCGCTGGGTCTGCGCCGCCCAGTAGCGATCCGCCGGGACGCGGACCTCGCCCATTGAATCATGCTCCATGCGGTATTCCATAAAACTGTTCCCTCCGATAGTGTTGATTTGTCGATCATTCAGGAAAAAAGTCACATCCGGCGAGTCCCCGATGTGACGCTCTTGCAGTTGGGGCGCTTTGCCCCCGAATACGTCCCGCGCCCGCGCCGCCATGCAGCGGCGCGGGCAGGACGGTATGCATCAGATGTTGATCTGCGTGATGACTTCCTTGAGCTTGTTCGCGCTGTTCTGGAGCTTGGCGACCTCGTCGTCGGTGAGCTTGTTGAGGATCTTGCCGCGCACGCCGGTATTGTCGACCAGCGCCAGCGTGGACAGGCACACATCGTCCACGCCGTATTCGCCGTGCATCAGCGTGGAGACCGTCAGCGCCGTGCCGGCGGTGTTGAGCAGGCACTTGCACAGGTGGCACACGGACATCGCAACGGCATAGAACGTTGCGCCCTTTGCCTTGATGACCTGCCCGCCCGAGGTACGGACGAACTCTTCGATCTCGGCGTACTGCTGATGCCAGTCGATGCGGTCCTTATCCGGGGAGCTCTCCTTGTAGGCATCCACATGGTTGTTGGCGATGTGCACCAGCGACCAGGGCACGAACGAGGAATCGCCGTGCTCGCCGTAAACGTGCGCGTGCACGTTCTTGGGGCTGATGCGGAAGATCTTCGCCAGCTCGGACTGGAGACGGCTGGTGTCGAGGATCGTACCCGAGCCGATGATCTGGTTTTCGGGCAGACCCGAGATCTTGTGGAACACATACGTCAGCACGTCCACGGGGTTTGAGACGATGACATACTTCGCATTCGGCGCAGCCTTCACGACCTGCGGCGCAATGTCCTTGATGATGTTGACGTTCGCCTGCGCGAGATCCAGACGGGACTGACCCGCCTTGCGCGGCATACCCGAGGTGATGACCACGATGTCGGAGCCGGCAGTCGCGGCATAGTCGCCGGAGCGCACGATGGCGGGAGAGCAGAACGGAGCGCCCTGATAAATATCCAGCGCCTCGCCGAATGCCTTCTGCTTGTTGATGTCCACCAGAACGATCTCGGAAGCCGTGCCCTGGATCATCAGGTCGTTCGCGATAGTCGCGCCCACACTGCCCGCGCCGATCACAGAAATCTTACTCATACCCTGTACCATCCTTTATCATAAAAATTTGAACTTGCGATTGGAAACTTTGACGAATGCCGGGGCATTCGTCCCCCCTGTCCCTGATTATATCGAATCCGGGAGAAAAACAGAAATGCTTTTCTCCCGGATCGTATATCATTTTTCATATAGGAATGCTTATTTGCGATACTCGCGGATCACATACTGTACGAACCCCGCCTCAATATCAGTCATCGCGTACTGCGGATTGTAGACCAGTGCGTCCTGATACACCACCGAATTGTCCTCGCACGGCTTCTGGATCAGACCCCAGCGCTGGAGATACTGCTCCGGCATCGGCGGCAGCCAGGTGTACACGCCCCAGATGGTCTGCAAAAGCTGGAGCTGCGCCATGCGGTCCACGGTGTAGATCGTGCGGCACGCCGAGTCCTCCGTGCGCACGCGCGGGCGCTGCGCGTCGCCGTGGATGATCTGCGGGTATTCTGCCAGATCCTCCATGCGGATCGTCTCCCGCCGTGCCAGCGGGTGGTCGCGCGGCAGCACCAGCTCGTATTTGAACCGCCCCAGCACCTGAAAGCTGAACTCGCGTTCCGCCGTCTGCTCGTCAAAATAGTCCAGATATTCCGAGCGGAAGCGCAAAACGCCCAGCTCCGCCTCGCCCACGGTGAGCATTTGCAGCGCCTGCCGTGCGTGGCACTCGCGGATGGTCACTTCCAGCTCCCCGGACGACGTGAGCGAGGCAAGATACTCCGCCGCCAGGTCGAACAGCCGCGCCGAGCGCGGCAGGCACACGCGCAGACGGCTGCGCACGGCATGGCGCGGTCCGAGCGCCTCGATATATTCCATCTCGCGCAGCACGCCCCGCGCGTGCAGCAAAAATTTCGCCCCGCGCTCCGTGGGGCGCACGCCGCGGCTCGTCCGCTCAAAAATGCGGAAGCCCAGCGTCTTTTCGAGGTCATGCAGGATGCGGCTGAGATTCGGCTGCCCAATGAACAGATTTTCCGCCGCCTGCGAGATCGACCGCGTGCGCTCGATCTCCACAACGTACTGTAAATGCTGCGTATTCATGTCCGCTTCGCTCCATTTCCGGCGTTGTGCGCCCTTTTTTCACAGTGATTATATATCATTTCGCGCATATCCGCAAGTGAAATAAAATGGATTTAGGATGCCGCACGGCAGGCGTGCAGGATGCAAAAGCAGAAAAAGTCGGGATATGCCACAAAATCCTTGCCATTTTGCCGCCGTTCGGTATAATCAGAGCAGACGAAGCCGCAAAGGAGGGCATTGGCATGGATGTGCCGGTCATGACCACGCAGCAGTTTTTCAAACCCGGGGAGCATTTTCATATGCAGGTCTCCACGGATTTCCCGGATTTTGTGGGCGTTGCCCACCGGCATGAATATATCGAGGTCGTCTACGTCCTCTCCGGCGCGGCGACGCACGTTGTGGAGGAAAGATCCTCCCCCGCGCGGCAGGGCGATCTGTTTCTCATCAACGTCGGCACGACGCACAAATTCTGCCCCAGCCGCCGCACGGCAGAGCCGTTTGTGGTGTACGACCTGATGTTCGCGCCGGAATTTTTTGATTTGTCCCTTGCCGGAAACCGCGCCATCGAGGCGCTGAGCGGCTCGTTCATGTTCCGCTCGCTTCTGGGCGCGCGGCGCGGCAAGGACGCGAGCTTCGGCGTCTCCGGCGATCTTTACACCACCTTCAGCGAGCTCTTTCACAAGATGTATTACGAGTACCGCAGCCAGTACAGCGGCTATATGGAGATCATCCGCGCGTACCTTTTGCAGGTCATCATCACGGCGATCCGCCTGTCGGACGCCGCCGAAAAAAAGCGCGGTACGCCGGGCAAAAAGCAGGCGGTGCAGCGCGTTGCCGCCAGCATCGAGCAGCGCTGCGGCGAGGAGCTGAGCGTGCAGGCGCTGGCGGACGAGGTGCACCTGAACCCCGACTATCTCGGTCGCATTTTCCGCGAGGTGACCGGCGAGACCATCACCGCCCGCATCCAGAAGGTGCGCATCCGCCGTGTGTGCGAGCTGCTCTCCTCCACGCAGCGCACCGTTGCGGACATCGCCCTCGCGTGCGGCTTCGGCGATGTGAAATTTTTCTATACCGTGTTCAAAAAGCACACCGGGATGCTCCCCGGCGACTACCGCCGCGCGCACCAGAAATGACCTGCATTTGCGAACGCAGTCGGAATAGACCATATCCCGGTAGCAATTGACCAATGCGAAATCTCCCGAAGCGGGCTAGAATGGTATTTGTAAAGATCCACAGACCATTTTCCGCAAAAGGAGGGTACTATGTTCAATATTCACGAATGGAGCAAGCAGGCGAACATCGTCGCCGACATTCTCGCCCGCGCGCCGAAGATCGACAAGACGCTGCGCGTCGGCACGGAGGAATTTCAGCGCCGGCAGAAAGCCGTGTATCAGGCGCTCGCCGCGGCGGGCTATGACGGCGGCATCGTCTATTCCGACGAGCACTATCACGGCGACGTGCCGTATCTCGGCGGCAACACCAACATCTCCGTCGAGCCCGTGGCAGGCATCATCGGCAAAAACGGCTTTGCCATTCTGGCAGGTCTGGAGGGCTGCTACGTCGCCGAACAGCTCTCGCCGCGCTCCGGCTGCCGCGTCGGGCGCGTGGAAATGCTGAAGCTGGCGGACGAGGAATACCCCGTGGAGGCAGACCGCATGGAGGACGTAGTCGAGGACATCTGCGGCGGCAAGCCCAGGGCGCTGGCGCTGCTCACGCCGCGCGCGGTCATGCCGCTGAGCGTGTACGAGTGGTTCGAGGGCTACGTCGGCAAGGGCAACCTGCGCGACGCGCAGGAGCTTTACTTCAAGATCAAATACGAAAAATCCGACATTGAAATGGCGCTCACCCGGCAGGCGGCGAAGGTCTCCGACGTGATGCTTGAGGCAATGCTCGCTGTGATGAAGCCCGGGATGCTCCAGACGCAGGTCGCGCAGTGGGGCTACGCCGTCGCCAGCGAGCTGGGCGTGGAGGAGCACGGCTTTGACGTGATGGTCACGAGCGGCGAGGATAACCGCTCGCTCGTCGGCAAGGCGCTCAATCACGTCATCCGCGAGGGCGACTTCGTCCACCTGGGTGTCGGGCCTGCGATGGACGGTCTGACCGCCTGCGAGCGGTGCAGCGTCGTGTGCACCGGTCCGAACGGGCAGCTCACCGAGCCGCAGAAATACTGGCTGGACTTTGTGGACGAGGCATACAAAGTCGGTCTGGACGCGTACATCCATGTTGCCGAAAATAACCTCCCCGCGCGGCTTCAGGAGCAGGCGCTGGTGGATTATTTTGAGAGCCGCCGCGACGAGGTCAGCCGCCGCATCGGCAAGCCCATCGACCTTGCCATGCTCAAGCCCTACACCGGCACGCACAACTCCGGCTACACCGAGTGTCAGGAGTTCTACGGCGCGATCACGCTGAACTCCGACGAGCCGCTGGGCAACCAGATCGTGATGATGCTGGATGTCGCCGCGCGCGGCTTCGGCAGCGCCTGGAACGACGTGGTCATCCCCGAATTTGACTATGTGCTCGTCGAAAAAACGCTCGGCAAGTTCGGTCGCCGCGTGGAAGTGTTCAACGACCTGCCCATCCGCCTTCAGCATCTGGTTGGCGCGGGCTATTGAGAGGTGTACTTATGAAATTTACATACTGCAATACCGACACAAGGGCTGTATCCAAAGACATCGGCGTGCTGTTCCCCGGCTTCGGCAAGGACGAGGTGCTGGCGGTAATGAGCCCGCACGACGACGATGCGATCCTGGGCGCGGGCTATGCGATGCTCGCGGCGCAGGAAGCGGGCGCGGAGGTGTATGTGGTCATTTTCTGCCGCGGCGACGCGGGCTACAGCACCGTGGAAGAAAAGGCGGCGATTGAAGAGGTGCGCACGCGCGAAACGTTTGACTGCTATGCGCGCCTCGGCGTGCCTGCCAACCACATCCTGCGCATGAATTTCCCCGATTTTTCCGCCTATGGGCACATTGGCTGGGAAAAGGCGGACGGCAAGCCGGGCGATATGCCGCGGATGCTGCGCTTTTTGCGCGAGAAAAAGGTCACGCGCGTCATGATCCCCAACCACTATCATGAGCACATCGACCATCTGGCGACGTACATGATGGCGAGCTTTGACGTACCGCAGGCGGGCGACGCCGCGCTGGTCGATCACGGCACGCCGCACGCCGTGCGCTCGACACTGCAATATTCCGTCTGGGCGGATTTTGACCCTGAGGACGCGATGGTGCGCGGGCGTAACAGTGCACTGCGCGCCAACCGCATTCTCGTCGCCAGCCCCGCTGTGGAGGAGCACATCGACGACGCCATCCGTGCCTACGTCTCGCAGGAGAAGATCATTGAGGACCTAGTGGCGACCCGCCGCGAACGCCAGACCGCCGGCGGCGCGTTCGTCGAGCCCTACATCGCCTTCGACTGCCGCCCGAAGATCAATCTGAAGCCCTACATTGATTGGGTAAACAAATACCTCTGAAAATATAGCAAACACCCGTTGGGAAGCTCCCAACGGGTGTTTTTATACTTATTGTGCCAGACGCCGGTCCTTTTCAATGATCGCGTCGATCGCCTGCTGCACCGCCGTTTCAAAGCCGAGGCGCTTGAGGGTGTGCACGCCCTCGATGGTCGTGCCGCCGGGCGAGCAGACCTGATCCATCAGCGCAATGGGGTGCTCTGCCGACTGCTGCGAAAGCTGCGCGCTGCCGAGCACGGTCTGCTCCGCGATCTGCTGCGAAAGCGCGCGCGGCAGCCCCGCCTTCACGCCCGCGGACGCGAGCGCGTCGATGTACAAAAAAACGAATGCGCCCGACGCGCCGCCCAGCGCGCCAAACGCCGGAAAGTGCTTCTCCGGCAGGTCGTAGACCGCGCCGACCGTGCGGAACATCGCCCGCACCAGCTCCAAATGCGTCTCCTGCGCGTTTTTGCCGCCGCAGACGGCGCTTGCCGACGCGCCCACGCGCGCCGCGATATTCGGCATCACGCGCACGACCGGCACGCCGCTTGCAAGCTGCCCTTCATAATACGCCGTCGGCTTGCCCGCCGCGATGGACACGACGAGCTTATCCGCCGTCACGACCGGCGCGATCTCCGGCAGCACGTCCGGCAGCACCTGCGGCTTGACCGCCAGCACGATCACATCCGCCGCCTGCGCAGCCTCCCACGCCGACGCGCACGCGCGCAGCGGCATCTCCGCCTGCAATGCCTGCACCTTGGCGGCGCTGGGATTGTAGCCGACCAGTTTGTTTTCCGCGAACACGTCCGCCTTTGCCATACCGCGCAGGATGGCGGACGCCATATTGCCAAGCCCGATAAATCCGTAGATCATGGTATCCCTCCTCAGCGGACCTGCCCGCTGCCGAAAATCTCATATTTCATGCTCGTCAGCTCCCGCAGACCAAGCGGGCCGCGCGCGTGGAGCTTCTGCGTGGAGATGCCGATCTCCGCGCCGAGCCCGAACTCGCCGCCGTCGGTAAAGCGCGTGGAGGCGTTGTGATACACCGCCGCTGCGTCCACCCGGCGCATGAACTCCGCCGCCGCGTCCGCGTCATCCGTCACGATGCACTCCGAGTGCCCGGTGGAGTACTGATAGATATAGTCGATCGCGTCGCCTATGGAATCGACCACGCGCGCGGCGATGATGTAGTCGCCGTACTCGTGTCCCCAGTCGTCCTGCGTCGCTGCCTCGCACGCGCCGTTTAAAATCGACTGCACACGCGCGTCGCCGCGGATGACAGTGTGCTTTGCCCGCAGCCGCTCTGCGATCACCGGCAGCGCCTGCGCCGCGATGTCGCGGTGGATGAGCATACACTCCGCCGCGTTGCAGACAGACGGGCGGCTCGTCTTGGCGTTTTCGATGATGTCCGCCGCCATCTCCACGTTCGCCGCCTTGTCCACATACACATGGCACACACCCGCGCCCGTTTCGATGACCGGCACGGTCGCCTGCTGCACCACCGCCTGAATGAGGCGCTTGCTGCCGCGCGGGATGAGCACGTCCACATAGCCGTTCAGGTGCATGAGCGCCTGCGCGCTTTCGTGCGTCGTGTCGGTCACGAGCTGGATGGCATCCG
Organism: uncultured Bacillota bacterium; assembly: GCA_937890735.1. Lineage (GTDB taxonomy): Bacteria > Bacillota > Clostridia > Oscillospirales > Oscillospiraceae > CAG-170. Next base: position 22,371 of record CALACZ010000099.1, read on the forward strand.
CCGGGATGGCAGTCTGTTCCAGCGCCGCGCGCATGACCTGCGCCAGCGCGATATTCGAGCGGATGGCCTCCTTGCCGCCGCGCAGCAGCACGGCGTTGCCCGATTTCAGGCACAGCCCCGCCGAATCCGCCGTCACATTCGGGCGCGCCTCGTAAATGACCGCGATCACGCCGATGGGCACGGCGATCTTGCGCAGCCGCAGCCCGTTCGGGCGCACCGTCTCTTCCAGCACGCGCCCCACCGGGTCGGGGAGCTGCACGACCTGCCGCAGGCTGTCCGCGATCCCGGCAATGCGCGCCTCGTTCAGCGCCAGCCGGTCGAGCAGCGCATCCGAAAGTCCGTTCGCGCGCCCGTTTTCCAGATCCTCCGCGTTCGCTGTCAGGATAGCAGGCGCATTTTCTTCAATCGCCGCCGCGATCATCAGCAGCGCGTCATTTTTTTCTTCCGTCATCGCGCACGCGAGCGCCCGCGCCGCCGCTTTTGCCCGTTTGCCGTACTCTTCCAGCATCATCCGTTCCTCCTTGCGCAAAAATGCGTGCCCACGCGCTCGCCGTCCATCAGGCGGTAAATATCATGCGTGTCGCGCCCGCAGATGACGTAGGTGTCAATGCCCGCCGCCGTTGCGATCTGCGCAGCGTGCACCTTGGTCATCATGCCGCCCGTGCCGAGCTTTGTCCCGTGCGACGAGGCGCAGGCGATGATGTCGTCGGTGATCTCCGGCACTTCCGCAATGCGATACGCCGTGGGATCGACCGTCGGATCGGCAGTGTACAGTCCGTCCGTCTCCGTTAAGATCACCAGCTTGTCCGCGCCGATGAGCGTCGCCACCACCGCCGACAGCGAGTCGTTATCGCCGTACACGATCTCCTCGACCGCCACGGCGTCATTTTCATTGATGACCGGAATCGCGCCAAATTCAAACAGCCGCGAGAACGCCGCAATAAGGTTGTCGTGCCGCTTCGGGTCGTCCACGTCCTCGCGCGTGATCAGGAGCTGCCCGACCGTGTGCCCATACTGCGAGAACATTTTGTCGTACATGAACATCAGCTCGCACTGCCCCACCGTGGCGGCAGCCTGCTTGCCTGCGGTGTCACGAGGTCGCTCCGGCAGACCGAGCTTGCCCACGCCCACGCCGATCGCGCCGGACGTGACCAGCACAACGCGCACCCCGGCATTCGCCAGGTCCGAGAGCGTCATCACCAGCTCTTCGAGCCGGCGGATGTTCGTTTTGCCGTTTTCGTGCGTCAGGGTCGAGGTGCCGACCTTGAACACCACGGTCTGCTGCTTCTGCATACCAGTTTCCTCCGTTTCGGGGCAGCCCGCGCGCGGGCAGTCGCTTTGAATCCCTGATAGTATAGCACAAAACGTATCTTTTGCATAGCCGCATGGAAAAAAGTTGCACCGCGCAATAAAAACAGTTTTCCATGCTGGACAGACGGCGATTTATTCGGTATACTATAGGCAGCGCTTTTCAGTCCGCGTCCCCCATCCGCGCACCGATTGTGCAATTTGCCCAAATTTTGTATCATATTTTTGTTTACTTCATACAGTTTTGGGCTTGCATTTTCGGCAGAAACTCTTTACAATACGGGCGTAATCAGAAATCAAAGAAAAAATTGCATGGGAGGCAATCATTATGAAACTGAAAAACATCAAGGAAGTTGACGCATTCCGCAAGGCGATCGACAGCTGCGAGCACGACGTGCTGCTCAAGTCCCCGGAGGGCGACGTGCTGAACCTGAAAAGCTCGCTGAGCCAGTATATCGCGCTCGGTAAGCTCCTCAGCGAAGCGGGCGACAATCTGGAGCTGTTCACCACCTGCCGCGAGGACGAGGCTAGGATGCTAGAGTTCGTGACCGAGCTGGAGGATGAGCAGGAAGCTGCGGAAAAGCAGTCCAAATAAAGTCCACAGGCGCTGCAAAGGCGGCGACTGATGTTGCAAAAGCGGGAGAATCCTTTTGGATTCTCCCGCTTTTGCATTCAAACGAAAACCGCTTCGCCGGGTTTTCGTTTGAGGGGGGTGCGCCCTGCTGCGCACATAATTTTTGCGCAAGCGCAAAAATTCTACACTCCGCTGTGCGTAGTGTGTTTTGTCCGACGTACACGCCGCCGGACAAAACGATTTACATTATTTTCGCCGCTGCGGCGGCGAAACTCTGCGAGGCTATTCCGCATTAAAATTGGAGGGCTCGATCGAGCCCTCCGTTTTTATACGGTTTTCGGTGCTTTTTTGCCGATGCCGAAGATGACGAACAGTGCACCGGCGAGCGTGACCGCCGCGCCCACGCCCAGCATTCCGTACACGCCCATGTTGTCGATGAGCAGTCCCCCGACGGCGCTGGTGATGATGTTGCCCGCGGTCGTGGTCGCGGTGATGAGCGACTGCGCCTTGTTGGCGTCCTGCGCGCCCGCCGCCTGCCCGGCGTAGATGACCGCCGCCGGGACGAACAGCGCGAACGACACGATCTGGAACGAGTTTGAGATGAACACGCCCGTGAGCGACCGCAGCGCAAACAGCAGCCCCGCCTTGATGACGAACGCCGCCGCCGCAAGCCGCAGCACGCGCTGGCACGTCAGCTTCTCGCAGATGCGGTCGGACAGGAACATCGCCGGGATCTCCAAAATCGCGGCATACGCGATGAACAGCCCCAGCGTCTGGCTGTCGCCGCCGACGTTGGTGACGACCTGATACTGGAAATTATCGATCTGCGAATGCCCAAAGAAAATGAGCATATTGCCGATGAGCAGGAACAAAAACGCGTGGTATTTTCCAAACAGGCTGGAGAATGTCAGCTCCGATTTTGCCACGGCGCTGCCGCGCGTTTTCGTCTGCTGGAGCAGCGACGGACCTTCCAGATGGCACAGGTACAGCACCACCAGCATCAGCGCCAGCACGATCAGCGCCGCATAGGGCAGAATGTGCTCGCCCAGACGCGTGACCATGCCGCCGATGATCGCCGACAGACCCGCCCAGCCGATCGAGCCGCAGCCGCGCGCGATGCCGAAGCGGATCGGGATCTCCGGCGTTTGCAGGTAGAAGCAGTACGCGTTCACGAGCGGCTGGAGCACAAGCTGGAACGCGAGGAAGCAGATGTAGCTCGCGGTGAGCGCGAAGCCGCGCGTTTTGAACACCATCAGCCCCACCACCGGCAGCGCAACCACGACCGTGACGATGGCGAGCATCTGCGTCGCCGTCAGGCGGGTGGTACGGTCGGTCAGACCGGAAACCAGCGGCTGAAGCAGCATACCCAGCGCATAGCCCGCCGCCATGATGATGCCGTATTCGGTGTTGGAATACCCGCGCGCAGTCAGAAACACCGCCGCATAGGCGATGCACACGCAGGCGAGCATCCAGTAGACGCACTGCATGGCGCAGTATTTTGCGTTTTTTCTCAATTTTGCATTTTTCACAATTCTCTCCCATGCGCACTGGGCGCATTCCCCAAATTAGCGGAAAGCCCGCGCCCGGTTTACCGGGCGCGGGCAAAATTTTCCCGAACCTTACCTGTTAAAGTATCTGTACAGGAAGGTGATGATCTGCGCTCTGGTGCAGGGCGCGTCGGGGCTGAACGTCGTGCCGCTCGTGCCGGTGGTGATGCCCTCGGCATATGCCCAGGCGACCGCCTTTTCGTAGTACGCGCCCGCCGGGACGTCCGTGAACGGATGCACGCCGTCGCTGGACGCATTCGCCAGACGGTACAGGAACGTCACGAACTGACCGCGCGTGACGGTCGCATCGGGGGCAAAGCGGCCCGCGCCCGCGCCGGTGGTAACGCCTTCCTCCATTGCCCACAGAACTGCCTCATAGAAGTAGTCGCCAGAGGCAACATCCGTGAAGTCGGTGCTGAAGGAGTCGGGTTCGGGTTCGCCGCTGGCGCGCCACAGGAACGTCATCGTCTGCCCGCGGCTGCAATCGAGGTTCGGACCGAAGCGGTCGTTGCCCACGCCGCCGGTGATGCCGTTTTCGGCAGCCCACTGCACAGCGTCGAAGAAGTAATCATCCTCGTAAACGTCGCGGAAGCCGGTCTCGTCCTCGGGCAGCTCGCCGCGCTTTTTGGCTTCATACTCCTCAGACTGCTTCTTGACCTGATCGCTGTAGCTGTGGCTCACGGGGAACAGCACGATCGAGCCGGTCAGATCCTCGTAGTTATCATTGAGGGATTTGAGCGTCCAGGCGTAGCTCTTATTCGCCTCAATGACCGTGTCGTCCGCGTCGGTCCACACAAACCTATACGAAACATTCTCGTCGTTCACGCCGCGCACGACTGCGGCATTGACGCCAGTTTTCGTAAATTCGCCGAGCGTCGTGCCGGTCTTTGTGACCTTGTCAAACGTCGGCTCGCCGACGAACTGCGCCTTGTAGATCGTCGCAGTCACGGTCGGGATGGAGGTTGTGTCAAACGTATAGTTCGAAGCATCTCTGCCGCTCCAGCTCTCCGCCGTGATGGCTACACTCTTGTTCTCGTCCGCATTTATGCTGTCAAAGCGTGCGATGATATTTGCGTAGACCTCATCGCCGGGAACGATATTGTGGTAAACAACTTCCTCGACCTTTGCATAGGTGTCGCCATCATAGGTCTTGTCGGCGACCTTGATGCTGGAAATGGCAAACGTGCGCGGTGTGATGTCCGCCGTGGTGGTGGGCTGGGCGGTCAGCTTGTAGTTGCCCGCGTCCGCGCCCTCCAGCTCGAAGCCGCTGAACGTGACGGTCTTGCCCGTGCCGACGTTCTTATCGGCAAAGCTCGCGTTTATGTCCGAGGAATCGGCGTTCACAATGTCACCATCGACCTTGCCGTTTACCGTATACTCAGCGGGGCTGATATTATATCTAGCATTGACCGTGCCGTCGTATGCCCTGCTATTCACGGCCGCGCCGCCGATGGTGACCGGCTTCTGCGTGATCTGCGCATTCGCGACCGTGTACTTCGCATCATCGAGGAGATAATAGTTGCCGCTATCCGCGCCAGTCAGGATCAGAGTCAGCGTCGCCGTGCGCGAACCGACATCTTTGTCGTCATAGCTGCCGCTGACCACGCCTACGAAAACCTTGTCGCCTTCAAAAGCGCCGCCGAGCGTGATCTTGTTCGTATCAACGTCTTTGGTCAGAACCGCCGTCGTGCCGTCATACTCTTTGTCGTACATAGCGATGCCAGAAACCGCGATGGGCTGCTGGGAGACGGTATAGCTCTTTGAAACAGTGCCAAAATGGGTGTCGCTGGTGTAGGTCGCCGTCAGGGTCGCACCGCTGGTGCTTGCCTTCTTCGCCTTGACCGTTACGGTATCGGTATCCCCGCGGGAGACGATCTCCAGAATGCTGGGGTCAGACGATGTCCACGTCCAAGTGCCTTTCGCCTCACCCGGGTTCGCGGCAGTCGCCGTTGCGGTAAACTCTCTGCCGTAGGTCACATTGTTGGTCCCGCCCAAGCTATCCGAGATCGTAACCTGCGCGTCCTCTTTGTCCTTCGCGGTGACGGTGACGACATAGTCATAGTCAAAATAGTTTGTCGCGTCGAGCACCGGGATCGTGATCGTGCCCTTGTCGCCGTCTTTCCCCTCGTTGGCGCTGTAGGTCAGCACATAGCGCACATTGGTGAAGTTCACACTGGCAGAGGCAATCAGACCATTATTGGCAAATCTGGGCGTACCATATCTTGCACCATCCGGCAGATTGGGCAGACTCAGTTCTTTGCCCGACGTGTACTCGCCGCTGCGCACCATGTCGCTGGCTTCCTTCGTGCCGTTGTATACAATTTTGTTGATCTTAAACGTTTCCGTCACGTTGACAAAGGAGTAGTTGCCGCCCGCAGCCGCCTTCACGGTGACCGAACCGCCCTCCTCGCCGGCGTTCTTATTATCGCCGTAAGAAACGGTATAATCTGTGCCACGGGTCAGCGTCTTGCCGTCACCCGTAACGGTAACATCCGGGCAGAGCTGGCTGCCAGTGTAATCCTGCGCTGCGATCGCGCCAATGGCAACATCGCTGATCGACTTGGGATTGATCTTGAAGGTCCATTCCCTCTCGCCGCTATAGTTGCCGATGCCCTTCAGCTTGAATTTACCGCCGGTTGCGACGTTGATGTTCTCATAGCCGGTGTAATCGACCGTGTAGTCCGTGCCTTCCACCAGCGCATACTGCGAGCCGTTGAGATAGTCCTTCGGCGATACAGTCGTCGTAAGCGCGCTGCCGGTGTAAGTCCGCTCCGCTGCATTCGGGAGGAGCGGCGTGATCGATTTGGGATTGACGAACACGTTGTACTCACATTTAGGCTGGTTGCTATAGTCCTCATTGCTGAAAGTCACATAGACCTTCTTGCTGTCGCTCACGTTCGTGACCTGCGGCATGGTGGTGCTATAGGTATTGCCGTCCGTGCTGTACTGGACAGTCCAGCCGCTCGTGCCAAGCCCCGTGACGTCCAGCGCATCATGCGCCGTGCCGTCATATACACCGTTGTACGGCTTCAGAGCACTCTTCAGGGTCGCAATAAAGCCGAGGTCTGCATATGCCTTCTCCGTCTTGACAGTCAGCTTTTCAGACTTCGTGGATGCCTCATGCGTATCGGACGCTGCCGCGCGCACATAAATATCATATTCTCTGTTCGGTTTCAGACCCGAGAAGGTCTTGCCGGTCTGCCAGTTCTTCTCCTGAACCGCTTCGCCCTTCGGGACGCAGGCAAATTCATAGTTGCCATCAGTATACACGATTGTGATCGATTCAGCAGTCGTTGTGACAGCGCTGCTCTCAGGCTTGCCCGGAACAGTGTTGTTGAGCGCCTTGCCGATGGTCACGGGGGCACTGGTCACGCTGCCGGTGTTGTTGGAGTTCCAGACCTCGACCGAAATAGTATGACCAATGTCCGCTTCCTCAGTGGTATAAGTATTGCCGGTCGTATTGCCGGTCGCGTTGGCAATGCCTTTGTCGTCGCGCATCCACCGATAGCCCAGCGTGCCCTTGCCCTCAACGCCGTATTCCAGCGCAGAGGTAACCGCCGTCAGCTGCTCGTTATACTTCGGCGTGCCACTAATCGTGACAGTGCCGCCCAATGCGGCTGCATTTTCGGTTGCGGGGAAAGTTTTAACCAGCCACAGCTTCTCGGCAGTGGTCGCACCCGGCGCGCCCAAAGTGATGATCGTCCAGCCATCCGTATTGGTCGTCCCGTTCAGAGAAGCGACGTCAAAGGACTCACCGTCCTTCGCCGCGAGGGTCAGGCGCACGGTGTACACCTGATTTGGCTTGGCGTTGTCGGTAGCCGGCTCACCATCAGTGCCCTTGCCTTCGAGCCAGAGGAACGAATATTGTTCCGTATCCACTGTGTACGGTGCATCGTCCGCAACCGTCGCATTGGTCGCCAGAGGCTGACCCTTCACCGGCGCGGTGACCGTTGCAGAAATCGCAGCCGGGTCGGTGATGGGAATTGCGCACGTCGCACCCGTATCTGTAGCGCCCGCCGTTTCTGTCATATCGTTATCGCCGTTATACATCGTCAAATCTGTAACAGCGAACGCAGCCGATCCATGCGCGCCACTCTTCACGGTAAACTCAGCGGTCACAAGCACAAGGTCAGCAGACAGTTTGACCGGGGATGCATTCGACCAAGTGCCGTTGAACCAGCCATTCGTATTGCCGGTTTTCGCATCTGTGCCCATCTGGTTGCTAAAACCCGAAATATTCGCCCACTCGATCGTATTGAGTTCCAGTTTCGTTTTGTCAAACGAAATTCTGAGTTCCAGTGAATCAACACTCACGCTATTGGGGACAGTATATGTCATTGTGACTTTGTCACCACTCTTCTGTACCTGAAGAGAGGGTTCAGCCGCAGCGACAGATACAGGGATGAACGAAAGAATCATTGCCAAAACAAGGATGATTCCTAAGATTCTCTTTTTCATTTGCTCCTCCTATCACTTCATCTCATCGAAGGTGGATTCCAGACCTGCTCGATATTTCAGAAGATTGGTTATGTCCCGAACATCGATCTTGTCGTCCTTACTCTTCGGATAAGTAACGTTGGCTGCTTTCTGGCAATCTGATACATCCTGAGGGTCTCCGTCGGTAAGCGGAGTGCTGTTGCCAGCGCGATACTTCAAAATCTGCGTAATATCCAGCACGCTGATTTTCCCGTCGAACTTCACATCGCCATACAGCCACAGCTTCTGTTCGCCGAGGGCAACTTCTTCTTCCACGGTGATGGAGATGATCTTCGGAACATATTTGCCGGGTTTGAAGATCGCCAGCTTGTAGCTGCCTGCCGCGACGGTGTCAAAGCGGAACTCCTGCGCGAACTGCTTGCCGCTGGCAGTGGGTGTGCCCTTCGTGTCGCACGACGTGCCGGTGAACTCTTCCGTGCTCCACTCCGCCATGATGTCCGCGTCGGTCGTATTGCCCGGATAGAGCATATAAGTCGCGTTATCCGTGCCGTCCCAGCTCAGTGCCGTCCCGCTCACAGGCACGCCTGCGGCGGTGTAGTCGATCGTGGCGACGGTTTTTGCCTCCGTGTTGGCAACGACCACATAATATGTACCCGTGGTCAGCTGCTTGGGATAGATCGTGAAATTGCCGCTGCCGGACTTCTGGTCAATGTAGTAGATGTTGCTGTCTGTCGGCGTGGCTTTGTCCTTGAGCAGCATCACGAGCTGTTCGCCGGAGCTTACGTCATAGCTCAGCGTGAACTGGTCGAGCGTCTCGTTCGCCGTCACGGTGTAGCCGTCCTGACGCGGCGTGATCTTCGCCTCGGCTTCGTCCGCCGCCATCGCTCCGATGCACAGCAGCGCCAGCACCAGTGCGAGCAGCAGCAGTCGTCTTATGCTCTTTCTCATGCTTCTTCCTCCCCTGTATTCTGGTCGAGATAGCGCAGGAGGATCGCAGCCACCTGCGCGCGCGTGGCGGGGGCGGTCGGTGCGATGCGGTCCGCGCCCACGCCGGAGATCACTTCATGAAACACCGCCCAATAGACCGCGGGCTTTGCCCAGGCGGCAATGGCGGCGCTGTCGGCAAACTGCGCGTCATAGACGCTTGTGAACAGCGCCTCGCCGCCCGACTGCCCGCCCGCGTAGCGGAAGAGCATCGCCATCGCCTGCTGGCGCGTGACGCTGCCGTTCGGGCTAAACCGTCCGCCGCCCACGCCGCCGGCGCAGCCTGTCTCAACTGCCCAGGAGAGTGCCGGGAGATACCACGCGTCCGTCGGGACGTCGGTGAAGCTGGCGGTGGACGCCGCTTCAGGCTTGCCCGCCATGTTCCAGAGCATCTGGACGAACTGCGCGCGGCTGACCGCCGCGTTGGGGCGGAACGTCCCGTCCGGGAAGCCGCCCGCAAGACCCGTGCTCGCGGCGCGCTCGATGGCGCTGTAGCCCCAGAAGCTCGCCGGGACATCGGAGAACGTCGTGGCTGCCGGGGTTTCCGCCGGGGTGGTCGGCGCTGCGGTCGTGCCGGATTCATTGCTCTCGCCGGTGTTGTCCTTGCCCGCGGCAGTCTCGGTGCGGCAGGAAATTTCGTTGCAGTCGCTGTCGCCAAAGACGATGTCCGTCAGGCGGAAGTTCGCGTCGCCGCCGGACAAAACGCGGAAGGTGAACGCTGCCACCGTGCCGCCGCCCGTTACCGCCGAGGCGGACGCCGCCACGACCTTGGCGCTGTTTGCGGAGTAGCTTTCATTCGTTGCCGTCAGCATTCCGCCGAGCACGCTGCCGGTGCTCACGCCCGTGCACTCCACGCGCGCGGCGTCAAAGGCGAGCGTACACTCCAGCGCCGTCATGCCGGGGTTATCGGACAACTCCGCCGTGACGGTGAACGTTTTGCCCACCGCCGGAAGCTCCTCCGGCGCGCTGACGCGCAGCAGCGGCGAGGTCGCCGCGAGCGCCGCCGGGGCAAATGCCAGCAGCAGCGCAAGCGCCAAAATACCTGCTGTGATCCTCTTTTTCATGCTGCCCTCCTCTCAGATGGGCACACCTGTGCCATGTTAGTTTTATTATAACGGGTCGCATTGGAAAATGCAACCGCGATTTTCGATTTTTTCTGCGGTTTTGCGGTTGCAATCGGCGCGCGCAGGCGGTATACTACATTATATATCTAATATTTTCCCGCGCAAAGAGAAAGAGAGGGTATTATGAAACGAGTTTCCAAAATTCTGAGCATTGCCCTGTCCGCCGTGCTGCTGCTCGGCGCGCTGAGTGGGGTCGCCGAGGCGAAGGCATACGACGAGCTCACGCCGTGGTTTTTTAACGAGCTTGACGAGGGCAACACCTACACGATCCAGAACGTCGAAAAGCTGCTCGTGGTCAACGACCATATCTGGGATGAGAACCGCGAGGGCAGCTTTACCATCCAGACTGCCGGGAGCGCGCCGCAGGCGGCGCAGTATGCGCAGGATGAACTGCCGGTCAGCGGGCTGCAATGGAGCGAGATCCAGCCCGATCTGCCCGAGATGATCGGGCGGAATGACGCAGCCGCGGCAGAGGGCGGTGACGCGCTCTATTCGCAGTCCGGCGCGGCGTGCGCGGTCAATGATACGCTCACGCTCAAGGGCGCGATCAACGGCGGCAAACGCGAGCGCGATCTGGACATGGTCTGCCTGTACGTCGGCAAATACTGCACCGTCTGGGGCACGACGTCCGACGTGAAAGCAATTCAGCTCGGCGGGGAACAGGCGGCGAAGATCGGCACATATTTTGACGAAAAGTACCCGACCATGAAAGCCACCTTCGGCGACGATTTTGAGGACGCCGACGGCGACGGCAAGGTCGCCATCATGTGCTACGACATCGGCGAGGACTATAAGGAGGGCGAGTCCTTCAGCGGCACATACACCGGCGGCTTCTTCGACATGAAGGACATGATCCGGCGCGACGAGGACAATGACCCCGTGATCGGCAGCGTGATTTTTGGCGAGAGCACCGCCTATCCTGACAACGGCATGGACTGCATCCGCATTGATACATACCCCGTGATGGGCGACACGCCGGATACGCTGATGGCAAACGTCGAGAACTGTTATTCGACGCTCTTCCACGAGTTCCAGCATATGCTGAACTTCTCCTCCGGGCTGCACAATTTTGAGGCAGACAAAACGGATGATCTGTATTATATGGATACATTCCTGAACGAGGCGTTTTCCATGGCGGCGGAGCATCTGGTCTGCGGCAGCAATTCGACTGCCAGCCGCATTGATCGCTTCAACGGCAGCGACTACAAGCCCGGCTCGCCGCTCACCACATGGACCGGCTCGCTCGACAATTACGCCAACAGCTACCTCTTCGGGCAGTATCTGCGCACGCGCTATAAGCAAAGCGGACTTGCCGACGAGGCAGATGGCAGCGATTTTTATCGGACGGTATATGATTGGTGCACCGATCCAACTAATCTGAACGGCGAACCTGTTTATGATGAAGAGGGCAATCAGATCCGCTATAACGGCAACGCGATGGACGTCGCCGCCGGTCTGCTGCAAACAAACGTCTTTTCTCTGACGGTCGATTTCTGGACGGCGGTGTGCCTGAACCAATCCTCCGACGTGTTCGGCTTTGCCGGAGAGGACTGGGCGAACGCCATCCAGATGAAAACGAGCGGCATCTCGTTCGATACGAGCAACGGCGGCATCGCCAACTCCGGCGCAAAGCTCTACGAGCTGGACGCGGACAGGACCTACACCATCACCGCCGCCAAAAACTGCACGCTGGTCCTCATGTCGCGCATGAAGCAGGAAGCGTGCGGCGAGAATATCACCTGGGAGCTTGCGCCCAACGGCGTACTGTACATTGAGGGCGACGGCAGCGCCATCACCTCCACCCCGTGGCGGGACCTGCCCGCAGGCACGCAGGTCACCAGCGTCAGTCTCCCCGCGGGGCTGACGTCCGTCCCCGAAAATGCCTTTGCCGGACTGGATATGCTCGACTATGTTGCCTTCGCCGGAACGGTCGCCGGGTGGCAGGCGATCGACTTCGGCAGCGGCAACGATGCGGTCACACGCGCCGCCGCAACGTTTGACAAGAATGGGCAGTTTGTGGACTACCGCTTCATCGACATCGGCAGTCTGGATGAACCGTCCTACTACGGTGAATACAGCCGTGACGTCGATTTTTCCTTCGGCGGCGCGGACTATTTCCGCGTCATGGCGTTCAATCAGAACGGTCCGATCGACTCTGCCCGAACATTCTCTCGTCCCTAATTTCCAAGGAGGTCTCCCATGGCTGAACGCAGCATCTGTCTTGTCAACGATTCCTTCCCGCCGGTGATCGACGGCGTATCCAACGCCGTTGTGAACTACGCCTCGATCCTGCACGCGCGCGGCGACCATGTCAGCGTCGTCACGCCCGCCGTGCCGGACGCGGACGATTCGCAGTTCCCGTTTGAGGTCGTGCGCTATCCCAGCATCGACCTCACGCGCCTCGTCGGCTACCGCGCGGGCTACCCCTTCTCCGCGCAGACGCTCGACCGGCTGGAGCAGGAGCGGTTTGACCTCATCCACTGCCACTGCCCCATCACGTCCGCGATGCTCTCGCGCTCGCTGCGCGAGCAGATCGGCGCGCCGCTCGTGCTGACCTATCACACAAAATTCGACATCGACATCGCCAACGCCGTGCGCGGCAAGCTCTTGCAGGACGAAGCAAAGCGCGTGATCGTCGATAACATCTCCGCCTGCGACGAGGTCTGGACGGTCAGCCACGGCGCGGGCAAGAATCTGGAATCGCTCGGCTATGAGGGCGCGTGGCGCGTCATGCCGAACGGCGTTGATTTCCCCAAGGGACGCGTGGACGATGCGCTCATCGCCGAGGTCACAAAGCCCTACGACCTGCCGCAGGACGTGCCGGTGTTCCTGTTCGTCGGGCGCATGATGTGGTACAAGGGTCTGCGCATCATCCTCGACGCGCTCGCACAGCTCAAAAAAGCCGGTCAGGACTTTCGCATGATGTTCGTCGGCAGCGGCGGCGACCGCGACGAGGTCATCGCCTGCTCCCACGAGCTTGGGCTGGACGACTGCGTATTTTTTGACGCGCCGAAGTACGACCGCAACGTCATCCGCGCGTGGTACTGCCGCGCCGATCTCTTCCTCTTCCCGTCCACGTTCGACACGAACGGGCTCGTCGTGCGCGAGGCAGCGGCGTGTGCGCTCGGCAGCGTGCTCGTGCGCGAAAGCTGCGCGGCGGAGGACGTGGAGGACGGCGTGAGCGGATTTTTCATCGACGAAAACGCCGCGTCGCTTGCCGGCAAGCTCACCGAGCTTCTGCGCGCGCCGGAGCAGATGCGCCGCGTCGGGCAGACTGCGCAGGACCGCATTTATATCTCGTGGGAGGACTCCGTGGCGAATGCCGCCGCGCGCTACGAAACGGTCATCGCGCAGTACCGCGACGGGAACTACCCCGCGCACACGCGCCCCAGCGACAGCGCCTACCGCGCGCTGGCAAGCTATCTTGCCGCCGTGAATCGCCTGCACGGTCACGTCGAAACGCTTCTCGACCGCTTCCTGTAAGATCGCAAACAGCGCCAAAACCGGCGGATGCAGAACATCCGCCGGTTTTTTATTTCAGGAACTTGATTTGCCTACCAAAGTGGTGTATTATAGAGAAAAAGGAGGCGGTCATATGATCTCCACACGCGGGCGGTATGCCATCCGCATCCTGCTCGATCTGGCGGAGCACCGCAACGGCGATTACATCCCCATGAAGGACATGGCGCAGCGGCAGGACATTTCGCTCAAATATATCGGCAAGATCATGCCGCTGTTAAAAGCCGCAGGGCTTGTGGACAGCACGCACGGCATCGGCGGCGGCTATAAGCTCACGCGCGCGCCGGAGCAGTATACGCTGTGGGAAATTTTGCAGGTCGCCGAGGGCGATATGGCGCCCGTGTCGTGCCTGCAAAGGGACGCCGACGCCTGTGCGCGCGCCGCCGAGTGCCGCACGCTGCCGGTCTGGGAAAAATACTATGATCTCACCCGCGACTATTTTTCCTCCATCACCCTCGCCGATCTATTGGATACCCCATTGGCGGATAATTATGTGATTTAGTGTGCAGGAACTTCCCGAAACGAGAAGCCTTTTCGGTTTCTTGAAAAAAGCCTCGCAGAGTTTTGCGCCCGCAGGCGCAAAATAAAATTGGAATCATTTTTGCCGGCGGCGTGTACGTCGGCAAAAATTCTGCTCGCGGAGCGGAGTTAAGTGAGGCTCCAAGAGCGCAAGCCTTGCGCGGCGCTCTTGGCTCAGCCGAACTTATGCAGAGCGAAGCGTCGAAGTGGAATTTGTGCGCTCGCGCGCAAATTCTGCGCGCAGCGCAGTGCAAGCCTGTTCAAACGAAAACCTGTTTTCGTTTGAGATCGTGTCAAAATTTTTTGACACGATCTGAATAATTTATGAAGATTTTCAGAAAGATTTGATTCTTTGTGTCGAATGTGGTAGAATGCCCAGTGTATATTTGTAAACCACTCGATTTTTAGGAGATTCTGAATTTGAGTATCACATTGTTTGGCAACTCCAAAAATGCGGCGCACGTCGCCGGGCGGAAGCGAAAGTCGAAAAAGGAAAAGGTCAAAAAGCCGCTCAAAACGCTGGCGATCTGGCTGACGGTGCTGCTGGCTCTGGAGGGTCTGTACTTCTTCTGTGCCTACACAACCAACGATTTCGTGAGCCACTGGCGCACCGTGTACATCAACACCGCGCTGTCGACCATGCGCCACCGCTGGCTGGCAACGGCGCTGCTGCCCAATGACGTGGTGCAGGAGGTCATCGACTACAACACCGCCATCTCGCAGCAGGCATCCGGCAAGACCTCCTCGTGGGAGAAAAAGAACGATGACGAGGTCGTATCCAAGCCCTCCGTCAAGGAGCTGGACGCCGACATCCAGCACGTCGATGAGATGACCGAGGAGGAGCGCGAAGCGCTCTACCGCGACGCGTTCTACGAGCTCTACTGGGAGCTGGATCAGGACTCGATGGATGCCTACCTCGCCGAGCACCCGGATACGCTGGCAAACGGCTGGGACAATATCTACATCAACGAAGCGGGGCTGGACGACGAAGGCACGATGATCCGCACCGTGTTTGACGAGCAGGTGCTCGCCATCGACTCTGCCAACGGCATTCTGCTCATCCGCGTGGAGGGCGCGCAATACCGCGGCGTGCTGGCGGTCGGCAAAAATCCGGCGCAGCTGTCCATGGAGTGGTCGGTCGGCATCGGGCGCTACGGTCAGAACGTCGGCGACATCGCCGAGCGCACGGGCGGTCTGCTCGCCATGACCGGCAGCGGCTTCATCGACGAGGACGCCATGGGCAACCAGGGCGCGGGCAACGGCGGTATTCTCGCGGGCTACGCGATGTGCAACGGCGTGGAAGCGCAGGGTCGTGCGAGCCGCAACGTGGACTGGCACAGCTTTGTGCGTCTGGAGCTGCACGAGGACAATCTCATGTACATCCGCAGCATCGACGACCCCGTGAGCGAGGACTGCACCGACGCGGTGGAGTTTGAGCCCGCCATGATCGTGGACGGTGAGAGCCTCGTCTCCAACTGGTGGGTCGAGCTGAACCCGCGTACCGCCATCGGGCAGTCCGATAAGTATGAAGTCCTGATGCTCGCCATCGAAGGGCGCAACCCCGCCGCCGGCATTCTCGGCACGGACATCAACGTCTGCGCGGAGATCCTACAGCTGCACAACTGCCAGCAGGCGATCGCGCTGGACGGCGGCGCGAGCACCATCATGTGGTACGACGGCGAGTACATCACCCGCTGCGCGAACCTCTCCCTCTCCAAGGGGCGCACGCTGCCGAACGCATTTGTCTACCACTACGCCGATTATGAAGGTCTGAAATAACAGCATCCGCCCCGCATTTGCGGGGCGGATGTTTTTCGTAACGCCGAGTGGCGGGACTCGCTTCCCTACGCAGACCTGCGGATCTACAGAAAAACCCGCCCCAGAGGGGCGGGTTTTTCAGGTCTCCCACGGTTTATGATCTTTCACAATATCATACAGCCTCAAATAGCTCTCATAGCGGCTCTTGCCGATCGCGTTTTGCTCCACAGCGGCGCGGACGGCGCAGCCGGGTTCTTTGCGGTGGGCGCAGTCCGGGAACTGACACTGTCCCAAATATGGCAGAAACTCCACGAATGTCTGCGCCAGCTCCTCCTTCGGGATGGCGTCCATGCGGTCGGTATCAAACGACGAAAAACCCGGCGTGTCGGCGATATACGTCCCGCCCGGCAGGCTGAACAGCTCGATATGCCGCGTGGTATGCCGCCCGCGCCCGAGCTTCTGCGACACCTCGCCCACCGGCAGCGCCAGCTCCGGCGCAAGCGCGTTCAGGACGCTGCTCTTGCCCACGCCGGAATTGCCGGTAAACACGGCGAATTTCCCCGCGATCTGCGCGCGCAGTTCTTCAATGCCCTCGCCGGTCGCGACGCTCGTCACGAGCGTGGGGATGCCCGCCTTGCGGTAAATATCCGCCAAGGGCGCGGCGGGCGCGAGATCGTCCTTGTTGACACACACGAGGCACGGCACATCCTGCCGCGCGGCGATGGTCAAAATGCGGTCAATGAGAAACGGCTCTGTCTGCGGGATGGCGCACGATGCCAGCACGACCAGCACGTCCACATTCGCCACCGCCGGTCGGATGAGCGCGTTGCGCCGGGGCAGGATGGCGTCCACCGTCCCCTTCCCCTGCTCGCGCACGATGCGCACGCGGTCGCCCACGAGCGGCGACGTCCCCTCCTTGCGAAAACGCCCCCGCGCGCGGCATTCGACCACGCCGTTTTCCGTCTGAACGTAGTAAAACCCGCTCAGTGCCTTGATGATCCGTCCTTCTTCCATGCTTCACCCAAACCGAATGCTCTTGTTCAGCGCCAGCCGCCCGTCGATGTACACCTGCACCTGCTGCGTGCCAACGCCCTCCACGGCGATGCGGATGATGCCGTTCGGCACTTCGCTCATATCCACCGTAAACGGATCGAGCGCCATCTCGCCGTCGAGATACACCTCCACGCTGTGCTTTTCATCATCGTCAGGGCCTTCGACCTCGATGACCTGACTGTACACCGTGCTGCCCGGTTCTACGATCACGCAGATCATATCGGACAGGACGGACGCCGTCGAATCGTCGAGGGTGTTGACGACCTTGCAGTAGTAATAATATGTCCCGGCGGTGTCCTCCGTCACGCTGATCTGCGCGTTGTCGCCGCTGCGCACCAGCAGCTCGCCGTCATCGGTGCTGCCGGTCCTGGAGCGATACCACGCATAGGTCAGCGTGCCGTCGTCCGCCGCGCTCGCCTCCACAAACAGGCTGAACGCCTCACCTGCGAACGCCGTCTGGTCGCCGCTCTGGCGCGTGATCTCCGGCTCGGCAGCGTCCTCAGGTCCGCGCGAGACTTGCAGATTGATGACCGTCCCGGCTTTCACCTGCTCGTCGGCAGCGATGCTCTGGAACGTGACCGTGCCCTCCGGCGCGTCGTCGTCCACGGTCAGAACGCTCCCGCGTCCAAGACCCGATTCGTCAATGAGCGCCAACGCCTGATCAATATCCAGACCCACCAGCGGCGGTACGGTCGCCAGCGCCGCGGCGCTGCCCTGACTGACCGCCAGCGTGACCGTCTGCCCCTCCGTGAGCGCCGCGCCCGAGGCGGGCATGGTCTCGATGACGTAGCCGTCGGTGTACACATCGCTCAGCTGATACGTCACATTTACGACCACGCTGATCGGCAGCGCGCTCAGCTCCGCCTGCGCCTCCTGAAGCGATTTGTTCACAAGGTTCGGCATAAGATTGCTCTCCGCGCCCGAGGACACGGTCAGCTCGATCTTTGTGCCCACCTTGGCAGAGCGCCCCGCGTCCGGCGTCTGATCCATCACATAGCCGTAGGCGTACTGGTCGCTGGACTTCCACGCCTTGACCTCGATGGTGAAATTCGGGTATTCGCTCGCGTCGATCTCATCATACACCCGCCCCACAAGCCGCGGCACGGTGTCCTCCGCCGTGCGGGCAAAGAGATCGGACAGGAAAAACTGATACAGGAACACGCCGATGGCGATAAACGCCAGCACGATGCACACCGTGCCCGCGACCACCGCCGTGCGCGTGCGCTTTTTTTCGCGCCGTGTCTGCTCCGGCGGCAGCCCCGTGCGTCCGCCCGCACGCGCAACGGCGCGTTCGGCGGCGGAGCGCTCCAGAATTTTGTCCGACAACCGCTGCGCGTCCGACTCCGCCGCGTGGCTGACCACCGGCTCGCCGGGACTCCAGTTGGGGTTCTTGCGGAACTCCTCCATATCCGCCAGCATGGCGGTCGCGCTGGGATAGCGCGCGTCGAGGTCCGCCTCCATCGCGCGCATCACGATCTTTTCCAGCCCCGCCGGAACGCCGGGGCAGAGCGTATGCAGCGCCACAGGCGTGGCGTTGATGTGCTGGATGGCGACCGACACCGGCGTGTCGCCGTCAAATGGCGGGCGACCCGCCAGCATCTCATACATCACAACGCCCAGAGAATACAGGTCCGACCGCGCATCGACGTGCGCGCCCTTCGCCTGCTCCGGGGAGATATAATGCACCGACCCCAGCGCCTCCCGCGTGAGCGTATTCTGCGCGGACGAGATCTGCGCGATGCCGAAATCGGCGACCTTCACGCTGCCGTCCTTGAGGATCATGATGTTGTGGGGCTTAATGTCGCGGTGAATAATACCGCGGCTGTGCGCGTGCTCGAGCGCCTTGGCGATCTGCGTGGCAAAATGCAGCGCCTCGCGCCAGCTGAGCTGCCCCTTCTGCTCCATATACTGCTTGAGCGTGATGCCCTCGATGAGCTCCATGACGATGTAGTCGATGTTGTCCGAGTGCGACACGTCGTACACGCTCACGATATTCGGATGCGACAGCATCGCCACCGCCTGTGACTCCGCGTGGAAGCGGCGGCGGAACTCCTCGTCCTGAAACAGCTCTTCCTTCAGGATTTTGATGGCGACGAGGCGGTTGAGGCGGTTGCATCGCGCCTTGTATACCATCGCCATGCCGCCCGAGCCGATCAGCTCCAGGATCTCATAGCGATTATCCAACAGCGTTCCTATGTAACGATCCATAAGATGCTCCTTTTCCTTCCGATGCTCACATCGACGCCAGCACGAGCGTCACGTTGTCGGGCGCGCCGCGGTGCTTGGCGATCTGCATAAGGCGCTCGCAGCAGTCGCTTCTGCGCTGCCCGTGCGCCACCTCAAAGAGCATCTCCTGATCTGCCATCTCGTTGGAGAGCCCGTCGGAGCACAGCAGCAGGCACTCGTCCTTCCGCAGCTCCTGCGCGAATACATCGCCCTCTACCTCCGGCTCAGTGCCCACGGCGCGGGTGATGAGATTTTTTCCCGGGAAATTTTTCGCCTGCTCCGGCGTCAGCTCCCCGCGCAGTACCATCATCTGCACCAGCGAATGGTCCTGCGTGATCTGCTGCACGCCATTTATCGAAAAATGATAGGCGCGGCTGTCGCCGACGTTGATGAGGTAGGCGGTATTTTTGACGATCAGCGCCGCCACCAGCGTCGTGCCCATGCCGGCGTAGTTCTCGCTGGACTGCGCTTTTTCATACACCGCGCGGTTCGCGCGCGCCAGCGCCTCGCGCAGCAGGCAGAAGATACGCTCCTGCCCGCTCACGCCCTTGTGGCTGGCGCGGACATGGTCGGAAAACGCCTTCACGGCAAGCTCGCTCGCCACATTTCCGGCGCGCGCGCCGCCCATGCCGTCGCACACGACGAGCAGCGCCCGGTCATAGCCGAGGCTGAGCGTTTCAAACGCGTCCTGATTCTGCGGGCGCAGGTTGCCGGGGTCCGTCAGTGCCCAGATCTGCATATACCATCCTCCTTGCCGCCTTCGTACTTTCTGCGGAGCTGCCCGCACGAGGCGTCAATATCGCTGCCGAGCGTGCGGCGGACTGTCGCCGTGACGCCGTGCTGCTGCAAAATTTCCTGAAAGCGCGCGATCACCGCGTGCGTAGACGTGCGCAGCCCCGTCTCCTCCACGCAGTTGAGCGGGATGAGATTGACGTGCGCAGCCATGCCCTGTAGTTTTTTCGCCAAAAGCTGTGCCTGCGCCTCGGAGTCACTCACGCCATCGATCATCGTGTATTCAAACGACACCCGCCGCCCGGTCTTTTCAAAATAGTCCCGGCACGCCGCCAGCAGCGTGTCCACGCCCCAGCGGCGGTTGACGGGCATGATCCGACTTCTTGATTCGTCGTCCGGCGAGTGGAGCGAGACCGACAGCGTGAGCTGTAGCTTCCGCTCCGCCAGCTTTCCGATCTTATCGACCAGCCCGCAGGTGGAAAGGCTGATGTGCCGCATCCCGATATTGAGCCCGTCCGGGCTGTTCACCAGCTCCAAAAACTGCATCACCGCGTCAAAATTGTCCAGCGGTTCGCCGATGCCCATCAGTACGATATTCGAGATCGGCAGCCCCGATTCCTTCTGCGAAAAAATGACCTGATCCAGCAGCTCCGACGGCGCGAGCCGCCGCACGAGCCCGCCCAGCGTGGACGCGCAGAATTTGCAGCCCATCGGGCAGCCGACCTCGGACGAGATGCAGATGGTGTTGCCGTGGTGATACTGCATCACCACCGACTCCACGCAGTTGCCGTCCCCCAGCCGCCAGAGGTATTTGATCGTGCCGTCCTTCTGCGAGCGCTGCGCGCGCGCAAGGCGCGGGACGGTGATGGTGTAAAGCCCGTCCAGCTTTTCGCGCAGCGGCTTTGACAGATTCGTCATCTCGCTGAACGACTCTGCGCCCCGGTGCAGCCAGGTGAACACCTGCTTTGCCCGGAACGCCGGTTCGCCCAGCGCCCGAAATTCCGCCTGCATCTGCGCGAGCGTCATGGATTTGAGGTCTGTTTTCATGCCTGTTTCCTCATTTTACAGATAAAAAAGCCGTCGCAGTCGTGCTGCCCCGGCAGCAGCGTCACAAAGCGCGTATCGGTGACCCGCAGCCCATCCGGCAGTGCCAAAACCTCCACGCAGAACTCCGGGTGCGCCTGCAAAAACGCCTGCGCCACATCCTCATTTTCGCGCCGCAGCACCGTGCAGGTGCTGTAGAGCAGCACGCCGCCGGGTTTGACATACGCCGAAACGTTCTCCAGGATCGCCCGCTGTACCTGCGGCAGACGCTCCAGCGGCGCAAGGTCCTTATAGCGGATGTCCGGCTTTTTGCGGATCACACCCAGCCCGGAGCACGGCACGTCCGCCAGCACAATATCCATCCGCTCCACAAATTCCTCGCACCGCGCCGCCGCGTCCTGTACGCGCGCGGTGATGTTTTCAATGCCGAGCCGCTGCGCGCCCTTTTCGATGAGCGCGATCTTATGCGGGTGAATATCACACGAGATGGCCTCGCCGCGATTTTCCATCCGCGCCGCCATGGCAAAGCTCTTGCCGCCCGGCGCGGCGCACACATCCAGCACGCGCATTCCCGGCCGTGCCCCGGCGCACCGCGCCGCCAGCGCCGCCGCCGCGTCCTGCACATACACGCGCCCCTCGCAAAATGCCGCGAGCTTTGTCAGGTCGCCCGCGCCCTCCGCCAGCATACAGTCCGGCAGCCACGGATGCGGCGTGAGCCGCACGCCCGCCGCCGTCAGCTCATCCCAGACGCTCTGCGGCTGCGTTTTGAGCGGGTTATATTGCAGCGTCATCGGCGCGGGCGCATTGTCCGCCGCTAAAAACGCCTCCAGCGTCCCCTCCGGCAGGTTTTCACGCAAAAGCGCGACCAGCGCCGCGGGATGACTGTATCTTGTCTCCAAGTCATCGGGCTGCTTCAGGCTGCCCTTTTGCCGCGAGAGCGAGCGCAGCACACCGTTGACCAGCCCCGCCGCGCGGCGGTTTCCGTATGTTTTGCACTGCTCCACCGCTTCATTGACGGCGGCGGAATCGGGCACGCGCTCCAAAAGCAGCACCTGATACGCCCCCAGCAGCAGAATATCCGCCACCACGGGCTGCAAGTCCTTGAATTTGCCGCTGAGTACCTGCGACAGCGCATATTCCAGCAGCGCCCGGTTTTGCAGCACGCCATAGCAGAGCTGGCTCGCCAGCGCGGCGTCGCGCCGGTCAAGACCATCGCGCGCGATGTACTGCTTGAGCACGCCGTCCGACCACGCGCCCTGACGGCGCGTGGCGATGAGCGCGCTGAGCGCCGTGGTCCGCGCCGTCGCCATTTACAGCTCCAGCGGATGCCCGCGGAAATAATCCGCCGCCGCCATCCGCTTGCCGCCCTGCGCCTGAAGCTGCGTCACGCGCAGAACGCCGCCCCCGCCGCACGCGACGAGCAGCCCCTTTTTATCCAGCCCCAGCACCGTGCCGGGCGCTTTGTCGGTCGTCTGTTCCGTTTTTTCTGCGCGGAAAATTTTGAACGCCGTGCCTGCCAGCTCCGCCGTCGCCACGGGCCACGGGATGAGCCCGCGTATCTGGTCGATGACCCACTGCGCCGGCTGCGCCCAGTCAATGGGCGACATGGACTTATCCAGCATCGGCGCATACGTCGCCTTTGTGGCGTCCTGCGGTGTGCGCCCAGCCGTCCCGGCTTCGATGGCGCGCACGGTGTCGCACGCGAGACCTGCCGCAATGTCCGCCAGCCGCGCCATCAGCTCCTCCGACGTTTCCATCGGGTCGATGGGCGTTTTGCGAATTTCGATCACGTCGCCCTCGTCCATTCCGGCGGTCAGATACATCGCGCTCACGCCCGTCTCGGCGCAGTGATTGAGGATCGACCACTGCACGGGACCCGCCCCGCGCAGCTCCGGCAGGATGCTCGCGTGCATATTGATGCAGCCGTATTTCGGGATGTCCAGCACGCGCTGCGGCAGAATTTTGCCGTAGGCGACCACCACGATCAGCTCCGGCGCGAGCGCGCGAAGCTGCTCCACCGCCGCGTCGTCGCGGAATGTCTCCGGCTGCACCACCGGCAGGTCGTGCGCCAGTGCAAATTCCTTCACCGGCGACTGCGTCAGCTTCATCCCCCGGTTTTTCGGCATATCCGGCTTGGTATACACCGCCGCGATCTCGCACGCGCCGCTCGTATACAGCCGCTCGAGGCACACGCGGGCGATGTCCGGCGTGCCCATGTAAACAATTCTCATTTCTTATCTTCCTCGATCTCGACTTCGTAATCGTCCGATTCCGCCGCCAGCTTTTCCAGCTCCTCCGGCGTGAGCATCCGTTCGGCGATCTCCGTGTACATATGCCCGTCCAGATGGTCGATCTCGTGGCAGAAGCAGCGCGCGACGAGCTCCTCGCCGTCGTATTCATACCAGTCGCCATTGCGATCCTGCGCGCGCACCGTCACATACATCGGACGCGTGACCACGCCGTACTCTCCCGGCAGGCTCAGGCAGCCCTCCACGCCGGTCTGCATCTCTTCGCTCATCGAAACGATCTCGGGGTTCACCAGCTCCACGATCTCGTCGCCCACGTCCACCACCACGAGCCGGCGCAGAACGCCCACCTGCGGCGCGGCAAGCCCCACGCCGTTGGCGTTCTGCATCGTCTCCTTCATATCGTCGATAAGCTGTGCCAGACGGTCGTCAAACTTTACGACCGGGCGGCATTTTTTTGTTAAAATGGGGTCACCCACGGTGACAATGTTCCGCAGAGCCATCTGTATGTTCCTCTCAATCATAAGAATTTACATCAATAAAGGCGCTCACGCCCCGGTTTTTCGGGTCTTTTGCGAACTGCCGCAGCACAAACGCCAGCATCTGCCGCACCGCCCTGGAATTTTTGCAGCACAGGCTGAGCCGGTAGCGGTACACGCAGTTCACCTTCGCCACCGGCGCGGGCGCAGGACCGAACAGCTCGGCGTCCTGCATCCCCATCGTGCGCAGATTCCCCGCGATCGCCTGCCGCAGCGTCGCCGCGCTGCGGATGAGCCGATCCTCGTGCAGACACGTCGCCGTGATGGTAAACACATCGCGCAGCGGCGGAAAGCGCCGCAGCGTGCGAAGCTGAATTTCCATGTCGTAAAACGCATCGTAGTCCTGCCGTGCTGCCAATTGCAGCACCGGGTGCTCCGGCGTCATCGTCTGGATGAGCGCCGTACCGGCGCTTTTGCCGCGTCCGGCGCGCCCGACGACCTGCGTGACAAGCGAAAACGTCGTCTCCGCCGCGCGAAAGCTGCCGAAATACAGCGACAGATCAGCGTCCAGAACGCCCACGAGCGTCACATTTTCAAAATCCAAGCCCTTGGCGACCATCTGCGTGCCGAGCAGAATGGGAATTTTCTCGCGCACAAAGCGCGACAGGATCGCCTCGTGATCGTTCGACGCGCTCACGGTGTCGGCGTCCATGCGCAAGACGGGCACGTCCGGCAGCAGTTCGTGCAGCTCCTGCTCGACCTTCTGCGTGCCGAAGCCGACGCTTTTCAGCGCCCCGCCGCACGACGGGCAGCGCGCCGGAACCGCCTGCGAGTAGCCGCAGTAGTGGCACATCAGGCGGTTATTCGCCGAGTGATACGTCAGGCTCACGCTGCATCGCGGGCAGCCGGGGGCTTCCCCGCACTCCACGCACACAAGGCAGCGGCTGTTGCCGCGCCGGTTGAGAAACAAAATGGACTGCCTGCCGTCCTGCACGTTCTGGATGAGCCGGTCCAGCAGCGGCGCGCTGATCACGCCGGGATTGCCCGCGCGGATCTCCTGCTTCATATCCGCCAGCTCCACCTGCGGAAGCGCCCGTCCGTTGTAGCGCTCCGTCAGCCGGTACAGGGAGTATAGCCCGCTTTTTGCCCGGTACATACTCTCCACCGACGGCGTTGCCGAGCCGAGCAGCACCAGAGCGTTTTCCTGTGCGCCGCGGTAAAACGCGACCTCGCGCGCGTGATAGCGCGGCGTATTTTCGGATTTATAGGTATGCTCCTGCTCCTCGTCCACGATGAGCACGCCAAGGCTTTGCACCGGCGCGAATACCGCCGAGCGCGTGCCAACCACGATGTGCGCCTGCCCGGACGCGACGCGCCGCCATTCGTCATAACGCTCGCCCACGCGCAGGCTGCTGTGCAGCACGGCAACATCGCTGCCGAAATGCGCGCGAAGCCTCCCTAAAAGCTGCGGCGTGAGCGCGATCTCGGGCACGAGCAGGATCGCGTCCCGCCCGGCGGCGCGCGCCGCGTAGATAAGTTTTATGTAAACTAGTGTTTTGCCGCTGCCGGTCACGCCGTGCAGCAGCGCCGCACCGGGCTTTTCCTGCCGCATCTGCGCCAGCAGCGCGTCAAAGACTGCCTGCTGCGCGGGGCTCAGCACCGGCTCGCCCGCCGGTTGGGCTGGCGCGTTTGCCGCGCCGCGATACACCTCGCGGGTATAGAGTTCGATCAGCTCCAGCTTTTCCAGCCGCCGCAGCGTCTGCATCGACGCGCCGGAGAGATACAGGATCTCGTGGCACGATGCGCTGCCCACCGCGCACAGCAGCTCCAGCGCCGCCGTTTGCAGCGGCGCGGACTTCCGCTTGCGCGCGGCAAACGCCGCCGCGTCCTCTGTCGGAATGATCAGTCGCGCCATTTTTTCGGTTTTTTCGCCTGCGCGCTGCGTCATATCGACGTTTTCCTCGATCAGCCGCCGCGCGAGCAAATAGCGCAGCGCCGCCTGAAGCGCCTGCTCATCGGGAAACTGTGCCCGCAGCGCCGACAGATCGGTGCAGCCGCCCCGGTCCTCCAGCGCCTGCATTACGGCAGCGGCGGCTTCGTTTCGCGCCGTGAGCGCGTGCCAGTCGCCGGTTTCGCGCAGGATGGTGTAGGTCTGCATCGTGTGAAACCACAGCCCCACGGGGAGGATCGCGTGCGCCGCGTCATAAAACGTGCAGAAATACCGCTCGCGCAGAAACGCCGCCAGATGAAGCTGCCGCGCGTTTAAGACCGGCGATGTGTCCAGCGCCCGCTCCACGCATTTGAGCGACTGCCCGTCGCCCGCCGTCACCTCCAGCACGATGCCCTCGCTGCGGCGGTTTCCCCTGCCGAACGGCACGATCACCCGCATCCCCGCCTCCAGCGTCAGCGTGCCGGGAATTTTATAGGCGTAGGGCTTGTCAATGGAATAGCAGGCGGAGGAAACGGCGATTTTGGCGATCATTCTGTACTCCCCCCGGAATGCTTTCAAGGCGTAGGCAGCGATCTGCCTGCGCCTTGCCGTGCCGCTGCCTCTTCAGCGGAGATATTTTTCCTTCAGCGTCGCCGTGAGCTCTCCGTCGGCAACCTCGCGGATGGCAATGGTCACGGGCTTGTCCTCCAGCGGCTCATGGGTCATTTCCGCCTCGATGGACAGCTGCCGCGCGCGGCGCGCGACGACGTTGACGAGCAGATACCGGCTGCTGACATGGGTGAGCAGCGTAGACATAGCGGGATACAGCATTAAAATTCCTCCTTGAGTAAATGGATGCGCTCCACTGTTTTACATTTTTCCGCGACCATGATCGCGCGCAGCTCACGGACGGCCTGCTCCACATCGTCGTTGAGGACGATATAGTCATAGTCCTCCGCCTGGCTGCATTCCCAGACCGCGCGCTTGAGGCGCTCTTCCATCGCCTCCGGCGACACGTCGCCCCGGGCGATGAGCCGCTGGCGCACGGCATCCATCGACGACGCCGCCACGAACACGAGCACCGCGTCCGGCACGCGCGCCTTGATCTTTTTTGCGCCGATGACCTCCACGTCCATCACGACGTCAAAGCCGTTTTTCATCGCCTCCCGGATGGGGGCGAGCGGCGTTCCGTAGTAGTTGCCGACATACTCGGCATATTCCAGCAGCTCGTCCTGCGCGATCATCTCTTCAAAGCGCTCGCGGGTGACAAAATAGTAGCTGCTGCCGTCCACCTCGCCGGGACGGCTCTGCCGCGACGTCGCCGAAACGGAGTAGCGCACATGGTCAGACGCCGCGATGACGCGGTTGAGGATGGTATTTTTCCCGACGCCGGACGGACCGGACAGCACGAACAGTTTTCCCTTCATGACAGCTCCTCCTGTTCGTCTGCGGTAATAAACTCCGCGTCCATGCGCTCCGAGAGCACCTTCGGCGCAATGGCGGACAGGATCACATGGTCGGTGTCCATCAAAAGCACCGTTTTTGTGCGTCTGCCATAGGATGCGTCGATGAGCATCCCGCGCTCACGCGCCTCCTGCACCACACGCTTGATGGGCGCGGATTCCGGGCTGACGAGCGCCAGCACCCGCGCGGCAGATACAGCGCTCCCAAAGCCTATACTCAGCAGTTTCATTCCGTCCTCCGCTCACTCGATGTTCTGGGTCTGCTCGCGGATCTTTTCCAGCTCCGCCTTCATATCCACCACGATGTTGGAAAGCTCCAGATCGTTGCACTTCGAGCCGATGGTGTTCGTCTCGCGGTTGAGCTCCTGAAGCAGGAAGTCCAGCTTGCGCCCGATCGCGCCGCCTTTTGTGAGCATATCGCCGAGCTGCGCCAGATGGCTGCGCAGGCGGACGGTCTCCTCGTCCACCGCGATGCGGTCGGCATAAATTGCCGCCTCCTGCAAAATGCGCCCTTCGTCGATCGCCGTGTTCTGCAGAACCTCCTGCATCTTCTGGCGCAGGCGCTCGCGGTATTCCGCAACGGTCTCGGGGCTGCGCGCCTCTACCAGCGCGACGCGCTCCAGAATCGTCGCCGCGCGCGAACGCAGATCGGCTTCCAGCGCCGCGCCCTCGGTCTCGCGCATGGCGTTGTAGCGCGCAATGGCTTCCTCGGCGACGCTCAGAATATCCTGCGTGAGCTTCTGCTCGTCCTCCTCCGTTTTTTCCACGGAGAACACGTCCGGCAGGCGCGCCAGCGACATCACGGTCACGTCGTCACGCACGCCGTACTCCGATTCGATCTGCCGCAGCGCGGCAAGATAGCTCTCGAGCACCGGGCGGTTGACGGCGACCTGCACATCCGCTGCCTGAACGGCGTTCACGCCGATATAGACATCCACTTTTCCGCGGCTGACCGCCGCCTTGACGCGATTTTTCACGCTGTCCTCGGCAAAGCTGAACATCCGCGGCAGCTTGACCGTGCAGTCCAGATAGCGATTATTCACCGAGCGCAGCTCCACCGTGATCTCGCGCCCGTCGATCGTCTCGACCGCCCGGCCGTAGCCGGTCATACTTCTGATCAAAGTCCTCTCCTCCGTATTCTCTCCGTCATTCTTCCTTTTCCGTGATGGACACCACCACGGAGTATTCGCCCACAACGCCGGCGTCGGCATAGCCGTCCACATAGATCTCCACCGGCACATTGACCTTGCCGACCTGCGTAAAGTCCGCCATATCGGCAACCACGCGCAGATTGTTCGTGGAGATCTTTTCGATCTCCGATGCGCTTGCGCGCACCGTGACCTGAATGAGCTGCGTGACGCTGCTGTAATCCAGCCGGTCATCGGTATTGATAAACGTAATATTTGTCGCGCGCACGACCGCCGTCTCGCGGTTTTTGATGCGCACGCTCACCGTCGCCTCTTCCTCGCCGCTCACGTTCTTCACGCCGTCCGGCAACAGGATGCTCATCGGGAAGTCCTTGCTGTTTGGCGTGGTGGAAAGGTCGATGTTACCCAGCACGATCTTGTTCACAGAGTCCAGGATCGTCGCGTCGCCCGAGAGCGTGACGGTCTCCGGGGAGATGGTGTATGTCACGTCAGCTTCCGTTGCGCCGCCGCCGCTGATAAACGTCACGTCCAGCGGCACTTCCTTGTACATCACCACGCTCGCCGTCAGCTCCAGCGTATCGGTGTCGGTGGTGAGGTTCGTCATATCCACGGCGTTGCCGTCCGCGTCCACCAGCGTGTAGGACACATCCTGCACGAACGAGCGGTTGAGATTCGTCCGCGAGACGGTAACGAGCGCCGATTCGATCTTCGAGACCTCACTCTCAGGTCCCTTCACCGTGACGGTGTCAAAGTCGAACGACGTGCTCTCCAGCATATACCCGTCCGCGACCTCCAGCCCCGAGAAGTCGCCCTTGACCGGGATCTGGCGCGTGACAAGGCGCTCAACGCTGAACGTGATGCGCGCGGGGCGGCGGTCGGAAATGGTGATCTCCGACTCGGACACGCCGCTCGGCATACTGATGTCGTAGCTGAGCGTATATTCCTTGGCGCTGCGCACATTCGTCACATCCACCACGGCGGACAGCTCACTGCGCGCCTGCAAGAGCTTTTTCAGCTCCGTATTTTTGCCCGAAAACTGGACAGAAACGGTCGCGTCGCGCCCGTCGGCAATGATGAGGTTCTGATCCTCCTGCAGGACCTCCTCGCCCGAAAAAACGACCGGGATATCAGAGATGAGCGTTTCGCCGTCGGGATTGACGACCGTGACCACATAGATCCACAGGCAAACCGCCACCACAAGAGAGATGATAAGCGTGATGATCTTACTGTCTGTGATGATCTTACTGTCCTTCATGCTTGCCGATCCTCCTGCTCAGTTCTTTTTTCAGCCGCGTCAGCAGGCTCTGATCGCGCTCGTCCTCCTTCGGCAACAGCTCATTTTGCAGCAGCTTTTCCAGCGTCTGCGGCGCAAGATGGCGTTTGAGCATTCCACCGATGGCAACGGAGATCGTACCCGTTTCCTCCGAGACGATGACCACGACCGCGTCGGACACCTCGCTCGTGCCCACGCCCGCGCGGTGGCGCGTGCCGAGATCGGCAGACAGATGCGTATTTTCCGACAGCGGCATCACACAGCCCGCCGCCGCGACGCGCCCGCCGCGGATGATCGTCGCGCCGTCATGCAGCGCCGCATTGGGGAAAAAGAGGTTTCGCAGAAGCTGCTCCGACACGCGCGCGTCCACGATCGTGCCGGTTTTAAAATATTCTTCCAGCGACACATTGCGCTCAAACGCGATCAGCACGCCGATCTTCTGCCGCGACATCACATCGCACGCGGCGACGGTCGCGCTGATGGCCGCCGCTTCCGTGCTGACGGTGAGAGGCTTGCCGAACACCTGCAAACTCGTGCGGCTGCCGATGCGCTCCAGCGCGCGGCGCAGCTCCGGCTGAAATACGATGACCAGCGCGATCAGACCGATCTCGAGGATCTTGCTCAAGATCCAGTGCAGCGCGTACATGTGCAGCACTTCCGTCAGCCATGTGAGAATGAGCAGTGCGAGGATGCTGCGCAAGGCGCGCGCGGCATTTGTGCTTTGCAGCAGGCGCAGCAGCTTGTAGATCAAAAACGTAACGACCAGAATATCCAGAATATCCGTGACCGAGATCTGTGGGATGCTGTAAAACAGGCTTTGAAAGAAATTCTCAACAGCAGACATAGCAACACTCCTGAACCATCCGCCGAAACCGATAGGAATAGGTATACTTATAATTATTGCTCATTATACCGCAATTCCCTTCGCCGCGCAAGTATCGCCGGAGAATTTCTGGTGCGGTCAGAAATTTTTCAGAATTGCCGCCGCCCGCTCGACCTCCCGCCCGGTATTAAAGGCGCTGAAGCTGAAACGCACCGTGCCGCTTTGCAGCGTCCCGGCGCTCTCATGCGCCAGTGGCGCGCAGTGCAGCCCTGCGCGCACGGCAATGTCATGCTCCGCCAGCCGCTGCGCCGCGCGCTCGCAGTCCTCGCCATGAAAATTCACTGACAAAACACCCGTCTGCGGCGCGCCCTCAAAAATTTCCGCGCCGGGAAGCTCGCGCAGCGCCTGCGAAAGCCGGCGGCGCAGCTGCACCTCGTGCTCCAAAATCGCCCGCACGCCGCGCCGGCGGATAAAGTCCAGCCCCGCCGCGAGGGCATGAATGCCCGCCACATTCTGCGTACCTGCCTCCGCCGCGTCCGGCAGAAAGTCCGGCATCTGCGCCAGCTCCGATAAGCTCCCCGTTCCGCCCTCGAGCAGGCTCTGCGGCATCTGCCCGCACAGCAGAATGCCCGTTCCCTGCGGACCGTACAGCCCCTTATGCCCCGGCATGGCGATAAACGCCGCGCCAAGCGCCCGCAAATGCACCGGCAGCACGCCCGCCGACTGCGACGCGTCCAGAACAAACGGCACGCCGCGCTCCCGGCAGAGCGCCGCGATCTTTTCCACCGGCAGGATATAGCCGAACACATTCGAGACGTGCGTACAGATGACCGCGCGAGTGTTTTCCGTAATGGCGCGGTCAAACGCGCGCAGCGTATCCTCCGGGTCAAAGAGCCTCCGCCCCGCGATGTTTGCGCGCACGCCGAGCTTATACAGCGGGCGCGTGACGGCGTTGTGCTCAAAACCGGAGATGACTGCCTCGTCGCCCGCCCGCAGGAGTGTTTTGACAGCGATGTTCAGCCCGTGCGTGGCGTTCATCGTAAACACCACCCGCTCCGGCTCGGCGTCAAACAGCTCCCCCGCCGCCTCGCGGCAGGCATACACCGCCTCCGCCGCGCACATGGCGGCGCGGTGACCGCCCCGCCCGGGGCTTGCAAACGCACGCATGGCGACCAGTGCCCGCGTATACACCGCCGGGGGCTTCGGCATGGAGGTCGCGGCGGCGTCAAAATAGATCACACCGCCACCTCCTCCACCGCGCCGCTGGCGTACACCCGGTACATATGCACGAACGCCGCGTGCGCCGTGCGCAGCAGCCCCAGCGCGCGCAGCCCCGCCTGCGGCGCAACGCGCAGCACATACCCGCAGCCCTGCATCGAAAGCTGCCGCGGCGCGCGCCCGATCGCGGCGGCAACGCCGCCGGTATGCAGAACGTTCCTCGCGTGCTGGGCGGGTGTCACCGCGCGGAACGTAAAATAGTATTCAAACATAGAGCTTCCCTCCCGTATGGCTTCACCGCGCAATTCGGCAAGCAGATCCGCGGTGATACCTCATCTTATGCCCGGCGGCAAAAATCGGTCACATCCGCCAGAATCTGCATTTTTTCGCAAAACCCATTGACACCGCCCGCCGGACGTGTATAATGATAGCGTTATGATAGAGGTCGCGAAGAACATCAGTACGCTCGCACGCCCGGCGGCACCGGGGAGCGGAAAGGGGACTTCGCCGAAGGAACGACCGTCCTGCCGGGGCGCCGCTCCTGGGACGGCAGAGAACATCTGCCGGACTGTCACAGATCTGTGGAGCGCTGTCATGTACGAAACATAGCTTTTTATGTTGCGTCATGCCGCTGTCATGACGCAACTTTTTTATTTCAAAAGGGAGAGAAAAACATGGAACAGAAAAAGCGGAACAATGCGCTCGTCACGGCGATCGTGATCGCGCTCATGCTCGCGCTGATGGTCTACGCCGCCGTCAGCACCCACGGCGTCACCCGTCTACAGGACTGCCCCGAGTGCGAAGGCACGGGCGTTGTGACCGTCGCCGACTACGACACCGGCGCGGAGGAGGAGCACGTCTGCGCCACCTGCGGCGGCACGGGCACGGTCGAAGCCGTCAGCCACGTCTACAGCACCTTCTGGGCGCTCATGCCGCCCATCATCGCCATCGCGCTGGCGCTGCTGACCAAGGAGGTCTATTCGTCGCTGTTCATCGGCATTCTCATCGGCGGTCTGCTGTACTCCAACTTTAACCTCGTCGGCACGTTCGAGCACGTCTTTGTGGACGGCATGATCGGCACATCCCTCGCCGATACCTGGAACGTCGGTATCCTGATCTTCCTGGTCATTCTCGGCGCGATGGTCGTGATGATGAACCGTGCGGGCGGCTCGGCGGCGTTTGGTCGCTGGTCTGTCAAGCACGTCAAGACCAAGGTCGGCGCGCAGCTCGCCACCATCGCCCTCGGCGTTCTGATCTTCATCGACGACTATTTCAACTGCCTGACCGTCGGCTCGGTCATGCGCCCGGTCACGGACAAGCACGGCATCTCCCGCACCAAGCTCGCCTACCTCATCGACGCCACGGCGGCGCCCGTCTGCATCATTGCGCCGATCTCCTCCTGGGCGGCGGCAGTCACCGGCTTTGTGGACGGCGCGAACGGTCTGGAGCTGTTCATCCGCGCCATTCCGTATAACTTCTACGCGCTGTTGACGATCGTCATGATGCTCACGCTGACGTTCGCAAAGTTCGATTACGGTCCGATGCGGATGTATGAAATGAGCGAGCATCTCAACGAGAACCACGAAAACCGCATCAAGGCGAGCATCACCGGCGCGGAAAAGCAGCCCAACGAAGAGGGCAGCCCCAAGGGCCGCGTCATCCATCTGGTGTTCCCGATCCTCGCGCTCATCATCTGCTGCATCATCGGCATGATCTACACCGGCGGCTTCTTTGACGGCGTGTCGTTCGTGGACGCGTTCTCCGGCTCGGACGCCTCGGTCGGTCTGGTCTACGGCTCGGTCATCGCCATGATCCTCACCATCCTCTTCTTCCTCGCCACACGCGTGATGAAATTCACCGAGTGCATGGATGCCATCCCCGAAGGCTTCAAGTCCATGGTCCCCGCCATTCTGATCCTGACGTTCGCGTGGACGCTCAAGGCGATGACCGACTCGCTCGGCGCGCAGCAGTACGTCGCGGCGCTCGTGCGCGGCTCTGCCGGCAGCTTCATGTCGCTGCTGCCCGCGATCATCTTCCTCATCGGCTGCGGTCTGAGCTTTGCCACCGGCACGTCCTGGGGCACGTTCGGCATCCTTATCCCCATCGTTGTCAATGTCTTTGACGGCAACCTGTCGAACGAGCTGATGATCGTCTCCATCTCCGCCTGCATGGCGGGCGCGGTCTGCGGCGACCACTGCTCCCCCATCTCCGACACCACCATCATGGCGTCGGCGGGTGCGCAGTGCGTGCACATCGACCACGTCGCTACGCAGCTGCCTTACGCGCTGACCGCCGCCGCGGTGTCGTTCGTAACGTACATCCTCGCCGGCTTCATCCGCAATTGGCTCATCTGCCTGCCCATCGGCATCCTCCTCATG
>CALACZ010000100.1 GCA_937890735.1 uncultured Bacillota bacterium
CCAGTGGTCGAACCGCCGGTCGTAGAACCGCCGGTCGTTGAGCCGCCCGTCGTAGAACCGCCGGTCGTCGAACCACCCGTCGTAGAACCGCCAGTCGTCGAACCGCCAGTCGTCGAACCACCAGTCGTCGAACCACCAGTCGTCGAGCCGCCGGTCGTAGAACCGCCGGTCGTAGAACCGCCCGTGGTCGAACCGCCGGTCGTAGAACCGCCAGTCGAGGCAGTGACCGTTACGCCGCCCGCAACATATGTTGCAGTGATCTTTTGGCTGACCGATGCCAGCTTTGTGCTGCTGATGCTCACCTCAGACAGACCTGCTGCCGCACCTTCCTTAACTAGGAACGTTACGACCAGGATCGTGCCATTTTCCGAGATCGGCTTGGCATTTGCAAAGACAAGATTTACCTGCCCAGCCTTCTCCTCACGGGTGTCGAAAAACGCATTCAGTTTGCTCTCAACGTTTTTCAGCTCCAGTGCGTCGGCGTCATAGTTGACCGCCCATTCGTAGTTCGTAAAGCCGGGGTTTCCGGCAACGCTCACAGCCAGCGATACCTCTTCGCCAGCCGATACCGCGTCAGTGATCGTTTCCACCGTAACAGTCATCGGGTCTGCTGCCAGCGCGGCGGCAGAGAATGAGAATACCAGCAGAACCGCGAGCAGAATGCTCAACAAACGCGTTCTTTTCATTTCATCAAGTCCTTTCTGTAGCTTTGATTTATCTCCACCTGCATCCCGCAGGTCGGCGGGATGCAGGCAAATCGGAGTTCAGGAGAAAGCGTGCGCCCTCTCAATCTCTGTAGCCAAGTGTCCGGCGAAGCACCAGCACCGCGTCCGAAGTGTCCACGAAGCCGTCGCCGTCCATGTCGCCATAGAGGATGTTGAAGTCCTCGTCCTTGTATCCAAGCGCGTAGCGCAGGATCAGAACGGTGTCGGATGTATCGACGTCACCGTCCATGTTCACATCGCCCATCTCAAAGACAGTCCCCGCAAAGGTCTCGTCCAGCTTGGCGATGCGCTGTGTCAGCCAGCTGCGCAGATCGGTGAGGACGGAAGCGTAGGTCGCGTCCTGCCAGATGTGACCGGCGTTCTCCGGGTTGCCAACGCGGATATAATCCCAAAGGACAAAGTTCATTTCCGCGCTGCTCGTCAGGCGGTCGGCGTAATCATCGATCGCACCGTTCTTCGCGAGCAGGTCATTTACCAACGGCGCGAAGGTTTCCGTGTAGCAGCGGATAACTGCCGCGCGGAAGTCCGGGATCTGGATCAGCGCCTCCGCCAGATAGTGATAATCGGTGATGTCGGGGCTGATCTGTTTTGTCCAGCCCGTGCCGAGCGTGATGTCCTGATCCCAGATCG
This sequence comes from uncultured Bacillota bacterium, assembly GCA_937890735.1. GTDB lineage: Bacteria > Bacillota > Clostridia > Oscillospirales > Oscillospiraceae > CAG-170. The sequence continues at coordinate 1,356 of CALACZ010000100.1, forward strand.
GACCGGCGTACATCTTTCCATCGATGTCCTTGTAGAAGTACAGCGAGGAAACGAAGCCGTCCGGGTTCAGTGCCAGCTCCTGCATCAGGAAGATCTTCACGAGCGAATCCCGATCGACATAGTCGTAATAGTGCAGCCCGGTGTCCTCGTTATAGCCCGTGTACGCGCCATTTTCGTCCACGGCGTAGACCGCGTCCTCAAATGCCTGATAGTATTCGCTGATGTACCGCATGGCGCTGTCGCCGCACCATTCCGGGCTCTTGACGTTCATGCCCTTGCCCTGACGGGTGATAAAGCCGCTGACTTCGTCGGGCTGGTCGTGATTCAGCTCCAGCAGATAGCCGCCCGTGATGTTCTCCGGCTCGGTCAGGCCCGTCGTGTAGTAATACGTCAAGTCGTAGCCGTTTTTGCCGGTAGCCGTCTTCATCTCCGTGCCGTAGGTCGCATTCAGTTCTTTGTACGCGTCCTCCATGTCGGTGATGTCAACGCCGGTGGATTTGACGGCGTTCTTTTCACTCAGCAGATACACGCCGCGATATTCGCCGTCATAGTACAGGTTCACCCAGTCGCAGCTTGCCGTGTAGGGCATTTGCAGCTCGGCTGCCAAGTCCTTAAACAGCTTGTCGTGCATCAGCGTCGCGTCGAAGTAGTTCGCAAGCAGGACCCACGTCTTGACGTTTTCGTCGGTCTGCAGCAGATCGGACGCCGTTTCCAGCTTGATCTGATACGACTTCTTGTTGGCGTAAGTAAAGGTAGAATTGCCGCGCGCCTTGAGCTCAGTGATGTTCGTCGCGGCGATCTCACCGCCGTTCGCATCCAGCATTCTGAGCGCCGCCGTCGTGCTGTTTCTCTTGCTCGCGTCGATGTAGGCGCGGCCTTCCTCGGCGCTGCTGCTCGTCAGGTAGATGGTCGGCAGCTCCGTCGCCTGCATGACGCGGACGGTGAAGACTTTACCGTTACCGACCTTTGCGGTCAGCGTGCGATAGCCGTCGGTCTCAGACGCGAGAGCGGAGACATTCAGCGTCTCGCCATCCTGGAGCATCTGGCTGCCAAGGTCACCCGTGACCACCAGCTCGCCTGCGTCAGAGGAGCGCGTGAACGATGTCTTCAGGCTCGTCAGGTCCGCCGAGGCGGGCAGGAACAGATAGTTCGTGCCGTTCACGGAAGCCGCCGAAACTTGCACATCATCGACCGTCACGGTCATCGCCGTTACGTCGGCGGACAACGGCAGAGCGCTGACAGCGCAGACCGGCGAGAACTGCGGGTGGCTGTATGCCGTATCGTTCGACATAGCAAAGCCCTTGACAACGTAATAGGTCGTCTTGTTCGGCACAAGCCCGGTCAGCGCAAATTCGCAGGTTTCGGTCGTGCCGATCTTCGTTCTGCCATCCCCGTTTGCGTCGCAGGAATAGACCTCGTAATACGTCGCGCCGGGCGCGGCGGACCAGGTGAGCTTCGCCGTCGTCTCCGTGATGTCCTTCACAGTGACCGTTCCAACTTGGGCCGGGACGATGATATACGTCAGCTCGACCCTCCCGTAGTAATTGCCCTTGCCCTGGTAGACGATCTTGGCAACGCCGATCTCCTTATTGTCCGGCCACTGCACATACAGGTCCTTCATGATGCCGTCATCATCCACACCAGCGTCGTTCGAGCTCGTCAGGATATGATCGCCGTGCTTGGCGAAGCTGCTCGGGCGGATGCCGCCGGGCTGATACGCATACTGCGGGATCGAAGTATCCTCGCGCGGCTTCTCCGCCGAGCCGAATTTGAACTCGACCGCGTCGCCGGCAATGTCGATGCCGTGGAAGCTGCACTTGCGGCACACATGATCGTCATCCCAGTCGTGCCCCTCCGGGTAGAGGAACTGGCTGACGTCCTTCGCGCCGCATTCCGGGCAGGTGTCGGTCGTGTGCCCGCCGGTCACGCAGGTGCGGTCATCCGTGCGCGTGGTCTCGTAGGCGTAGCCGCTCTCGCAGGAGTGATAGATCTTTTCGCCGTGGCTCGTAAAGGCGTTTTTCTTCAGCGTGCCGTCCGTCAGCACAGCCAGTTTGCCGTCCGTCGTTTTCAGCACGCCGGTGTACTTCGTCTCCGCGGCGTCGGCAGTCGCTGCGCACAGCGCGCAGGTAATCGTGCCGTTCTGCATATCGTACAGGCTGCTGGAGTTGAAGGTATGCTTGCCCAGCTCGCAGTCCGTGCGTGTTTTGGTGTAGGTATCGAGCAGCTCGCCGTCATAGCGGTATGCGCGGATTGTCATGGCTTCCTTCGTCGCCTCGGCGGTCATGTACAGACCCTGATAGTCCGTGCGCTCAATGATCTTCGCGTGGGCGTCCAGCGGCGTGCAGGTCGCGGTCTTGCCGGACAGGTCGCCGCAGATGTAATAGACAATGCCCTTGGAGCTGTCCAGCGGCTGCTTCACATTGCCGAGCATCGGATAGGTTCTCGCATAGGAGTTATCGTCTCCGCTGAACACAAAGTCGAAGCCCGCTCTTTCAAGATTCGCCGCGATTGCCTCGATGGACTCTGTGGACAGGACGCCTTCCGTGCCGTAGACCGGCGCATGGGTGACCAGCACCTTCCAGCTGCAATCCGTCTCGAGCTGTTCCGCAATCTCGGCGGTCGCCTGGACCAGATCACCGTTCGGCGCGTCCTGGCTCTGGTGGTTGACCACCACAACGCACACATCGCCGTATTCCACGGCGTACCAGCCGTTCGGCTCTCTCTGCGGCAGGTCGAAAATGTTGCCGGTTATATCGCCGTTGCTGTCGCCCTGGTATTCATGGTTGCCCATTGCATGAACGAGCGCCGTGCCGTTCAGGTTTTTCTGGTTGACCACGGTGAAGAAGGTGCGCCAGTTTGCAAATGTGGTAACGTCGTCGATCGCGTCGCCGGTCTGGATGCCGAAGTCATAGCTGCCCTTGCGAAGCTCCGTCAGCGCGCGTTCCAGATTGGCAGTGCTGCTTGTCTGAATATCGCCGAGAATGAAGAAGCTCGTCGTCTGCTTTGCCGGGTCAGCCGTGGTGAAATGCTCGGTCTCCGACCACGTTTTGCCGTCGCCGACCTGATAGTAATAGGTCGTCCCAGCCTTCAGCCCGCGCAGGCGGACGGTGTTGCAGCGCAGCGCGCTGCCGGACGTGCTCTGCACAAAGAATTGCAGCTCCGATGTTCCCGTGCATTCAAACGCGTCTGTCATGTCTGCGTTTTCCGAATAGCGGACCGCAGCATTTTCCGCCGAGCTGTCGATGCTGCACAGCCAGGTGATGCTCTGCGCGGTGGACGCGCCCGCCACGGCGTTGTTCTGCACGCCGTACGGCAAACCGTCGTTTACCGTCGGCTTGTCGCAGACCACGGCGCTTGCGTTCTGCGAGCGTCCGGCGGAGGATACCGCGTGGAGCGTTTGCAGTCCCGCCGTCGTAAACGTATATTTGAGCGTTCCGTCCGGGCCGGTCTTACCGAGGAGCGTATCGCCCGCGTAAATGCTGGCGCGTGCCTGCGGCTCGCCAGTTCGGTCCGTGACGCGCAGCGTGGTCTGCGCGCCGACAAGGAGCGTCCGATCGACGTGCAGCTCGCACGCCGTCGCCAGCGTCACCCGCTGTGCGCTTCCAACGAACGTATTCCGCTCGGTCGGTGTCTGGTAACTCGCCTGCGCGATGGAATATTCAAAATACTTGTCCGACGCGGCGCTCTCCGGGATGGTCAGCACCAGGCACGCCATCTCGTGGTCGTATGCCTGCACGGTGCGCGCCGTCTGCATCACAACCGTGGACACCGCAATGTTCAGCCGAACGCGGCTGTCAGAGATCTTTTCCACCGTCGCGGTGTAGCCGTTTGCGGGTTCTACCTCGACGTTAGCGTTCAGATAGCTCGCCGGGAGCTCGATTTCCAGCGAGGCGCTGTTGATCTGCTCATCGGTCACGTTGACCACATACAGCGCAAATTCCTTGCCGATCTCCGGCGCTGCCTGCTGCGGCACAACGGCGATGCCCGCCTCCGTGCCCTCCGGGTCGGCTACGCGGAAGTAATACGTCGTGTTCGTCTCGTTGCCGTACAGGTCCTTGAGATAGATCGTCAGCGAATGCTCGCCGTTGCGCAGGCCGAGATCGTACAGGTACAGCGTGCTCGCACTGATCTCGGCTTTCGCCGTCCGATCGATGCCGTCAACGTAGACGCGCGTCGATGCGGTGTCAATGCCGCTGGCGTATTTGTCAGTCGTTTCGCTGTCAGAGTAGTTGACCGCGAAGCTCAGTGAGCTGCCGGTCACCTCAGTCTCCTGCCCGGTGTACAGCACCGTGCCGGTCGACGTCTCCGTCACCGATTCGATGGCGGGGTTGTTCACGTCGTTCGTATTCGTGCCGTAGATGAACTGAATATTGTCGATTAGGATATACGCGTCCTTGCACGCGTCCTTATACTCACTGTTTTCTGTGAGCTTACCGGCATTCTGCGGCGAAACAAGATGCACCGCATAGGCGCGGTAGAGGTCGATCGGCATCTGCATACTGGAAATATCCGCCTCGACCCAGATCCAGCCGCGCCCCGCCATATCGCTCAGCGTGCTGAGCACTACAGTGTTGCCTTTCTCATCCACGGCAGAACCGTAATACTGCGAATACATTGTCACGCATGACGGGATCTCGCCTTCGACAAAGGTAAATGTGCCGTCTGCATTCAGTTTATTGTAGCCGTTTCCATTCACCGTACTGTTTGCACCGCCGGCGGAAATGACCTTCAGGATGGAATCATCATTCTTGCGGTCTGCCGGAACATTGACCCACATACCGATCTTGGTCGGCTGCTGCATATTGACCAACAGGTCGCAGGAATAGCCGAAGTCTGCGGCAACAGGCGCTGTAGCGCTCACCTTGGTGAAGTCATACGCCAGCTTATACGCGCCCTCGCCAAAGCGCACGCCGTTTTCCTTCCCGGTCACCACGCCAGAGCCTGAATAGTCAGCACCGACTCTGCCAGCGCCGGATCGGACCCACAGGCGATAGTTCTGAATTTCCTCCGCGCTCAATTGCCCGCCATGACCATTATTTGTCGAATGGTTATCAGAACCGGGTTCTATGTAGGTATTCCAGTAGCTCTCAATGGACGTCGATGCATCGGGCGCTTCAAAGTCAAAGAGCACCAGCGGTTCAAGTCCGACCACCAGCTCGACCGAACCATTGACGGACGAGTCGGCTTTCAGCACGACATTTACCGTTGCACGAAGAGAGTTTTCCTTGTCTGCAACGAATTGATTATTCTCAAATTTGCCGAGGGTGAATGCGGGATCCAGATTCACCAGCTTTGCGTTTTCTTCCTCGGTGCACGCTTCCCAGCCGTCGTCTGTCAGCTTTTCAGCCTTGTCGTGTGTCAGAAGCTCCTGCACAGTGATCGTTCCATCTGCACCGACCTGATAGCTAGCGCTTTCCTCGGTGAAGTAGGTTTGGTAGGTGATTTCTTCGCCAGCGCCCCATACGATCATCTGCGTTTCGCCGATGTTGCCGGTCAGAGACATGAAAATTTCAGGTGCAACGCCCCACGGCGTTGTTGGCTGCTCCAGCCCCGGCCCCGTCCACTTGAAGGGCTTGCCGCCGCTCCATTTTTTCGAGTAGCCGTAGCCCTTCTTTTCGACCAGCGCCGTGTATTTATAGCTGATCTTTTCGGACTCATCGAGCGACCATTCAAAATCGCCGTCCTTATAGTGCACCTCGCGGCCTTCCCAGGTCGGCTTGAAGGTCATGTCGCTCGTCTGACCGAAGTCAAGCGAGACGCTGCTGTTCGTAAAGCCGAGTGCATCCGGCCAGTGCAGTTGAATTTGCGTTGTACCGGCGACCGCGCCGTTTACCGTCAGCGCCGCCGTGACCGCGCCCTCCACGTTCTCGTTCGCGGTGAATACGCCCGTCTGCGCGTTGATAGTGCCGAGCTCTGCGCCCTCCGTCAGCGACCACGAAGCGCCCGCCGGGATCGTCGCCGGGAAGCCGCTCTCGTCCACGCCGCTGGCTTTGAACTCCACCGTGCTGCCCGGCGTATAAATTTCGTTGTTCGGCGTCAGGACGGCGTGGTCAAATTCGCCCGTCGCCTTCGCGCTGGAAAGCACCATCAGCGTATTGGATACCTTCCGCTCATAGCCGTCGGACGGGCGGCAGCGGAGCGTCAGACCCGCGCGCTCGCGTTTGGGGTCAACTTCTTCCACAACGTCGCCCTCGCGCTGCGTTGCAAACGTGGACGAGCCGCCGCCGTCCAGATTGATCGCCCGTTCGCAGCCGAGCTCTTCCATCGCCGCCGCCAGCTCCGCCATGGTCATACCGGCGGAGTACGGAGACTGCCGCCCATCCACCATAAACAGCACGACCGTTCCATCCGCCTTGATGCCGACCGCCGTGCGCGAGGCACGGGTGCTGTTGTCAAGCTCGGTGAACGCCTTGCCGTCTTTCAGAATATCGCCAAAGCTGGAGATCGCTTCGCTGACGCGCCCCTCGGCGACCGCCTGATTGTATTCTGTGCCGTCTGTGATATGGGCGTTGTTATCCTTGTCCACCCAGAACGTCGTGCTGTTCGCGGACTGGATCACCGTCCCGTCCAGGACCAGCGCGCCGGACGGACGGCCGTTGCTCATATCAAAGCCGCCGCCGTTGACCGCGCCCACAACGTTCACGCCGCGCCGGGCTTCCATCGCCTGCGCCTGCGCGGTGGTCGTGACCATCGCCCACGACTTGTTCTTGATCTCTTCAATATTATAGTCGCTGTAGCCCGCCGCGAGCGTCGCGGTAGAGTTCTGCCCCACCTTGACCTCCATGACGTGCCCGACCATCTGCTTGGTCAGTGCGCTGTTGTTCAGCAGCCACTCATACTCCTTAACGTCCCTGGAAATTTGGTACTCCGTTCTGGAAATTTCCCGCATATTCAGGGCAGAGATACCGGCATTCACTGCTGTTGTATGTATCGGCAGTACAGCAAACAGCAATGTCAACATTAGCAATGCGGAGCAAATGCGTTTTTTCATTTCCCTTCCTCCCGAATCTCTCTGAAATGATACTGAGAAACAATTCCAGTCCGAACATTTTGGATGCTAAAGTAGAGATTTTTATCAAAATTAAATCGAAATCTGGGCTTGAAAAATGCACACAAAAATGTTAATATATAGCTATATCTTAGGTTGCTGAAGAAACGTTTCCCCTCCGGCTAATAAACTCTACTTATGTATCCGCATCCTCTCTTGCCCATCGGAGAAAGGTCCGATGGGTGATTTTTAATGCCTTGGCTGCCTGACAGGCGGACAGCTCTCCCCTGCTCCACTGCTCCTTCAGCGCCGGAAATTCCGCCGGCTTCGGCAAGGGGCTGCGCCCAAAATGAACGCCCCGCGCCTTTGCCGCCGCGATGCCCTCCGCCTGCCGCTGGTGGATGAACTCGCGCTCGGTCTGCGCCACATACGAAAGAAGCTGCAAAACGATGTCCGCGATGAGCGTTCCGGTCAGGTCGCGATTTTGGCGCGTATCCAGCAGCGGCATATCCAGCACAACGATCGCCGCGCGTTTTTCTTTCGTAATGATGCGCCACTGCTCCAGAATTTCCTCATAATTGCGCCCCAGCCGGTCGATGCTCTTGACGACCAGCGTGTCGCCGTCCTTCAGCTTTCGCATCAGCCGCCGGTACTGCGTCCGCTCAAAGTCCTTGCCAGACTGCTTGTCCACAAAAATCGCGCCCGGCGCAATGCCAAATGCCGTGAGCGCAATGATCTGCCGCTGCTCATTCTGTTCTCTCGTCGAGACCCGCGCATAGCCATATTCCATATTTCTGCCTCCAATCTATTTGGTAGATAGATTGTACGGCACGCAGCAGCGCTTTGCTCCGCGCGCGCCGTGATATTTCGGCAAAATTCCATCGCCTGCCATGCCCGCACAACAAAAAAGCGCCGCTGCGGCAGCAGCGGCGCTTCAGTTTTCTGAAAAAGCCTCGCCGGGTCTGCGCCGCGGGCGCAAACCTTTGCGAGGCTTTTCACACACTCTGTTTTTCATACGCAAAAGGCGGCACGGTTTCCCGTGCCGCCTTTGATCGTTTTTACAGCTTCTCTTCGTCGATCATTTCCTCGGTCACGATGGACTCGGGGGCATTTTCGAGCTCAAAGTCGCGGTATGCCTGCAGACCCGAGCCTGCGGGGATGAGCTTGCCGATGATGACGTTCTCCTTCAGACCGACCAGGTGATCGACCTTGCCCTTGATGGCGGCGTCGGTCAGGACCTTGGTGGTCTCCTGGAAGGACGCGGCGGACAGCCACGACTCCGTTGCCAGAGACGCCTTGGTGATGCCCATGAGCAGCAGGCTGTCGGTCGCGGGATGCAGATCGGTCTCGCCCGCGTCGATGCGCGCCTGGATCTTCTCATTCGCGTCGTCAAATTCATACACGTCGATGACCGTGCCGGACAGCAGATCCGTGTCGCCCGGGTCTTCGACCTTGACCTTGCGCATCATCTGACGGATGATGACCTCGATGTGCTTTTCGTTGATGTCAACGCCCTGCTGCCGGTACACGGCGAGAACGCCCTGCGTCAGGTAATCCTGCACGGCCTCCACGCCGGAGATGCGCAGCACGTCGTGCGGATTGAGCGCGCCATCGGTGATGGGCTCGCCCTTCTTCACGCGCTTGCCGTGCTCGACCTTCAGACCCACGGAGTACGGGACCTGATACTGC
>CALACZ010000101.1 GCA_937890735.1 uncultured Bacillota bacterium
CCGAGGGGAAGCTGTCAGCCGAAGGCTGACTGATGAGGGGAGGCGTTCTTATTTTTGAGCTGTCACGCGTTTTGAGCGCACCAAAGCCTCCCCTTGGTGACCAAGGCAGCGAAGCGGCGGCGTGGTGCTGAATGACAGCCCAGTGGGCTGTCAGACCCACGCCGTGACCGAGCCGCAGCGAGACGGTGGCACGGCGCAGCCGTGACGGAAGGGATGAGAAGGTGTGCGTTTTGCCGCACTGCCGCGGGTGCTCTAAAACCTGCAACGTTCTGATCCCTTCAGTCGCCTGCGGCGACAGCTTCCCTTGGTCACCAAGGGAAGCCCTCGAGCGGTGCAAACGCAGAACATCTCAAAACGTACCACCCTTCTCCTCGTCCGGCGCTTCGCGCCACCTTCCCCACATGGGGAAGGCTTACAACTGGAAATTGGAAAACCATATTCATTAGGAGTAGAGAAAACCATGAACAGAAAATATCGCAAGACCGTCATCGCCGGCAACTGGAAGATGAACAAGACGCCCACGGAAACCAAGGCGTTTATGACCGAATTTAAGACCATCATGCCCAAGGGTCGCTGGTGCGACGTGGTGCTGTGCGTGCCCGCCGTGTGCATCCCCGCCGCCGTGCGCGCCATGCGCGAGACGCGCGTGGGCATCGGCGCTGAAAACTGCAACGCCAACGCCTCCGGCGCCTACACCGGCGAGATCGCCGCGAACATGCTCGTAGACGCGGGCTGCAAGTACGTCATCCTCGGTCACTCCGAGCGCCGCGCCATGGGCGAGACGGATCAGGACGTCAACGCCAAGGTCCTCGCCGCGCTGGAAAACGGTCTGTCCCCCATCCTCTGCGTGGGCGAGAGCCTCGAGCAGCGCGAGACGGGCATCACCACCGAGTGGATCACCATGCAGATCAAGGCAGGTCTGTGCGGCGTGGGTGAGGATAAGATCCGCAAGATCATCATCGCCTATGAGCCCATCTGGGCGATCGGCACAGGCAAGACCGCCACGCCCGAGCAGGCGGAGGAGGTCTGCGAGAACATCCGCGCCGTGGTGCGCAAGCTGTACGGCGCAAAGGTCTCCCGCGCCATCTCCATCCTCTACGGCGGCTCTATGAACGAGAAGAATGCGTTCGATCTGCTGGCGCAGCCGGATATCGACGGCGGCCTCATCGGCGGCGCATCCCTCGTGCCCGAGAAGTTCGTCAAGATCATCGAAGCAGCCAACCAGCCCACGGTCTGATTGAAGTAACGAACGCCCCGTTCCAAAACGGAACGGGGCGCGTTTTTTATTCCGCACGCCCAAGCCTCCCCTTGGTGACCAAGGGGAGGTGGGTGAGCGCAGCGAACCCGGAAGGGATGAGAAGGTGTACGTTTTGATTTGTAACGCGTTTCGTCGTAACGTAGGGGCGGGGCTTGCCCCGCCCGCGCAGGGTGCAATCACAAAATCGCACGCAACATCGGCGACAACGTAATGTGTCCGTAGGGGTCGATGCCCACATCGACCCGGCAGAATGCAATCGCAAAATTGCACACCCTATCAGCGACCACGCACAACGTCCTGTAGGGGCGGACGACCCTGTCCGCCCGTGGGGCAATGGCGAATTTGCCACAACGTGTCGTAAAAACGGTCGTGCGTACTGCGCGGGTCGATGTGGGCATCGACCCCTACAAACGTTGTATGGATTCGCCGGGGTGCGTCCGTTTTTTGCGGGTGCGTGCCGCCGGGCGGACAGGGTCGTCCGCCCCTACGGGTGCATACCGTTTTGCATTGGTGCGATCAAATTTGCGGCGTTATACCGCCGGGAGGGGCAAGCCCCTCCCCTACGTTACGACTAAGGACGTACCTTCCTGTTATAACGAACTCGCCCCGTTCCGAGTCGGAACGGGGCGCTGTTTATTCTTCTTTGTCGGTGATCTGATCGTACAGACTCCACAGATAGTCCGGCGTTGTCTCGGGGAGGCGGTGCTGGGCTGCCAGCTCGTCGGTGTAATCCTCCAGCAGCATCGGGCGGTAGCTCCACCAGCCGGTGTCTTTGTGCGTGATGACGGTGACGGTGGGCAGAAGCTCCGCGTCCTCCACGCGCGTGCCCGCGTCGTCTTTGACCAGCCGCAGGCTCGCCATGCCGCCGAGCATCTGCTCGGCGCTCATCTGGTGCGAGAGGAAATTGCCGAGCGAATAGTAGACCGGCATGGTCTTTCCGTCCGCGCGGGTGAGCGTCTCCATCGGCTGCAAAACGTGCGGATGCCCGCCGATAACTGCGTCCACATTCTGCGCGGCGAAAAATTCCGCCCAGTCGCGCTGGTAGTCATTCGGTGAGAACTCGCCCTCCTCGCCCCAGTGGGCGAACACGATCACAAAATCCGCCTGCGCGCGGGCTTTTTCCAGATCCTGCGCGACCTTATCGCGGTCGAGAAAATCGACCGTCCACGCGTCCTCCGGCTTTTCGTAATTCACGCCGTAGGTGTAATCAAGCAGCGCCACGCGCAGCCCGTTCTGCTCTGCGATGCGGAGGGTATCCGCATCCTCCTGCGAGTCGTGGATGCCGAGCACCGTGACCTCCGGGTGCTGCTCGCGCCAGAACGTGAGCGTGTCGGTGATGCCCGTCATGCCCTTGTCGTAGCAGTGGTTGCCCGCCATCGTCACGACGTTGAAGCCCGCCTGCGCCAGCGCGTCGCCGACCGCCGTGGGCGAGGCAAAGCGCGGGTAATTGTCATAGAGCGCGGGGTCGTTTACAAAGATCGTCTCCTGCTGGATGCAGGCGAGGTCGTAGTCCGCGACCACAGGCGAGATGTCCTGATAAAACGGCGTAAAATCATAGCTGCCGTCCGGCTGCTCCGCCGACCAGTAGATCGAGTTGTGGATGAGATCGTCGCCCACCGCCATCAGCCGCAGCGACTGCTCGGCAGGCTCGGGCGGCGTCTGCTCCACGACCTCCGCCTCCAGCTCGCGCGCGGCGGGCGCTTCCTGCGCCTCGGATGTATCCTGCGGTGCGTCCGCCTGCGGCTGCGCCGGGGCTGCCAGCACCGGCACGGTGATCTCCGGCAGCGGCGCGGGGCGCGTGAGCTTCCAGATGCCGAACACGAGCGCCGCCAGCGCAGCAACGCCCAGCACGGTCAAAACCGCCCGCAGGCTGATATGGCGGCGCGGCTGTTGAAATTTCCCCCGCATGGTCAGCCCTCCGTCTCGTCGGCGGACGTGAGCGGCGGGATGTACCAGTCGAGGTACTGCGTGGGGTCTGCCACCATGCCGCGCGTGGTATAGAGTGCGTTCACCTTAAAGAGCACGGGCGTGATGTAGCCGCGCTCGCACACGCGCTTGTGCAGGCTGTAGGCGTTGCCGTTGTTCGTCAGCGCCAGCTCGCAGAGGTTCAGCATCGTCGAGTCCGAAAGTCCCCCGAAATTGAGCGAGCCGTAGATCGAGAAAAACGGCGAAAGGTCGAAATTTGCCGACAGCCGCACCTCGCCGAAATAGAGGTCAAAATTGCCGTTTTGCAGCGCCGTGCGGTACTCCGCCTCGTCAAGCGTCTGAAGTGTGAGCTTAAAGCCGCGGGAATTGAGCGCGTCCACGATGCGCTGCGCGGTCTGCACGCGCTGATAGCTGCCCGCGCAGACGATCATCGTCCCCTCCACAGGGATGGCGTAGCCCAGCGACGCAACATACAGGTCCAGCACGCCGTCGCCGTCCATGTCCTCCACGCTGGCGCTCTCCAGATGCGCCTCAAAATCCGACTGGCTGTAGTCAAAGCTGTTCGCCAGCCGCACGTCGTACTGCTCCGCGAGCGGCGAGGCGGGCAGCGTTGCAGGCAGCGCAAAGCCCCCGGCAAGCTCCGTGACGATCGTCTCGCGGTCAATGGCGTAGGTGATCGACGAGCGCAGACCGTAGTTGGAAAAGACCTTGTTATTGATATTGTAGCCGATATACTGCATGACCGTGGTGTTCGCCGTCCAGAGCTCGTAGTCGTTGTGGAAGCTGGCGTAGGCGGTGGAATTGGGGTCGGTCAGCACGAGGTTCACGTTGGTGTACTCAAACTGGTCGCGCACGTCCACGCTCGTCTCGGCGGCATGAAGCGTGATATACGGCGCGTCGGTCAGCGCCGTGTCCTGCCACCAGTCGGAAAAGCGTGACAGGCGCGTGGCGGACGTATATTCATACGGTCCTGTCCCGGGCGGGACGGCGCTGTCCGCCGTATTTTCGGGGATGATGGGAATATCCAGCAGCAGCGGCAGGCACTCATAGCTCACGAGCGTCGTGATGACGAGCGTGCGCGTGTCGGTCGCGGTGATGGACGAGACATTGCGCAGCCGGTCGCCGTAATAGGCGCTGCCCATGGCGCTGTTCAGCGAGTACGCCGCGTCCTGCGCGCGCAGCGTCCTGCCGTTGTGGAACTTGACGCCGGAGCGGAGCGTGATGGTGGTGGTCATGCCGTCGTCCGACACGCTCCAGCTCTCCGCCAGCACGCCCTGTGCGCGGAAGCTGCCGTCCACCACGAACAGGCTCTCGTAGAGGAACGACAAAATCGCGCGGTTATTGAGGCTCGTGCAGGCATACGGGTGCAGCCCGAACTGCGTCTGATAGCCCAGACCGAATGTGCTCTGCGCGTCCTCGTCCGTACTCACGGGCGCGGTCTGCGCCGACGGCTGCGCGGTCTCGTCCTGCGCGGACGTGTCCTCCTCCGCCGCCTGTTCGCTGATGCCGAACAGTTCGCGCACAGACTGCATCCGCTCGGCGGTGCAGCCGCAGAGCGCCGCCAGCAAAGCCGCCGCCAGCAGCAGCGCGATGACTCGTTTCATAATTCCTCCCACATTCAGAGCATGATGATGCCCGCCAGCGAGCCGCGTGCGCCGCCGGTCACACGGTGCGACCAGAAACGCTGCGGCTGGCATTTGGTGCAGTCACAGCTCACGTCGATCTGTGTAACGCCGCAGTTTTTCAGCCACAGCGCACACAGACCTTTATTATCTACAAAAAATTTTTCGCCCCGGCGCTCGATATAGCCTTCCGCCGCCGCGCCGAGCGCGGCGCGCATCGCCTGCGGCACATCCTCGTCCGTCTCAAAGCAGCACTGCCCGATGGACGGACCGATCGCCGCGCGGATGTTTTCCGGCTTGCAGCCGTACAGGCGCTGCATCGCCTCCACCGTGCGGGCGGCGATGCCCTGCGCCGTGCCGCGCCAGCCGGAGTGTGCCGCGCCCACCGCGCGCGCCGCGGGGTCATAGAGCAGCACGGGCGTGCAGTCGGCGGCAAAGCACACGAGCGCCACGCCCGGCTCATTCGTCACCAGCGCGTCGCACACATCCGCCCGCTCACGCAGCAGCCCCGTGCCGCAGTCCGCACGCGTCGCAGGTGCGACGATCGCGGTATGCTGCTGCCTGGTAAACACGGTCTGCTCCGGCGAAAAGCCGACGGCACTGCCCAGGATCTCATAGTTTTTTCGCACATGTTCGGGGCTATCTCCCCGGTGCGTGCCGAGGTTCAGGCTCGCAAGCACGCCCTCGCTCACGCCGCCGAAGCGCGTGGAAAAGCAGTGACGGCTTCCCGCGAGCGTGTCGGCGGTGAGATATTCGAGCGCGCCCCGGCGCACAACGTGGAACATAGAGCCTCCTTTTTGTTCGGCGGTCTTACTCCGTCCTGCCCGCCGCGAGGTCCTTGTCGCGGCAGCATTTTTTGTACTTTTTGCCGCTGCCGCACGGGCACGGGTCGTTCGGACCGACCTTGACCTTTTTGACCACCGGCTGACGGCGCACGGTCTTGTCGCCGCCGCCCTCGCCCGTGACCTTCGCCACGCGCTGACGCTTGACCTCTTCGTTCGTTTTCAGGCGGAAGGTGTAAAGCCGCCGCACGATCTCTTCCTTGATGGCGTTCGTCATCGCCTCGAACATGGCAAAGCCTTCGCGCTTATACTCCACCACGGGGTCGGTCTGCGCATAGGCGCGCAGGCGGATGCCCTGCCGCAGATCGTCCATCGCGTCGATGTGATCCATCCAGTATTCATCCACCACGCGCAGCGTGATGATGCGCTCGACCTCGCGCATGACGCTCTCGCCGTACTGCTCCTCGCGCTTTTCGTAGCTGCGCCGGAGCAGCGCCAGCAGCTTTTCCTCCGCTTCCTCGCGCGTGAGGGTGCGGAGCGCCTGCTCCGACTCGACCCACGCGCCCTGCGGGAAGTATACGCCCTCAAACTGGTGTACGAGATCTGCAAACTGCGCACTGTCCAGATGGTGCTGCTCGCCGAAGGCGGCGTGCAGCGCCGAGTCCACCACAAAGCGCACCATCGACTGGATGTTCCCGCGCAGATCCTCTCCGTCGAGCACCTGGCGGCGCTGCTCATAGATGATCTTCCGCTGGACGTTCATCACGTCGTCGTATTCCAGCACGCTCTTGCGCGCCTGATAGTTGCGACTCTCCACGGTCTTCTGCGCGTTTTCGATCGCGCCGGAGAGAATTTTCGCGTCGATGGGCGTGTCC
Organism: uncultured Bacillota bacterium; assembly: GCA_937890735.1. Classification (GTDB taxonomy): domain Bacteria; phylum Bacillota; class Clostridia; order Oscillospirales; family Oscillospiraceae; genus CAG-170. Next base: position 6,464 of record CALACZ010000101.1, read on the forward strand.
TCGTCGATGCCCAGCGCTTCCATCATATGCTGCACCCGCTCCGAGCCGAACAGACGCATCACATCGTCCTGAAGCGAGAGGAAAAAGCGCGTTTCGCCGGGGTCGCCCTGACGACCTGCGCGTCCGCGGAGCTGATTGTCGATCCGGCGCGACTCGTGCCGCTCCGTGCCCACGATGAACAGTCCGCCTGCCGCGCGCACCTGCTCCGCCTGCGCATCCACCTCTTTTTTGTAGCGGGCGTAGGCTTCCGTATACGCCGCGCGGGCGGCGAGGATGTCGGGATCGTCCGTCTCGGCGAACGAGTTCGACTCCACGATCAGCTCCTCCGCCATGCCCTGCTTACGCAGGTCGTTTTTCGCCATAAATTCGGCGTTGCCGCCGAGCATGATGTCCGTGCCGCGTCCTGCCATGTTCGTGGCGATCGTCACCGCGCCGAGATGACCCGCCTGCGCGATGATCTCGGCTTCCTTCTCATGATGCTTGGCGTTGAGCACGTTGTGCGCGATGCCCTCCTTTTTGAGCATCTGCGACAGCAGCTCCGATTTTTCGATGGAGATCGTGCCCACCAGTACGGGCTGGCTGCGGTCGTGGCACTCGCGCACCTGCCGGATGACAGCGCGAAATTTCGCCGCCTCGGTCTTGTACACCACGTCCGGGTCGTCTTTTCGGATGACTGGCTTGTTCGTGGGAATTTCCACAACGTCCAGATCGTAAATGCCGGAAAATTCTTCTTCCTCCGTCAGCGCCGTGCCGGTCATGCCGGAGAGCTTGGCGTACAGCCGGAAGAAATTCTGGAACGTGATGGTGGCGAGCGTTTTATTTTCGCTGGCGACCTGCACGCCCTCTTTGGCTTCAATTGCCTGATGCAGACCCTCGTTGTAGCGGCGACCGTACATCAAACGTCCCGTGTACTCGTCCACGATGATGACCTGCCCGTCCTTCACGACGTAGTCAATATCGCGCTTCATGAGCCCG
>CALACZ010000102.1 GCA_937890735.1 uncultured Bacillota bacterium
GTGGCTCGCGCAGCGAGACGGATGAGGAGAAGGGTGGTACGTTCTGAGATGTTGCTACGTTTCGGCTCAAAAACGCGATGCAGCTCAAAAATAAGGACTCTTCCCCTCATCAGTCGGCTTCGCCGACAGCTTCCCCCCGAGGGGAAGCCTTGGACTTGCGCAAGCCCGTCGGTGCGGCACGCATCCTTGCCTCCCGGTCGCCTTTGTGCGGCGTTTTACTATTACTTTTACTTTTCCGAAGGAGGCTTTTTATGCCATCCAACAGAATCGGTCGGATCAATGAGGAGATCCAGCGGGAGCTGGCAGAGCTGATCCGGCAGCTCAAAGACCCGCGCGTGCAGACGCTCCTCTCCATCACGCGCGTGGATACCACGCCCGACCTGCGCTATGCCAAGGTCTATATCAGCGTGCTCGACGAGGCGCGCAGCAAAGACGCCATGCGCGGGCTGCGCTCGGCGAGCGGCTGGCTGCGGCGCGAGCTCGGCAGCCGGCTGCAGCTGCGCTATACGCCGGAGCTCGTGCTGGAAGAGGACGACTCGCTCAAATACGGTGCGCATATGTACGACCTTTTGAGCAAACTCAGCCGCGAGGAGCGCAGCGAGGACGGTGAGAGCAATGACGCGCAGTGAAGCCGCCGCGTTCTTAAAAGCGCACGACAACTACGTCATTCTTACCCACCGCCGTCCCGACGGCGACGCCTGCGGCTGCGCGATCGCGCTGTGCCGCGCGCTGCAGGCGCTTGGAAAAGCGGCGGTCATTTATGATAACCCGCAGTTTACCGCCCGCTTTGCCCCCTATCTTGCGGGGCTGACGCGCGGCGGCATTTTCCCGGACGATACGCTCATCAGCGTCGATCTCGCGGCGGACAATCTGCTGCCCTTCGGCGCGGAGGACGCACCCGGGCGCATCCGGCTCGCCATCGACCATCACGGCAGCCACTCGCTCACGGCGGATCACTGCCTTCTGGAGGCGGACCGCGCCGCGTGCGGCGAGATCATCTACGGACTTTTAGCGGAGCTCGGCGTGCAGCCCGACCGCAAGACGGCGGACGCGCTGTATATCGCCATCTCCACCGATACCGGCTGCTTCCGCTACTCCAACGTCACAAGCAGCACCCTGCGCGTGGCAGCGGAACTCATCGACTGCGGTGCAAACATCGCACCCATCAACAAGCTGTTTTTTGACACCAAGAGCTTTGCCCGCCTCCAGCTTGAGGCGCGGCTGACCGGCAGCGTCGAGCTGTACGCAAACGGTACGGTCGGTATCTGCACGCTGCCGAAGGCGTGGCTCTCGGAGCTGCATGTCAGTGAGGATGATATTGATTCCATCTCCGGCTTTGCCCGCTCCATCGAGGGCGTGGAGATCGGCATCATGATCCGTGAGGTCGAGGGCGGTATGGGCAAGATCTCCCTCCGCACCAGCCCCAATTACGACGCGGCGGCGCTCTGCCGCGAGCTTGGCGGCGGCGGACACGCAGCGGCGGCGGGCTGCTCGGTCGCGGGCGGCATCGACGCGGCAAAGGCGGCAATTTTGGACGTGCTGCGCCGCAGCGGCGTCCGGCTTTGAGGATGATATGGCAAACGGAATTTTTGTAGTGGACAAGCCCGCCGGCTGGACGAGTCAGGACGTGGCGGCGAAGCTGCGCGGCGTATTTCACGAGCGCCGCGTCGGGCACGGCGGCACGCTCGACCCCATGGCGACGGGCGTTTTGCCCATTTTCGTGGGCAGAGCGACGCGTGCGGCGCAGTTTCTGGAGTCGGCGGATAAGGAATATATCGCCGGGCTGCGCCTCGGCGTCGTCACCGACACGCAGGATATTTGCGGCAACGTCCTGTCGCAGCAGGAAGCGCACGTCACGCGCGAGGCGCTGGAAGCCGCGCTGGCGCACTTTACGGGCGAGATCGACCAGATCCCGCCCATGTACTCCGCCGTGAAGATCGGCGGGCGCAAGCTCTACGAGCTGGCACGGCGCGGCAGGGAGGTCGAGCGCCCCGCGCGCCGGATCACCATCCACGCGCTGGAGGTTTTGGACGGCGCGGACGATCTGTGGACGCTGCGCGTGCACTGCTCCAAGGGCACATATGTGCGCACGCTCTGCCACGACATCGGCGCGCTGCTCGGCTGCGGCGGCTGCATGGAGAGCCTGCGGCGCACGCGCGCGGGCGCGTTCGATCTTTCGCAGGCGGTCACGATGGACGCGCTCCTCGCCTATGCGCAGGAGCACGACCCGCAGGAGCTGCTCATGCCCGTGGACGCGCTGTTCGCGGCGCATCCGGCGTGCATCGTCACGCTGGGGCAGGCGGCGCGCATCCGCAACGGCGCGGACGTATCAGACCGCTCGTTCGCAAGCGGTCTGTGCCGCGTATACACGGAAACGGGCGAATTTCTCGCCCTGGCGCGCTGCGAGGGCGGCGTGCTGCACACGGTCAAGAGCTTTTTTGAGGTGAAGTAGGTTGCAGACAAAACGCGTCATCGCGCTCGGCTTTTTTGACGGCGTGCACATCGGGCACGGCGCGCTTCTGCGCCGCACGCGGCAGGTCGCGGACAGCCTCGGCTGCACGGCGGCGGCGCTGACGTTTGACGCGCCCCCGGCGCAGGTCATCTCCGGCACGCCCGTCGCGCTCATCAGCTCGGCGCAGGACCGCGCGCGGCTCATGCGCCGGCTTTACGGCATGGACGAGGTGCTCGTCCGCCATTTTGACCGCACGCTCATGCAGCTTACATGGCAGGATTACATCGAAACGCTCCTGCTCGCAGAGCTCGGCGCGGTTCACGTCGTGTGCGGAGCAGATCACCGCTTCGGCTTTCACGGCGCAGGCACGGCGGAGCGGCTGCGCACGTTCTGCGCAGCGCGCGGCGTCGGCTGTGATATTGTTGAAAAGGTCGAGCTGGACGGCGCGCCCGTCAGCTCCACGCGCATCCGCGCGCTGCTGCAAGCGGGCGAGCTGGACGCAGCACGGCGGCTTCTGGGGCACGCGCAGCTCCTCTCCGGCACGGTCGCGCACGGCGCGCACCGCGGAAACGCCATCGGCTTTCCCACGGCGAACCTCCCCTTCCCCGCAGGCGTGCTCGTGCCGCCGCGCGGCGTGTACTGCGCGCAGGCGCAGCTGGAGGACGGGACGCTTTATCCCGCGGTCGTAAACATCGGCGTCCACCCCACGGCAGGCAGCCTGCCCGCCCCCATTTTGGAGGCGCACCTGTGCGGCTTTGACGGCGACCTGTACGGAAAGCTCCTCGCAGTGTGGCTGTATCACTTCCTGCGCCCGGAGCGCCCGTTTTCGTCCATGGAGACTCTGGCTGCCCAAATTGCGTATGACCGCGCCAAAACGGTCGAATATTTTGAAGCTGCAAACCTGTAAAGCAAAAGCCGATACAAAAGCTCCCGAATGCCGCAGCATTTGGGAGCGCTATCATATATAAAGCAAAATCGGCGATGTTCAAACGAACATCGCCGATTTTGGCGCGGAAGGAGAGATTTGAACTCTCGCGCGCTTTTTAGACGCCTACTCCC
>CALACZ010000103.1 GCA_937890735.1 uncultured Bacillota bacterium
GATCTGGCTGTAGTCCGCGTCCACGAACACGCAGCCCTCGCGCGGCACGAACATCCGCCGGATCTGGCTGCCAAGGTCGGTGCGGACGGGGATGTTCTGCAAATTCGGCTCGGTTGACGACAGCCGCCCCGTGGCGGTGATCATGTTCTGGAACGTTGTGTGGATGCGCCCGTCGTCCGCGATCTGCTTGACCAGCCCGTCGGCATACGTCGATTTGAGCTTGGTGAGCGCGCGGTAGTCCAGAATGGAGGCGACGATCGGGTGCTTTGCGCGCAGCTTTTCCAGCACCTCCGCGTCAGTCGAGTAGCCGCGCTTGGTTTTTTTGACCGGCGGCAGCGCGAGCTTTTCAAACAGAATATGCCCCAGCGCCTGCGTGGAGTTGATGTTAAATTCCTCCCCGGCGTAGGTGTAGATCGCCTTCTGCGCCTGCGCGATGCCGGTCTCCAGCTGATTGCCGAACGCAATGAGCGCGAGCTGATCGACGAGCACGCCCGCCGCCTCCATCCGCGCGAGCACCGCGCACAGCGGCAGTTCAATATCAAAATACAGCCGCTCCATGCCGTTTTCCAGCAGCTTTTCGTGCAGCACGCCGTAAAGTGCTTCCACGGCTGCGCATTCCGCGAGCCGCGCACCGAGCGATGCCGCGTCCTCGCCGCACTCAGCGGCGTCCGGGCGACCGATCGTGCAGGCGAGATATTCCGTCGCCAGCCGGTCGAGGTCATACTTGCCCTGCGTGGCGTCTAAAATATACGCCGCCAGCGCGGTGTCAAATATAAATCCGTCCGCCGGCAGTCCACGCTCCAGCAGCGCGCGCTGAAGGGGCTTGCAGTCGTGCGTCACCTTTTTGACCGACGCGCCGAATACGGTTGACATAAATTCACTATCTGCCACCGCGTCCCCGGTAAAATAAAATCCGTTTTCTCCAACTGTGACCGCGATTTCTGTCAGATCGCCGTTTACGAGAATGTTGACATAATCCTTCTTTTCAAACTCCGCCGCAAGCGCTCGCGCCCGCGCGGCGTCCGTTACGCGCTCAATCGTACGAGCGCCTTCCACCGTCTCCTCCGGCGCTTTTTTCTGCGGCGCGTGCAGACCGTAGCGCGCGATGAGGCGCGTAAATTCCAGCCGCACAAACAGCTCGTACAGCGCGCCCTCGTCGGGCGGCTGGATGAGATTTCCCTCCGGCGTAAAGTCAATGGGCGCTTCGCAGCGGATCGTCGCCAGCTCATGGGAAAGATAGGCATTCTCCCGACCGGCAATCAGCTTTTTGCGCACAGACTCGCGGATGCTGTCGAGATTTGCGTACACGCCGTCCAGTGTGCCGTATTCCAGCAGCAGCGCCGTTGCCGTTTTCTGTCCCACGCCCGCAACGCCGGGGATGTTATCGGAGCTGTCGCCCATCAGACTCTTGAGGTCGATGAGCCGCAGCGGCGCAAAGCCGTATTCGTCGCGGAAAACCTGCTCGTCATACAACGTCGCCGCCGTCTGCCCGCCGCGCGTTGCCACGAGCTTCACATGGACGTGCTCGTCGATGAGCTGCAAGCTGTCGCGGTCGCCGGTGACGATCACGCAGTCCCAGCCTGCCTCGCTGCATTTTTTCCCGACCGTGCCGATCACGTCGTCCGCCTCCCAGCCCTCACAGGCGTAGATGGGGATGTTCATCGCGCGCAGCACGTCCTTCATGAGCGGCATCTGCATCGCCAGCTCCTCCGGCATGGGGTGGCGCGTCGCCTTGTAGCCGTCGTAGCGCAGGTGGCGGAACGTGGGCGCTTTTAAGTCGAACGCGACGCACAGCGCGTCCGGGCGCTCCTCGCTGCGGAGCTTTTCCAGAATATTCAGAAAGCCGTAGATCGCGTTGGTGAACAGCCCCTCTTTTGTTGTGAGCAGGCGCACACCGTAAAACGCGCGGTTTATGACGCTGTTGCCATCCAAAATCATCAATTTCATGGAGAAAACCCCTTTCTTCACAGCTTATAGTCTACCACAAACCGCGCCCGCTTTCAACTCGCGCGGCGGCGGAATGTTCATGATTTGTTTTCATAGTTTTGCTGGCGTTTTTGCCGGTTTTCTGGTAAAATAGGGCTAAGAAACTGGAAAGGAGAAGTGATTTGCGCCAAAGGATACTCGCAGAAAAACTCAAAGAAGCGGCGGCGTCGGTCCTGCCGGTCTCGGCGATCGTGGCAGTGCTCTGCCTCGTGCTCGTGCCGGTGGATGCTGGTTTGATGCTGTCGTTTTTGTTCGGCTCTGCCCTGCTCATTCTCGGCATGGGGATGTTCACGCTGGGGGCGGAGGTGTCGTTGACGCGCATCGGCAGTCTCATCGGCGCGCGCATGACAAAATCGAAAAAGCTCTGGTTCGTGCTCGGCGTGAGCCTGCTGCTCGGCATCGCCATTACGATGGCAGAGCCGGACCTGCAGGTGCTGGCGGCGAACGTTCCGGCGCTCGACAAGACCGCGCTGATCCTGACTGTTTCGGTCGGCGTGGGGCTGTTCCTTGTTTTGTGCATGGTGCGCATTTTGTTCCGCATTTCGCTGCGGCGGCTGCTCATTATCTGCTACGCGCTCGTGTTTCTCGGCGCGTTTTTGACAGAGCGCGGGATGCTCTCGGTCGCGTTTGACTCCGGCGGCGTGACAACGGGTCCCATGACCGTGCCGTTTATCATGGCGCTCGGCGTTGGCGTCGCGTCCATCCGAAGCGACGAAAACGCAAAGTCCGACAGCTTCGGCCTCGTGGCGCTGTGCTCCATCGGCCCTGTGCTGGCAGTGATGCTGCTTGGCATCCTCTACCGACCCGATCCCGCCGCGAGCGCGGAGATCGCCGTTTCGCGGATCGAAACGAGTGTCCAGCTCGGCGCGGATTACCTGCACGCGCTGCCGCACTATCTTGCGGAGATCGCGATGGCGCTGCTGCCGATCTTTGTATTTTTCCTGCTGTTCCAGCTCTTTGCGCTGCGGCTGCGCAAGCTGCCGTTCGTGAAGATCCTCATCGGCATGGCGTATACATTCGTAGGGCTCGTGCTGTTCCTCACAGGCGTGAACGTCGGCTTCTCGCCGCTCGGCTATGTGCTCGGCGGCGCGATGGTCGAGCAGGGGCTTTCGTGGCTGCTCGTGCCGCTGGCGATGCTTATGGGCTGGTTCATCATTGACGCAGAACCGGCTGTGTACATTCTCAACAAGCAGGTCGAAGAGCTGACCTCCGGCGCGATCTCTGCAAAAGCGATGGGCATGAGCCTGTCTATCGCCGTGGCGCTGGCGAACGGGCTGGCGATGGTTCGCGTGCTGACCGGCGCGCCGATCCTGTATTTCGTCGTGCCCGGGTATCTGATCGCGTTGGAGCTGACGTTTTTCGTCCCGCCGACGTTTACCGCCATCGCGTTCGACTCCGGCGGCGTCGCGTCCGGACCGCTCACGGCAACGTTCATGCTGCCGCTGGCGATGGGCGCGTGCACGGCGGCGGGCGGCAGCGTGATGACCGACGCATTCGGCATCGTGGCGCTCGTTGCGATGATGCCGCTCATCACGGTGCAGATCATGGGCGGCATTTATGTGCTCAAGTCCCGCGCCAAGGCGGATGCACAGCCGGAGCTGGCATTCGGCGAAAACGAGATCATCGAACTGTGGGAGGCTGTGTGATGGAGCTGTATTATCTCATCGCGATCACCGACCGGGACGATGCCGAAACACTGAACGGCATCTATAAGCAGACCGGCATTCCCCTTGTTCTGACCAAGCTCGGCATGGGCACGGCCAAGTCCGAGCATCTGTCCATCTACGGGCTGGACGCGACGCAGAAGGCGGTCGTCAGCGCCATCGCCACCGGCGAGCAGGCGCGGCAGGCGTTTCGGCTCGCCAAGCGCAAGCTGATGATCGACATCCCCGGCAACGGCGTGATGATGTCCGTGCCGCTCAAGAGCGTGGCGGGCAGCAAAACGCTGACGTATCTGACCGAAAATGCTGAGATCGGAGGAAAACCGAGCATGGAATTTGCGCACGAACTGATCGTTGTGATCTTGAATGAAGGATATTCCGACTATGTGATGGAAGCCGCGCGCAGCGCAGGCGCGGGCGGCGGCACGGTCCTGCACGCAAAGGGCACGGGGCGCGCGAAGAGCGAGACGTTTTTCGGCGTGAGCCTTGCGCAGGAAAAGGACGTGGTGTACATTGTGGCGCACGCGGACGAAAAAGCCGCCATCATGCGCGCCATCCACGAACAGACAGGACCGGGCACAAAACCCGGCGCGATCTGCTTCTCGCTCCCCATCTCCGCCGTCGCCGGACTGCGCGAACGTGAGGAAGCCTGATCGAGTCAAAAACACATTACTCCGCTCCGCGAACAGAATTTTTGCCGACGTACACGCCGCCGGCAAAAATGATCATAATCGTTTTCGCCGCTGCGGCGGCGAAACTCTGCGAGGCTTTTAAGGAGGCAGTGCCCCTCAGTTTCATTTGAAACTGAGGGGCGCTTTATAGCAGGTCGTTAAATTTTCTTCCACTTTGCGCCGCCGGGGACGTCGGTGATCTCGATGCCCTGCGCCTTGAGCGCGTCGCGGATGGCGTCGGCTTTGGCAAAATCCTTCGCCTTCTTCGCCTCATAGCGCTCACGGATCTGCTGCTCGACCGCCTCATCCTGCTCGCCGGACTCGGAGACGACGGTAAACGCCGCGGCGGACGGCTGCACGGAGGCGTTCGTTTTGCGGATCTTTTCGGCTTTTTTCAGAAGATCGAGGCTCAGAACGCGGTCAAAATCATCCAGCACAAAGAGCTTGGTCGCGTCATTCGTCTGGTACTTCAGCACGTCGTAGAGCGCCGTGACGGCGAGGGACGTGTTGAGATCGTTGCCGAGCGCCTTGTTGAATTTCTCGCGCAGAGCGGCGACGGCAGTCTCGGCGACCGGCTCGTCGGACGGCTTGAGCGCGGAAATTTTCGTGAGCAGCTTCTGATAAGCGCCCGCCGCGTTGTCAAGATTTTCCCACGAGAATACGAGGCTCTTGCGGTAGTGGCTTTGCAGGCAGAACAGGCGGTACGCCAGCGGGTCGTAGCCCTTTTCCTCCAGCAGCGAGACGGTCAGGAACTCGCCCTTGGATTTGGACATTTTGCCGCTCGTCGTGTTCAGGTGCAGGACGTGCATCCAGTATTTGCACCACGGATGCCCGAGGTAGCTCTCGGACTGCGCGATCTCGTTCGTATGGTGCGGGAAGGCGTTGTCGATGCCGCCGCAGTGAATATCAAGATCCTCGCCGAGGTACTTGATGGCAATGCCGGAGCACTCGATGTGCCAGCCCGGATAGCCCACGCCCCACGGGGAGTCCCACTTGAGCGCCTGATCCTCAAATTTCGACTTTGTGAACCAGAGGACAAAATCGTTCTTGTTGCGCTTGTTCGTGTCCTCCTCCACGCCCTCGCGCACGCCCACGGCGAGATCCTCCGCGTCGTGGTCGTTAAAGACATAGTAGCGCGCGAGCTTGGAGGTGTCAAAATAGACGTTGCCGCCGGCAAAATAGGCGTAGCCGGTGTCCATGAGCTTCGTGATGATCTTGATATATTCGTCAATGCAGTTTGTTGCAGGCTCGACGACGTCAGGGCGCTTGATATTGAGCTTCCGGCAGTCGGCAAAGAATGCGTCGGTGTAGAATT
>CALACZ010000104.1 GCA_937890735.1 uncultured Bacillota bacterium
GATGTAAAGGTTCCTGAGCTTCAGAAACTTCTTCTTCAGAACGGAGTGCTTCCTGCATAATCTGGAGCTATTTTGCTTGACTTTCGATCTTTTTCAATCTATGATGCAGTTCTATATCCCTGTCTGCACAGACTTCCTTCCCTGACCCGGATTCTGACCCAAGTGTGCGCGAAAGCGTGTGGACGCAATGGGCAAAACCTTGCAAAATCCTGCACTTTTCACTGACGAAACGGACGTATTTGATGCAAAAACACTTAATATCACGAACGGATAGCAGATGGCAGTCATGAGGTCAGCGGTTCGATCCCGCTTATCTCCCACGCGCCAGCGCCGCATTTCCCACCGTCTTATTGACAAGCCCCGCTTTTGTATGGTAGGATACGCCCGAACTATGAGATCGGTCGGATCTTTCAACGATCAAGGAGAGGGCAGCATGAAACAAATTGCAAGTTTTACCATCGATCACGACCTGCTGGAAAAGGGGATGTATGTCTCCCGCATCGACGGCGACGTGGTCACCTATGACATCCGCATGAAAAAGCCCAATCAGGGCGACTATGTCTCCAACGGCGCGCTGCACACCTTTGAGCACCTGTTTGCGACCTATGCCCGCAACAGCCGCTATGCGCAGGACGTCGTCTATGTCGGTCCGATGGGCTGCCGGACGGGCTTCTATTTCCTCCTGCGCGATACCGTTTCCAAACAGGACGCGCTGGAGCTGGTGCGCGAGAGTTTTCGGTTTATCGTCGATTTTGAGGGCGAGATCCCCGGAAGCCGCCGACGGGAGTGCGGCAATTACCGGGAGCATGATCTGCCGGGCGCGAAGGCGGTCGCCGCGGATATGCTGGAGGTCCTGAAGGACTGGAACGAAGGGAGAATGCAGTATGCAACAGCGTGATGCGATCGGGATCATCGGCGCGATGGACTCCGAGCTGTCGCTGCTGCTCGCCGCGATGGAGCAGCGCGCGCAGGAGGCGCACTCCGGGCTGCTTTTTCACACGGGGCTTCTCGGCGGACGGCGCGTCGTGCTGGTCAAGGCGGGCATCGGCAAGGTCAGCGCCGCGCGCTGCACGCAGCTTCTGATCGACCGCTATCACCCGGCGGCGATCATCAATACCGGCATCGCGGGCGGGCTCGCGCCGGGGCTGCGCGTGGGCGATCTTGTTGTTGCGGAGGAGCTCGTGCAGCACGATTTTGACGTGACCGCGTTTGGGCACGCCAAGGGCTATCTCTGCACCGGCGGGGACGACCGCGTCCCCACGGTGTTTCGCGCCGACCGGCAGCTCTCCGCCGCGCTCGTCGCGGCAGCGCAGGCGGTGCTCGGCGAAGGGGCGGTGCACACGGGGCTGATCGCCACGGGCGACCAGTTCATCTCCGGGCGCGAAAAAAAGGCGGAGCTGTTTGAGACCTTCCATGCCGCGGCGGCGGAGATGGAGGGCGGCGCGATCGCGCAGGTCGCCGCGCTCTCCGGCGTGCCGTTTGCCGTGATCCGCGCGATCTCCGACCTCGCCGACGGCACGGCCGCCGCATCCTACGATACGTTTGAGCAGCAGGCAGCTGACCATTCCGCCAAAACGGTAAAGCAGGCGCTGGGGGAGTATTGAACAGAGGCTTGCGGTCTGCAATGTTTTAGCCAATAATTTAGCCTGAGGATCATACGATCCTCAGGCTTTTTTATTCCGCTTTTCCTCTCATTGCGGCGTAGTCGGCGACGAGGGTTTTTGCCAGCTTGAGCGGGTCTTCGCCCTTTTTCAGCCGCACGGTGATCGCGGCGGGGAGCTTGGCGGAGAAGAACGTTCTGCCGGTGTAGGGCGGCTTGGCGCAGAGCTCGGCGATGGCGGCAAAGTCGAACGCGCCGAGGGTGAAGGTGAGCGTGTCGCCCTTCTGCGCGATCTCCGTCATGCCCGCCGCCGCCGCGCGGGCGCGCAGGAGCGCGATGTCGAGCAGGTTCAAAACGCCCTTCGGCGTGTCGCCGAAGCGATCGACGATCTCGTCGAGCAGATCGTCGGCGTCCTGCTGCGTGCGCACCGCCGCCATGCGGCGATAAAGGTCCATGCGCTGCTCGCCGGACGGGACGTAATTTTTGTCGATGTTCGCCGTGACATTGAGGTCGGCGGTGCACTCCGGCTCTTTGAGCGCCGTCTCGCCGCGCTCCTCCAGCACGGCGTCCTCCAATAATTTCAGATACATATCGTACCCGACCGACATCATGTGCCCCGACTGCTCCGCGCCGAGAAGATCCCCCGCGCCGCGAATCTCCAAATCGCGCATGGCGATCTTGAAGCCCGAGCCGAACTCGGCGTATTCGCGGATGGCGTTGAGGCGCTTTTCGGCGACCTCGGTCAGCACCTTGCCGCGCCGGAACGTCAGATACGCAAACGCGTGGCGGCTCGACCGCCCCACGCGCCCGCGCAGCTGGTGCAGCTGCGCCAGCCCCAGCCGGTCGGCGTCCTCGATGATGAGCGTGTTCACGTTCGGCAGATCGATGCCCGTTTCGATGATCGTGGTGCACACGAGCACCTGCACCTCGCCCTCCGCCATGCGCTGCATGACCGAGCCGAGCTGCTCCTCGTTCATTTTGCCGTGCGCCACGGCGACCTCCACCTCGCCCAGTCGCTCGCGCAGGCGCGCGGCGCACTGGTCGATGGACTCCACGCGGTTATGAAGATAATACACCTGCCCGCCGCGCTCGAGCTCGCGCCGGATGGCGGTGTCGAGCACGCGCTCGTTGTATTCCAGCACGAACGTCTGCACCGGGTAGCGGTCCTGCGGCGGCTGCTCGATGGTGGACATATCGCGCAGACCCGACAGCGCCATGTTGAGCGTGCGCGGGATGGGCGTTGCCGATAGCGTCAGCACATCCACGCCGCGCGAGAGCTCCTTCAGCCGCTCCTTGTGGCTCACGCCGAAGCGCTGCTCTTCGTCCACGATGAGAAGCCCGAGGCTTTTGAACTGGATGTCCTTTTGCAGCAGCTTGTGCGTGCCGATGATCATGTCCACCTTGCCCGCCGCCAGCGCGGCGAGCGTTTTTTTCTGCTGCGCGGGCGTTCGGAAGCGCGAGAGCACGTCGATCGTCACCGGGAACGAGCCGAAGCGCCGCAGCGCCGTGGTGTAATGCTGCTGCGCCAGCACCGTGGTCGGAACAAGAATGGCGACCTGCCTGCCGTCGAGCATACACTTCATCGCCGCGCGCAGCGCGACCTCCGTCTTGCCGAAGCCCACGTCGCCGCACAAAAGCCGCTCCATCGGCGTGGGCGCTTCCATGTCGCGCTTGATCTCGTCGATGCAGCGCAGCTGATCGTCCGTCTCCGGGTACTCGAACGACTCCTCAAACTCCTGCTGCCACGGCGTATCCGCCGCGAAGGCGAAGCCCGGCAGGCGCTTGCGCTCGGCGTAGAGCCGGATGAGCCCCTTTGCCATATCCGTCGCCGCCGCCTTGGCTTTTGCCTTGGTCTTCTGCCACTGGTCGCCGCCGAGCTTGTTGAGCCGCACCGGCGCGTCCTCGCCGCCGCCGATGTATTTGCTCACCAGATCGAGCTGCGTCGCCGGGACGTACAGCGCGTCCGTGCCCTGATAGGCGATCTTCACATAGTCCTTGAGCGCCCCGTCCACGCGAATTTGCTCCATGCCGACGTAGCGCCCGATGCCGTGATGCTCGTGCACCACGAGGTCGCCGGGGGTGAGATCGGTGAAGGAATCGAGCTTTTTGCGGTTCGTCGCGCGCCTGGGCGGCGCTTTTTTGCGCCGGTCGCTGCGGGCGAGAATTTGCCCCTCAGTCAGCACCGCGAATTGGATGTCGGGATATTCCATGCCGGCAGGCAGGCTGCCGTCGGTGATGAGAATTTGCCCCGCCTTGGGCAGCGCCGTGCACGGGAAGGCGAGCAGCGCGTCCACCTGCTGCGCGTGCAGCATCTCCTTGAGAATTTCACCGCGCCGTCTGCCGCCGCAGAGGACAAGGCTGCCGAAGCCGCTGGACGCGTAATGCTTTAAGTCCTGCACCGCCGTGTCGAGACTGCCGCCGTAGCCGGGCAGCTGCTTGGAGACGATGCTGTAAAGCGCCTGCGGCGGGAGGCTTTCGGGATACTGCGCGGACAAAAACGCGTCAAAATACGCCGCGCCGCGCCCGGCGAAGCTGCCCGCCAGGTCCTCCAGGCTCTGCGAAAAATCGCACAGCTCGCCCGCGAGCGTCCCGTCCTGCAAAAACGCGTCGAGCTGCATCCCCAGCTCCTCCGTGCGCGCCTTTTCCGCGCGGCGCAGATTGCCGTGGTCGCAGAAAAACACGAGCGCGTCCTGCGAAATATAGTCCGCCGCCGTGGTCAGTTCGGGATAAATCAGCGCGAGATAGCGGTCGGCAGCCGCGAACGGCAGCCCCGTTTGCAGCTTTTCGCGGTCGGCCTCCAGCGTTTTGATGAGCGCCTCGTTCGGCGTTTTGCGGCGGCGCTGCCGCGCGATGAGCGCCGTCAGATCGTCGCACAGCCCCGCGCGCCCGCCGGGATGCAGGTCCGCAACGCTCTCGGCGACCGGCAGCAGGATCGCCTCGTCTGCATTTTCGGTGCGCCGCTGCGTCACGGGGTCAAAATAGCCCATCGCGTCCACTTCGTCGCCGAAAAACTCGGCGCGCACCGGCTGCGGCGCGGACGGCGAAAACACGTCCAGAATGCCGCCGCGCAGCGCGAACTGCCCCACGCCCTCCACGAGCGTCGTGCGCGAATACCCCGCCGCCGTGAGCTTGGCAAGCAGCGCGTCCATGTCAAAGCTCGCGCCGGGGCGCAGCGTGACGGACGCGGAAAAGAGCGTCGCGCGCGGCATCGTGCGCAGCGTCAGCGCCTCAAGCGACGAGACGACGACCTTCGCCTGCCCCGTCGCCAGCGCATATAACAGCCGCAGGCGCTTGTGCTCCCACTCGCGCGAGACGCCCGCCGCATCATAAAACGTGAGCATCCGCCCCGGCAAAAGCTCCGGCGCACTATCCAGCATCGCCGCCAGCTCCGTCTGCACGCGCTGCGCCGCCAGATCGTCCTGACAGACGATGAGCGCGGGACGGGCGGTGTCCGCCAGCAGCGAGGCGATGACATGGCTGCGGCAAATCTGACTGACGCCCGACACGGCGACAGTCTGCCGCGCCGCGAGCGAGCCGAGCAGCTTCTGATAGTCCGGCAGAGCCGAGAGCGCTTTGAGCAGGATGGACATAAAAAACCTCCCTGCGCCCCGACGGGGCGCAATGCATGATGAAGAATGAATAATGTAGCGATTCCTTGTAGCAGCAATGGTTTGTACCATCCAAATGGCTTCCCCTCCGGGGAAGCTGGCTGCGGAGCACGGCGGAGCAGGCTGATGAGGGTCGGGGAGCAGTTGCGTTTTGGAACAACTGCAAAGCAAATCGCAAGTGCTCCCCAGCCCTCATCCGCCCCCTTTGGGGGCACCTTCCCCGGAGGGGAAGGCATAGGGTGCGCACCGCGCCGCCGGATTTGCAGAAGCCCAAGGCTTCCCCTCGGGGGGAAGCTGCCGCCGCAGGCGACTGATGAGGGGAGGCGTTCTTATTTTTGAGCTGCCGCGCGTTTGCGCTATCCAAAGGCTTCCCTTGGTGACCAAGGTAGCGAAGCGGCGGCGTGGTGTTGAATGACAGCCCGGTG